>SXWH01000205.1 GCA_005791535.1 Verrucomicrobiaceae bacterium | reverse complement strand
TGGTGCTGGGGAAGGGACTTGAACCCATACTCCTTGCGGAACCAGATCCTAAGTCTGGCGCGTCTGCCAATTTCGCCACCCCAGCGGCTGCGGATTTAATTTCGCCCGCATCGGGTGAAGTGTCGAGTGCAACTTCAACGGAACGTCACTCGACGAACTTGCGCAGTGACATTATACAGCGCTGCGATGTCACAAAACCTGTCAAAAACCACCGCGGCTGCGCTCAAGGCCGCAGCAAAATCCATCGCAAAACAAAACGTCGTCGTCGGCTTCGACGGCTTTGTGGATACGATCATCGAGGTCGTCAAAACCCGGCAGTCGCCGACCAAATACGATCGCTACACGACGATGGTGGACTGGGCGAAACGCATCACCGCGGCGTCCGGATTGAGCGCGAATTTCGAACTCGCCGTGAAAATGGTGAAGCTCGGCGGCAACGGCCCGATCATGGCCAATGCGCTTACGTCTTTTGACTTCACGACCACCTACATCGGCAATCTCGGCAATCCGAACCTGCACCCCGTTTTCGCTGATTTTGCGAAGCGCGCCAAAGTCATTTCCATTTCCGAGCCGGGTTATACGGACGCCTACGAGTTCGATGACGGCAAGCTGATGTGCGGGAACCAAGTCGGTCTCAAAGGAGTGAACTGGAAGCAACTCATGGCCCACATCTCCGAGGCGGAACTCGTGAAGCTTTTCTCGTCTTCGAAGCTCGTCGCGATGGTGAACTGGACGATGCTCATGCACCTGTCCGAGATTTTCAAAAAGCTGCTCGCGACCGTGATGCCGAAGCTCAAAGGCCCGAAGCCGTGGATTTTCTTCGACCTCACCGATCCGGCCAAACGCTCGAAGGAAGACATCGCCGAAGCGCTGAAATTGATCAGCAAGTTTGAAAAGCACGCCCGCGTGATTCTCGGCCTGAACCTCGGCGAAGCCCGCCAGGCCAGCGAAGTGCTCGGCCTCGGTCCCATCGAGGAAACCTACGGCACCGTCGCCCACGCATCATCGCTCATTCGCGCGAAGCTCAAGGTCGATACGGTTGTCATCCATCCCGTGCAGTTTGCCGCCGGCACGGACTCCACCGGCTCCGCGCACGTCGAAGGACCGTATTGCGCAAAGCCGAAAATCACCACGGGCGCCGGCGATCATTTCAACGCCGGCTTCTGCCTCGGCCGCCTCGCCGGCCTAACGCTCGCCGAGAGCTTGCAATGCGGCGTCGGCACCAGCGGCTACTACGTCCGCACCGCGAAGAGCCCGAAAGTCGCCGACCTGGCGAAGTTCCTCGGGACGCTGTAAGGCATTGGACCTGAGGGTGAATCGAAACTCAGACTTGGTTTCTCCAGTGTCGTTTCTCGATGGTTCGATAGTTCGCAATTCCCCGAATCATATCAAGATACCGGGCGAGTTTCGGTAGCTCCGCATCGTCGATATTCCCAAGAAATGGTGTCACTCGAATGAGGTTGCCGTAGTTTCTCTCAAGTTTCTCGGGACTGTCGTCCACCATCAATACGCGTTCGAGTGGAATTCCAAAGCGGCGGACTTTTTTAAGATCCTTGACGGTGTACTGTTCGTAAGTCGCGAGATTCACGCGACGAGTGCAACGCTCGGCTGACCACAAGAATATCAGTTCGCGTCTACCAAATACATTGTGAACGATCTCAGTTGCGTAGTCGCGACCAGCAGATGTCCACACGGCGACGTCAAACATCGAGAAACACCGATCGAGAAAGGCGTCGAGGTGTGGGCGGCGGTAAACATCATAACCGGCCGCACGAAAGGCAGGTTCAGCATCCATCGAGCGCGTGGTTGCATGAACAAGGGTTTCATCGAGATCCAGAATAAGCAGGGGCTTATACAATTTGGCTTCCGAATGTTGGTTTTACCGGTCGATTACGCTACTGATTTACGGTGTTGTTGACGCTCTCGCTGCATTAGGCCTCACTTCACTGCCTTCAGCTCCTCGTGTGTCCAAGGTGTTGTGCGGTCTTTGACTTGGTCGCGGATGCGGGCGATTTCGCTGGGGTCGGCGGGTTTTTTCCAGCCGTGCCAGCGTTCGCCGATGTAGCTGAGGACTTGCGCGATTTGTTCGTCGGAGTGCGATTTTTCAACAGGCGGCATCAGGCCTTCGCCGTAGGTGACGCCTTCGATGGGGCCGGTCTGGCCTTTGAGCAGCAGGCGCGCGAGGACTGGGACGTTGCCGCCGTTTGCGAACCACGCGGATTTGGTGAGCTGCGGGGCGATGAGTTTTTCGTTGAGGCGCACGCCGTTCGCGTCGGGGCCGTGGCAGGCGATGCAGAGGGTTTCATAGACGAGCCGGCCCTTTTTCGCGGAGTCGCCGAGCGTGCTGAGGTTCTTGTCGTTGCGGTCGCGCTCGATGACCTTTGCGACGAGCGGGAGTTTCGCGTCGAGAAATGCGGCGGGCAATTGCGCGGCTCCGGTTTGTGCGGCGGCGCGGAATGCGAGGAAGACTTGCGTGGCGACTTGTGCATCGGCGTCGGCGGCCATCGCGGCGAGCGGCGTGGAAAATGCGGCGTCGCGGGCGGCGAGATGCGGCTCGGCGAGTTGCACGGCGGCGCGGCGGACGCGTGGATGCGGGTGTTTCAGCGCGGCGAGGATGGTTTCTTTTTGCAACGCGCCGAGACCTTGCAGCGACCAGAGCGCGTGGATACGGGCATCGGGCGAATCGTGCTCTGCGGCCATTTTTGCAAGCGCGGGGACGGCGGATTTGTCGCCGCGCGAGACGATGAGTGCCTGTGCGGTGTCGCGCCACCAGCCGCTCGGGTTGGCGAGATGCGCGACGAGTTGCTCGGGCGTTTCGTCGAGCATCCGCGGGGCGGCGGCGGGTTTCGCATCGTCGGGCAACAGGCGGTAGATGCGGCCGTGGCGGAACACTTTTAGCATGCCCCATTTCTTCACGCGCTCGTAGCGCTCGACCCACAGCTCCAGTTTGTTTTTGCGGTAGTCCTCGACGTAGCGTGCGCGCAGTTCGGGCGTCACGGCGGTGGGGAACCATTCCTTTTCCTGAATGATTCCGCGGTAAAGGTCGGCGATGTAGATGCCGCCGTCCGGTCCGTTCTCCGTCCACACGGGGCGGAAGTAAGCGTCGTTCGAACGCACGAACTCGGAGCCTGGAAACGCGTTGTGTGCGATGCCGACGCCATCCTTCCACTCAAAGCGGCTCATGCGAATGAGGCGTCCCACCGGCTCGCAAGTGACCGCGTTTCCCTGCCACTGCGGAAACGCCGCCGAGCGCACGACCGTCTGCCCGCACGTCGCGGAAAAGCTCACGAGCTGCGCCTGCCGTTTCACGTCGTAGCCGCCGTCGCTGAAGTCCCACACCGGGCAGATTCCCCACGGGCGCTCGTAGTCGTCCGAGTGTTCCTTGATCGAAAGAATCGGGTAGCCCGCCGGGAGCTGGAATGAATGCGCGGGATTCGCGCCGCCGCCCCAACTGCACACGAGCCGTCCATCGTTGTCGCGCGCAAGGCCCCACTGGCTGATGCGTCCGCGGTCGTGGCGCATCTCCACGAGCTTCCCGTTTTCCCACCGAAAGCGCCGGTCGTTTGTGCAGATGGTGTTGTCGAGATTCCACAACAGCCCGCTTTGCTGATGCTCGATATTTCCGTGGTCCGGCCCGCCCTGCCACGCGACTTCGCGCCGGTCGGCGACGCCGTCTTTGTTGTCGTCGAAGTAAGCCCAGATCGTCGTGTCCTCGGTGAAATGAACGAGCACACGATCGTGGAGCGGGAGCACCGAGCGCGGGAGGATCACGTTGTCGATAAAGACGGTGCGTTTATCCATCACGCCATCGCCGTCCGTGTCCACGAGCTTCACGACGCGGCTCACGGGATCGAGCTGCTTTGTGGCGTGTTCGTCCTGCATGTAAGTGCGCCATTCGCAGACGTAGAGCGCGCCGTTTCCATCAAACGCCATCGCCGCCGGTTCCTCGACCATCGGTTCGCTCGCGATGCACACGAGCTTCGTTCCCTTCGGGACTTCGATAGTCTTAATCGCGTCCGCCGGCTTCAGCGCGGGAAACTGCGTGTCGGGATTCCACTCGCCGTCGGCAAGTGCGGTGGTGGTGAATGCGAGCGGGAAGAAAGCGAGTCGGCGGAGAATATGCATGTGTGGTGTCGCGATTGATAACCTGATCTCTGTGCGAATCGATGAGAGAAATGCATTAGCGCAGCGTTTGAGTTTCCGCGTCCTCGGGAATGATGGATTTGATCCGCCGCGCGATTTTGCCGACCGGCACCATGATACTTCAAGACGTTCGGCGGAGCCCGCAAGTTCGCCATGATTGCTTCGTCGGGGCTTTCCTGAAACAGTGGTTTCATCATGACAAAACGCACCCGAACCCATTCCCGAATTGAATCCCTTGAAGCCCGCATCGCGCCGGCGACGCTCAATATCGCCTTTGACGGCACGGCGACTTACACGGGCGGAGTCGGAGCCGCCAGCTTCCTCACTCTCACCAGTTTAGTTCCGGGCAGGTATGAGTTCAGTGACGTAGAGAACATCACAGTTACGGGCCCCGGCGCGGGCTTTGCGACCGGCAGCGGCACTTCGACTGTGAGTCTGGACAACAGCGCCACCACCTCGCTCGTCTTTAATCTCGGCGACCAGGATGACATACTACTGATTCACAACTTGGGGCATCCGCTCACCGTCAACGATGGCGCGGGCAATGACACGGTGCGGCTGGAAACCAACCCGCTCTTTCCATCCGACGACGTCTCCGTCGCAGCGGAGACGGTGAACATCGACTCCGCGCTCACAGTCAGCGGATTCAATTCGGCGACGTTCACTGCCGACAAAGTCGCGATCGGCGCGAGCGGTGCTGTGAACGCGCTGCAGCAAGTCACCTTCAAGCCGCTGACGCCGGGACGCGGCATCAATCTCGGTACGGAAAACGGCGCACAGCTCAGCCTCACGGATGCGGAGTTGGACCGCGTGAGTACGGCCCGCCTGCAAATTGGCGCGGCGGACTCCGGTTCCATCGAGCTGTCAGCGGCTATTACTCCTGCGAATTTGAGCGTCACCACCATGAACACCGGCGCGGATGTTCTCACCACGGGCGGGGGCGCATGGATTAGCAGTGTGCTCGCCGTCACCGCCACTGGCAATGTGGCGCTTACCGGGCCGAATAATCTCAACGGCTTCGCAATGTCCGCCGCGGGCAGCGGCACCTCGACGCTTAATGAAGTCGATGGATTCAGCGTCACCTCCACCTACAGCGTCGCGGGTATATCGAACGCCAACGGCACTACGCAAATCGTCACGCCGGGCGGTGTGCTGGGCTCGTACCCCATCGTTACACCAAACCTCCGGCTCACCGGCGGTGGCAATTTCGCGCTCAGCGCGGTCACCAACACGATCGGCACGCTCGCGGCGAATACGACGCAGGATGTGCTGGTGAGGAACAGCAGTCCCCTCACCATCGGCACGGTCGGCGGCATCACGGGCGTCACGGCCGAAAACGTTGAGTTCACCGCGCCGGACATGGCCATTAATGCGCCGATCAATGTCGGCACCGGCGATGCCTACTTCTTCCCGAGCAACAACGCATTCATCGTGGACCTCGCTGGTTCCGGTGGCGCGAACACGTTTGCCCTCAGCATCGCCGAGCTGGGCGCGATCACCGCTGGCAGGGTATTCATCGGCACCGACGCAAACGCCATGAACATCGGCAACGTGTTCTCTTTGTCCGGCAGCCTCAGGGTCACGGCTTCGTCCATTTCGGGCCCTGGTGGGATCGTCGTCCCGACGCTCACGATTTCTTCCCCAGACATCCAGCTCGGCGGCTCGAATAACGTAAGCACACTCATCTTGGACAGCAGCGTCCCGATCACTGCTTTCATATTCAATGGAGGCGATAACTTCACCATCGGCGCGGTGAACCCGGGCACACCGCTTTCCCTCCTTACTGGCGCAAACCTCAGCCTTCCGAACGGCATCATCACCCTCGGCCCGGATGCACAGTTCGTACTCGGCATCGGCGCAGCAGGCGCCGCTCAGATCGCAGTGACTGGCGAGCTCACGCTGAATACGCAGCTCAGGTTCAACCAGACGAGCGCGCTGCCATTCGCTACGACGTTCAATGTCCTCACCAACGACGGCAGCGACGCCATCAACGGAACTTTCGACGGACTTCCCGAGGGCGCGCTCGTCCCCGGCATCAACCCGCCGGCGCGCATCAGCTACATCGGAGGCGACGGCAACGACGTGACCATCCAGACCGCGGAAGCGCTCACAGTGGACATCGCCACGGACGGAAAAAGCGCCACGTTTCGCGACTTGGACGGCGACCTCGTGAGCGTAAAAACGACCGCCGGCACGTTCACGCCAGCGAGTTTCTCGGGATACCAGACCGGTGTCATCGGCGGTGGACAACTCACGAAACTCACGCTCGACGCCACTTTCACCGGGGCGAACATCGCAATTTCGGCCACGCCGACTGCTTTGCTTGGCGGCAACGGCTTTGTGAACATCGGCTTCATCGACGCAGCGGGCGTGGACCTCGGCGCAGTCACACTGCCTGGCGACCTCGGCCGCATCAGCGCCGGCACGGCTGGCGGTCCGGCCAAAGTGCCCGGCTTGAAATCGCTTGCCGTTGAGAGCTTCGGCCTCCTCGGCACCAGCACGCAGGGCGCGGGCGGCTTAAACATCGGCGAAATTCAAGGCGCGCTCGTCGCACTCACCGTGAAAGGCGATCTTCGCGCCGAGCTCGGTATTTCCGGCACAGACGGCACGCTCGGCAAAGCCACCATCGGCGGTTCCATCATCACCAGCGGCAACATCTCTGCTCACGCGGGAATCGGTTCGCTGAAAGTGGGTGGCGACATCCGTGCCGTGAATGGCACGCTTTTCATCGTATCGAATGCGGGAGCGATTGGCAGCGTGGCGGTCGCCGGCAGCATCGTCGGCCTCGACATCACGGAGCCGGTGCACATTGGCGCGTTCGGCCAGGCGACCGCGCCGACGAAGGGCGTCGATATTGCGATTAAGAGCGTCACCGTAAAAGGCAGCGTGCAGTATGGCAGCTTCGGCGCCGGAACCACGGGTGCATTGAATGCCGACGCATCCATCGGCAGCATCTCGGTCGATGGCGACTGGAGCGCTACTTCGGTTGTCGCCGGAGTTGGCAGCGGCTCCGACTTCTCGACCGGCACCGCAGACGACGCGAAGCTCACCGGCGCGGGACGCGACAACGCGAACATCCAGTCTGCCATCGGCAGCTTCACCGTGAAAGGTCAGGCCTTCGGTTCGGCGGACAACACGAGCGATATGTTCGGCGTCGTCGCCGAGCAGATCGGCAAGGCCAAGGTCGGCACGCGCACTTTTGCATTCAAAGGGGGGGCGACAAAAGAAGCCTTCTTCGCCGCGCCGACCATCGTCGGCTCGGGCGCGGAGAATCCAGCGTTCGACTTCACCATCCGCGAACTCGGCTCCACCACGCCGAGCGTCGCGGCTGCCGCGCCGAGCCTCGTCATTTCCACCGACGGAAAGACGGCGACTTTTGTCGATGTGGACGGCGACCTCGTCACCGTGAAACGCACGGCTGGCGCCTTTGCTCCCGGCGACTTCACCATCAACGCCGCAGGGATCGGCGGGCTGCTCCAATCGCTCGATGTCACTCCGGAAGTTTCCGGCAAAGCGTTCGACCTCACCATCACTGCGAAGGTGGGCCCGAAAGGCGGCAATGGTTTCGTGAACGTCGGTGAAATCGACGCGCGCCAGACCGACCTCGGCAAAGTGACCATCGGCGGCGAACTTCAGGACCTCAGCGTCGGCGACAACAACGATTCGCGCATCGCACTCGGCAGCCTCGCTGTGCAATCCCTCGGCGCACTCGGCGGCACTGCTCCGTTTGGCGACGAGATCAACGGAAAGCACGGCCTTGGGAAGATCACCGTGAAGACCGACATCCGGAGCACCGACATCTATTCCAACAACCCAACCGGCAATCTCACGAGCCTCACGGTCGGCGGCTCGGTCACGAGGAGCACAATCCAAAGCGCAGCGGGAATCGGCACCATCGTGGTCGGCGGCAGCTTCCGCGATGACGGGCGCATTCAGGCGGTCAACCGCATCGGCGCGATTACCATCGGAGGCGATCTGGTTGATACCGATATCGATATCTTCGCGATTTCCGCGCTCGCCAAAGGCCCGGACAATGCGATCGGCAAATTCACCATCGGCGGCGGCTTTGAGCAAACGTTCGTCACCATCGGCGAGAACAACAACGCCGATGCGGGAATCGGCGCCCTCAGCGTGGGTCGTGCTTGGATCGCCAGCAGCATCCTCGCAAGCACGACGAAGGGACTCGATGGCTTCGCCGGCACCGGCGACGACACCAAAGTCACGGTTGGCGGTCCAATCGACGATCCGGCCCGCTTCTCCACCATCGCCAGCATCCTCATCAAAGGTCAGGCGCTCGGCACACCGGACGGCGGCGACCACTTCGGCATCGTCGCCGAGCAGATCGGCAAGGCGCAGATCGGAGCCATCAAGTATGCCTTTAAACCCATCGTGAAGGACTTCTTCGCAGCCGCGCCGACGGGTCCGGGCAAAGGGGCGTTCCCGTTCGACAAGTTCGACTTCTACATCCGCGAGTTGTTCTGAGGCACCGCGTGCTGCGGGGCTACTTCGCGGGTTGCGGGCGCAGGGTTGTGAGTGTGTCGAATACCGATTCGCGCACCCAGCGGATCGTGGCGGGGTTTTTCGTCGGGAAGAAGTTGTCCACGATGCCGACGAATTGCTTTCCGTTCACGCGTGCCCACGCGACGCCGGCGACTGCGTGTCCCCACGAAAGCTCGGGCTTCTGCGGGACTGCGATTGTGCATGAGAGCAGCACGGGACGACCCGCGCTGATTTCGGATGCGAGCTTGTCGAAAGCGAAACGCTGGAACTCGCATTTCACCGGCACGCCGAAATGATCCGCGTCGGCCTGGATGGCGCGGGCGAGTTCGCCGGGCATTGCGCCGGCGAGGGACATGGCGCCGTCGGTGAAGCCGTCGCGGTCCGCGATGGTCTGCATCCGGAGCCGCGCGCGCAGGCGCTTTGTGAGTTCGCGGTGAACGTCGCCGGCTGCATCGCCGCGCCATTTTTCAAAGCCGTTTGCCGTCCAGAAAGCGACGACGCTGGCACCGGAAGTGGGTACGCAGCCGGAGGCGACCGGGCCGCCATCTGCGGGAATTGCGAATTGCTGTATCGACGGCACGCCGCCGACTGCGCGGGCGTTGTCGCCGCGAATCTCCAGCGCGGTGTCGATTGCGAATTCCAGCAGCGCGCCTTCGCCGCGTGAGTCCCAACTGATGTGACCGCGGGAGCCGTCGGCGTTCACGATCCTGGCCCACCACGCAGGCGCGAGTCCGGTGGGCCACGTGAGGTTTTCCTTTTGCGAAACGAGCCGCACGTCCTCCAGCTTCGCGTTTTTCCATCCGGCGAGCCACGGTTCGGCGGTCAGCGCGGCGAGGTGTTCCGCGCCTTTGTCGCGTGTGTCGGGGGCGGCGAATGCGCTGCATGCGAGCGCGAAGAATGCGAGCAGCCGCGGTATCATGCGCCTTTTGCGGGTGCCTTTTTGCGGCGTGCGGGGGCTGCTGGTTTTTCGTCCGATTGATTTCCCGGAGGCACGGCGCCTTTTAGAAATACGCCCAGGCGCTCGCGGAGTTCCTTCACTTTGGCTGGATTGGAATCCGCGACGTTCTTCGCTTCGGCGATGTCTTCTGCGAGGTTGTACAGTTCGACTTTTCCGGACACGGCGATGTCTGCGGCGGTGGACTCCTCGGCGTCCTTCTCGCTGGCGTTCACGAGCAGCTTCCAATCTCCCATGCGGATTGCCGCCTTGCCGGGCGCGGTGCCGTGAAGCAGCACGGCGTCGCGCGAAAGTGCGCCTTTTCCGCTGAGCACCGGCATGATGTCCGTGCCGTCCACGGGCAGCGGCTGTTCCGTTTTCGCGCCGGCGAGCGCGAGCAGCGTCGGATACCAATCCACCATGTGCAGCGGCGTCTTGATGCGCCCCGCGGGGATCTTCCCGGGCCACGTTGCGAATGCCGCGGCACGCACGCCGCCTTCGTAGATGGTCCCCTTTCCTGCGCGCAGCGGTGTATTCATCGTCAGGCGACCGGGGCCGGGCCCGCCGTTGTCTGCGGAGAAAATGAACAGCGTATTTTCCGTCAGCCCCTTCTCTGCGACGGCGTCCACGATTTGGCCGATTGCCTCGTCCACTGCTGCCAGCATTCCCGCGATGGTCTGCCGCGGCTCCTTCAAGTTTTTGTATGGCTCCTTGTAACTCGCGGGCACCTGATGCGGCGCGTGGATTCCGTTAAAAGGCACGTAGAGAAACAGCGGCTTGTCGGCCGGCTTCTCACGCACCACCCGCACCGCCTCCTTCGCGACGAGATGTGTGGAATAGCCCTCGTCGGCGGACGGCTGGTCGTTGCGATACCAGTCACGACGCCCGTCGCGCACTTTTGTAAAATAATCGATCGCCCCGAACATGTGCCCGTACTGCTGGTCGAAGCCCCGGGCCGTCGGCATGTATTCCGGCTTGAATTCCCCGAGGTGCCACTTCCCGGAAATCGCCGTCGCATAACCCGCCTCGCGCAGCGCCTTCGGCAACGTCCGCTCCGCCAGCGGCAGACCCCACGGCGCGCCCGGGCGCACAATCGTATACACGCCCGTATGCGTCGGATACCTCCCCGTCAGCAACGCCGAGCGCGTCGGCGAGCACACCGGCTGCACGTAAAACGACTCCAGCACCGCGCCGGCCTTCGCCAGCTTGTCGATGTTCGGCGTCTTGATATCCGCACCGCCATTAAAACCACAGTCGGCATACCCGAGGTCATCGATCAAAAAGAACACGACATTCGGCTTCGGCGCATCCGCCGCGCGGAGCGGCAGCACGATCGAGAGGAGCAGTGAGAGCAAGCGGATGGGATTCATAGGCACAGGGAAAACAGTGTCGCACCGGCAAAACGGGACAAGATGTTTCCAAAACCCACCTCCCCCGCCCCGCCCCCTCGCCCGCGGGGGAAAAAAGCGCCGCCTCTATATAATACCACCGCCCCGGTAGCTCGGACAACCCACCGGCTGCCAATATCCGGCCGTCTGTTCCAAGGAACAACCCATCGGCTGCCAATATCCAGCCATCTGTCCCACGGAACAACCCACCGGCTGCCAATATCCAGCCATCTGTTCCGAGGAACAACCCATCGGCTGCCAATATCCAGCCATCTGTCCGACCGGACAACCCACTGCGCGCCAAATCTGAGCCATCTGTCCGACCGGACAACCCACTGCGCGCCAAATCTGAGCCACCTGTCCGACCGGACAACCCACTGCGCGCCAAATCTGAGCCATCTGCCAGACCTGACAACCCACTCCGCGCCAAATCTGAGCCACCTGCCAGACCTGGCAACCCATCCCGCGCCAAATCTGAGCCATCTGACAGCTCCGGCAACCCATCCCGCGCCAGCGCGGAGCCACCTGCCGGAACTAACAAACGGCTAGTTTTCAACGATTAACGCGATTTTTGACCAAAAAGCACGGCAATCGCCCGTTTTGAGGGCTTTGGGGGCTACTCGTCGCCGTCGTCCATCTCGTCCTCGGGCTCGATGTGGACGAGCACGTCGGCGATTTCGCGGCGGTTGGCGCGTACGGCTTTGCGCACGGCGTGGGCGATGCGGTGGCCTTCGCGCACGCTGAGTTCCGGGGAGACGCCGACGTGGATATCCACGTAAAAATCGAGCCCCATCTTGCGGATGCGGCACACGTCGAGCGCGCTCACCCCGGGAACGGCGGCGGCGATTTGGCGGATCTCGGTTTCCATTTCCTTCGAGGGGGCGGTGTCCATCGCTTCGTGCAGCGCGGCGCGGAAAAACTGGATGCCGTTCCAGCCGATGATGAAGCTCGCGGCGAGCGCCGCCCAGTCGTCGGCCGCGGGGTAGTTCAGCCAGAGCGCCAGGGCGATGCCGATGAATGCGAGGGCGCTGGTGATGGCGTCCGAGCGGTGATGCCACGCATCGGCCTGCACTGCGCCGGAGCCAATCTGCACGCCGGCATGCGAGACTTTGCGAAAGAGCACTTCCTTTACGACGACGACGAGCACGAGCACGCCGAGCGTGAAGGGCGCGGGCATTTGATGCGGTGTGCGGATTTCGCGAATGCTCTGCACCGCGAGGCCGAGCGCGGCGGCGAGGATGACGAGCGCGACGATGATGGTGGCGACGACTTCGGCCTTGCCGTGGCCGTAGGGATGTTCCTCGTCCGGCGGCTCGGATGCGACGCGCAGGCCAAACCACACGACAAGCGAGCCGAAGATATCGAGCAGCGATTCCACCCCGTCGGCGATGAGCGCGTAGGTGTTGCCGAGCAGGCCGGCCATGATTTTTACGATGGCGAGAACTGCATTTACCAGCACGCCCAGCACGGCGAGGCGCGCGCCGGAGAGGTATCCGGTGCGTGTCGCGAGCTCGGTTGCGGGCTTGGCAGGTTCGTCCATCTCCGTGCACGCTAGTGGCGCCATGAAAAATGTCAGCGCCATAGTCATCTCCGAACACGGCGAGCCCGCGACGGTCGCGAAGCTGTGCGACATCGAACTTCCCGATCCCGCGGAAGGCGAAGTGCGCGTGCGCGTGCTGCTCGCGCCGATCAACCCTGCGGATATCAACGTGCTCGAAGGCAAGTATCCCATCCGCCCGGAGCTTCCCGGAGTCCCCGGCGTGGAGGGCGTGGGCGTGGTGGAGGAAAGCGCGCACGGTTTTGAAAAAGGAACGCGCGTGCTGCTGCCGCACCGCTTCGGCACATGGCGCGCCGCCGGAAACGCGAAGGCCGCGGAGCTGGTCGCGGTGCCCGCACACGTCCCGGACGAGCAGGCCGCGATGCTGCGCATCAACCCCGCGACCGCGCTGTGCATGCTGCGGGAGTTTGTGAAGCTGGGGCCGGGCGACTGGGTTTTTCAAAATGCGGGGAACTCCGCCGTGGGCCGCTGCGTCGTGCAGATGTGCCGGCACTACGGCTGGAAATCGCTGAGCGTCGTGCGCCGGGAGGAGTTGCTTGGGGAGCTGGGAGACATCGGCGCGGACGCGGTGCTGCTCGATTCCACCGAGCTGCCGCGGCTCGGCGCAAAGCTCGCGCTCAACGCCGTGGGCGGCGACAGCGCGACCCGCCTCGCCGCCGCACTCGCCAATGGCGGAACGATCGTGACCTACGGCGCGATGGCCCGCCAGCCGCTGCGAATCCCAAACGGTCAGCTCATTTTCAACGACATCGCGTGGCGCGGATTCTGGGTCTCGCGCTGGTATCAAAACGCAATCCCCGAGGCGCGCGCGGCGATGTTTGCGGAGCTGTTCAGGCTCGTCGGCTCCGGCGTCGTGGCCACGCCCGTGGAGGCGATTTACCCGCTCGCGGAAATCGCACGCGCCCTCGAGCACGCCGCGAAATCGGGGCGCGCGGGCAAAGTTTTGCTGCGATGCGCGGAGTAGCAGCGTAAAGAATTTCGCATGTCGAAGAGCAATCCAGTCGAAATCCGCCGGCCATCGCCGAAGTCGCTCCGCATCACGCTCGCGGTGATCTTTCTCTCCATGCTCGGGAGCGTGGTGTTCGGCTGGCTGCGATGGAAGCGGTTCGACGAGGAGTGGAAAAGGCTCGGCCCGTGCGAACCGAGCGGCGGCGTTTACCAGCAACCGCGGCTGGAGCTGAAAGTGCCCATTTTCCGCCAGAGCGATCCGCGCTGGGGGAAGGACAAGCTCGGCAGCACGGAGGCTTCGCTCGCCGCCGAAGGCTGCGCAGTGGCCAGCGCGGCGATGGTGCTTTCGGCATACGGATTCGACACCGATCCCGGCCGCCTGAACAAGCACCTCACCGAAAACGAAGGCTACGTGGGCAACGGCTGGATCGTGTGGGAGAAAGCCGCGGAGATCACCGCGGGCAAAGTGGAGAAGGCGTACGAAGACGCGCCGAGTTTCTGGCACATCGACAACAATCTGCGTCTGGGAAATCCGGTGATCGCGAAATTGAAATCGCCCGAGGGCACGCACTTCGTCGTGATCTGTGGCAAGGACGGCTACGACTACCTCACGTGCGATCCCGGTTCCGCCGAGGGCCGCGGCGTTTATCCGCTGAAGGAATACGGCAGCAAGATCGAAGGCATCCGTTTTTACCGCCGCCTCGCGAAGTAGAAGCGCTCACGCACCGCAGGCAGCCATCGCCGCGCGGGTCCCGGTGGCGAAGCAGCCCTGCAGCAGGAAGCCGCCGGTCGGCGCATCCCAATCGAGCATTTCCCCGCAGCAGAAAACACCGGGGAGTTTTTTGAGCATGAGTTTCGAATCGAGTTCGCTCCAGCACACGCCGCCTGCACTGGAGATCGCCTCGGCAATCGGCCGCGACCGCACGAGCGGGATGCGGCATTCCTTCGTCACACGGGCTAGCGCTTCGGCGGAATCGAACGGCCCGTGAAACTGCGCGAGGATCGCGCACGCCTGCGCTGGGAGCTTCCAGCGCACTTGTGCTTCCGCGAGAAAATTGCGGCGCGCGGATTCCATTTTCGCGACGAGTTTTTCGACGGTGAATGTCGGCTTGAAATCGATGACGAGCTCCGGTGTTTCCATCGCCCGCAGCGCGCGGCCGAGTTGATAAATGCAGGTTCCTTCGATGCCATAGCGCGTCAGCATGAGTTCGCCGGTGACGCCCGTTTCGCCCGCGCGGACGCGGAGATTGTGCAGCGGTTTCCCTTCAACGGCCGCGCGTGTTTCGTCGGTCCAGGCGACCTCCCATCCGCAGTTTGCCGCGCGCAGCGGTTGCACGCGGATGTCGTGTGCTTCGAGGATGCGGACCCAGCCGCCGTCGGAGCCGGTCTCCGGCCACGACGCGCCGCCGAGCGCGAGAATCACAGCGTCGCACTTCACCGCGGAGTGATCGTCGAAGTGGATGCGGAGGTCCGAATCGATGCCCGTCCAGCGATGGTTCATCGCGAAGCGAACTCCGAGTTCCCGCAACCTCGCGACCCACCGGCGCAGCAATGGCGCGGCTTTTTTGTTAACGGGAAATACCTTCCCGCCGGACGCCGCGAACGTTTCCACACCGAGGTCCGCCGCCCATTTTCTGAGCGCGTCGGGGCCGAACTCGCGAAGGCAGTCGTGCCAGAACGCAGCGGGCATCGCATTTCCGCCGGAGTAGCGCGCGACGAATTCTTCAAAGCCGGCGATGTTGGTGATATTGAGCCCGCTCTTTCCCGCGACGAGGAATTTCCGGCCCACGGACCGTTTCGCGTCATAGATCGTCACAGCCGCGCCGCGCTCTGCGCAAACTTCCGCGGCGCGAAGGCCCGCCGGGCCCCCGCCGATAATGGCGATGTTGATTTGTGTATTCACGATCCGCGAAGACGATTCCCTTTTCGAGCGCAGCTCACAAACTGATTTCATCGCAGTCCCGCGCTCGACAGCTCGCGGGGCAATTTGGGATAGTTCCAGGATGAAGCTCCGTCCATCCAGCATCTCCGCAGATTGGTGGGATTACACCTGTCTCCCTCTCGACCTCATCGACGATGTGTCGCGCCTCACTCCGAGGGACATCGCGCAACTCAGCCGTCCGGGCTTTCGCGTGGTGATGTATGATACGCTGGAGGACTTTTACCTCGCGGAGGCGCTTGAATACATCACGGCGTGGAAATCGAGCACGGCGGATAATCCCGTGGGAATCTGCGGACCCATCGGCCCGACCGAGCAGCTCCCGCTTGTTGCACGGCTCGTGAACGAACTCGGACTCGATGTGCGCAGCGGCCACTTTTGGGGAATGGACGAGTGGTTCGATGTCGAGACCGGGAAGGAAGTTCCTGCGTCGCATCCGCTCAGCTTCGAGAAGGCGGACCGCGAGATGTGCTTTAATCGAATCCACAAGAAACTCCGGATGCCGGATGCGAATCTCCATTTTCCAAAAGCTGACACTCGGGAGTATCGGGCAAGCTGGGAAAGCGGCGTAACGTGCGCCGTGATGCAGGGCGGTCAGGGCGATGTGAAGCATTGGGCTTTCAACGATCCCCTGCCCCGCCGGGGAAAATTCAAGAACCAGCCGCCGACGCCTGCGGAGTACCGGAAACTGACAACTCGCGTGGTCGATTTGCACCCGCTGACGATTGCGCAAAACGCCCGCACCAGCGGCGGCGGGAACATTTCCATGGTTCCGACAAAGGCGATCACCGTCGGGCCGGCGGAAACCTGGAAGGCTCAGAAAGTGTCCATCTGGCAGGCCGGCACGCATGATAATCCATTCGGCCAGAGGCTCACGGCTTTCATGATCAGCAAAAAGCTCGCGAGTGCCTGCGTCCCGATGTCGCTGCTGGCCAACCATCCGAACGTTCAGTTCAATTACTATCGCGGCGGACTCGGTTCGTGCGCTGTGGAGATGCACTGAGCGCTTTTCGAACGGGAATCCCCTTCCGTCGTCTTGCGGCTTGATATACAACCCGCTCCATGAACGACGAAACACTGATCGCCGCCGCGAAGGATGCGCGCTTGAGAGCGCACGCACCTTATTCCAATTTTCAGGTGGGCGCCGCGCTGGAGTGTGCCGATGGAACGGTTTTCACCGGCTGCAATGTAGAAAATATTTCATACGGATTAACAATATGTGCTGAACGCGTGGCTTTCGGCTCGGCTGTCGCTGCAGGGCACCGCTCATTTCGCCGGATTGCGGTCGTTGCGGATACCACCCAACCGATAACGCCATGCGGCGCTTGCCGGCAGGTGATGGCGGAGTTCTGCGATGAACTGACGGTGGTGAGTGCGAACTATCGAGGAGAGGTATTCCGGGCCGAGCTTTCCGAGCTGCTGCCCAGAGCGAAGGCTGGGATTCTTGATAAATAGCGAAAGAGGGCAACCGTATGTTCGTTTATCCGAAGACCTATGATGTGATTGTCATCGGCGCAGGCCACGCGGGAATCGAGGCGGCTGCGGCTGCTGCGCGTCTCGGTTGTGAGACTGTCATGCTCACACAGAGTTTGGACACAATCGGACAGATGTCGTGCAACCCGGCCATCGGGGGCCAGGCCAAAGGGCAGATGGTTCGTGAAATCGATGCACTCGGCGGAGTGATGGGACTGAATACTGACGCCACGGCGATTCAGTTCCGCATGCTCAACGGCTCACGCGGACCGAGCGTCCGTTCGCCGCGTGCACAGTGCGACAAAAAGGCGTATCAATTCCGCGCCAAGGCGGTCTTGGAACGGACCGAACGGCTCGATATCAAGCAGGGCAACGTCACGCGAATCTTGGCGAACGAAAATGGTGCGTGTGGCGTGCAAACCAACCTCGGATTGCAACTCAACGGAAAGGCTGTCGTCGTTACGACCGGCACATTTATGCGGGGGTTGCTTCATGTCGGGTTGCAGAATCAGGCGGGCGGCCGTATGGGCGATACCGTTTCGACCTTGAGTGATTGTCTCAAAGACCTCGGGTTTGAAGTGGGTCGCTTTAAGACTGGCACGCCGTGCCGGCTGAATGGTCGCACAATCGACTTCTCGAAATGCGACCGGCAGGATGGTGACGACCCCGCTTTGCCTTTTAGCTTTGTTTCGGAGCGAATTGTTAAGAACCGAGACGACATCTTTACGCTCAACGAGACACGCGACGGAAAGTTCCATGTGGAACAATTGCCTTGTTGGATCACGCATACAAACAAAAGAACGCACGACCTGATTCGCTCGAATCTGGACAAGTCCCCTCTTTATGCCGGCAAGATTGAGGGAGTTGGCCCCCGATATTGCCCGTCGATTGAGGATAAGGTTGTGAAGTTTGCCGACAAGGAGCGGCATCAGCTTTTTCTGGAGCCGGAAGGGCGGCACACTGAGGAGTATTACGTTAATGGCGTTTCCACCAGTCTCCCAATGGAAGTGCAATACGACTTCCTGAAAACGATTCCAGGTTTGGAGAACGCTGACATCATCCGGCCGGGTTATGCGGTGGAATACGATTATTGCACGCCGACGCAATTGTACCACACCTTGGAGACGAAGAGAGTTCCCGGGCTGTATTTTGCCGGTCAAATCAACGGAACTTCGGGTTACGAGGAAGCGGGAGCGCAGGGCTTAATTGCGGGAGCAAATGCGGCGTTAAAGGTTCTCGGCAAACCGGAATTGGTGCTCACCCGGGGTGATGCCTATGTCGGAGTGATGGTCGATGATTTGGTCACGAAGGGTGTCGTCGAGCCATATCGGATGTTTACCAGCCGTGCCGAGCATCGTCTCGTTCTACGACAGGATAACGCGGACGTTCGGCTCACGCCTCTTGCAGGAAATCTGGGTTTGGTCGATGCGGAGCGTCTTCAGAAAGTGAATTCCAAGTTGGAAGCGATGCAACAATTGCGGGAGTTCGTTGGCGTGACTCCGTATGCCGGAGGTCGGCTCGTCCAGTGGCTGAAGCGACCAGAGTGCCATCCTTCCCAGCTACCCGAAGAACTATTCCGCAAGTTCCACGTGGAACATTGGGATGCGCTCGACATCGAGATTAAGCACGAGGGTTACATTCATCGGCAGGAACTGGCCATTCAGAAGCTTCGGGACAGCGAAGTCCAACGATTCCCGGAAGGTTTTGATTTCAATTCTTTGAATGGGCTCCGAATTGAAGCGCGGCAGAAGTTGAGTGAAATGCGGCCAAGGACCTTGGGGGAAGCTTCTCGAATAAGCGGCGTTACGCCCGCGGATATGGCGTTGCTCCAAATTGCCGTGCGGTGACCTCCGAAAGAGTCGGCAGGGCGTTCCAATTCCCGCCTCGGCGCGCCCGAACGGCTGCGACCTCGTTTGCGAACTGGACGCATTCAATGGGCGTTTTACCCTGACAAAGGCCAAATGCGTATGCTCCGTGAAACACATCGCCGCATCCGAGGGTGTCGGAAGCGGAAACTCGAACAGCAGGAAAAAACCGCGGTGAAGATTGGTTGAAACCGCTAAACCAGCACCCCGACGATCCAGAGGTAATCACAATGTTTCCGCAACAGTCCTCGGAAAGCCGTTCGATGGATTGCAAAATGGTCGAGGCTCCTGTGATGGCCAGCGCGAACGATTCGCTGAGGATGAGATGATTGACCAAAGGGATTAGCGAAAACAGAAGTAGCGAATCTTGTCGCTCGAAGTCGCCCACAACGTGAACATCGGCCGCCCGCGCTATCGATGCGGCGCGGATGCCGCCCGGCAGTCCATGATGATCGACTAAAAGTACCTTCGATTGACGAATCAACGTCGGGTTAGGCCAATGATCGTCGGCCCCGGTGGGGCCATCTGCAGACGAGAATACGTTGCGTGTGGTTGGTGAAAGGATAATCGTTGATTCAGTGACAGCGAAGCGTTCCGAAACAATCGCATACGTTGTTTCCACTCCTACGGAGGCGAGCGCTTGCATGACTGCTTGGGAACTTGGGTCGGTTCCAAGTCGTCCCGCATATGCGCACTTTGCGCCAAGCCGCGCCGCGGTCGCTAGAGCCGTTCCAGTCAACCCGCCGAAACGGCGCTCCCGCCTGATGATTCTCGTCTTTGTGTCCGGCTTAGGATAGCGGTCAACATGAATGACATCGTCCAACGCGATGTTGCCCAAGCCGAGAATATCAAATCCGGTCATTGATTGTTCCACGTGGAACGCACCTCAAGCCGGGCGGCTCTCTTCAAAGCAGTTCATTTCCTTGTTTTTCCGAGCAATTCGAGGGTCGAAAACGCGTCCATTCATCGCGAGGTAAACACCCGGAGCCAGACTCTCCAGCGCCCCAATTGCGAACCCGACATTGAATACTGCATCACTTTCGCGGAAGCGGGCGGGTTGCATGGCACCGGTGAGCACGATGGTCTTTCGCTCGATACCAACAAGTGCAAGCGCCGTCTGAACCATCGTATCGGTACCGTGCGTGATGAGAATCCGGTCAGCGGTGCTTGCGAGAACGCGGGTTCGGATTAGTTCGCGGTCCGTGTCGGTGATTTCGAGGCTGTCCTTTCGTAAAACCGACTCGATTGAAAAATCGAACCGTACATTTGAACCGCGCAGGATTTCCGCAACGCGTGGTTCGCCCACTTCATACTCGCTGGACGCATCGAAATACACCTTGTCGATAGTGCCGCCAGTCGTGATGACGTGGATTGTCATGACGCCAAATCCTAGACGAGCCGGACGCTCCGTGTCTTGTCGAGCTTGAGCACTCCACCAGATGAGAGGGTAGGGGTGGCCTTCGGGTCGCTAACTTTCTCGCCGTCAAGCTGGATGCTTCCTTGTTCCACCAACCGCCGGGCGTCGCCGCGGGATTTGGAGATTTGAAAACAATGACTGTAGGCTGATGCGACTATGCTGATAATGTCCGGCTGCAGTCCTGAAATCGGCAGTTCCGGCAATTCGACATTGGTCAGGTCCTTCTTGGAAAACCGGGACTCGAAATCTTGGCGTGCGTGGCTGCCAGCCTCCTCCCCATGATACCGCGCAACGATCCTTGCAGCGAGCTGCTTTTTCGCCTCCATCGGGTGCATGTCGGCAGGCACGCCTTCGCAGAGGAGCAGGTCGTAGTAACGCGCCATCAGCGTGTCGGTGATGCTCATCAGCTTGCCAAACATAATTTCCGGCGTCTCTGACAGGCCGACATAGTTGCCGAGGCTTTTCGACATTTTGTTCACGCCGTCCAGGCCTTCCAGTAGCGGCAACAGAAAAACCACCTGCTGAGGTTGGCCTTCTTCTCGTTGCAAATCTCTTCCGACAAGGCAGTTAAAAAGCTGGTCGGTGCCGCCGAGTTCCACATCGGCCTTGATCATCACAGAATCCCAGCCCTGCATAATGGGATACTGGATTTCGTGCAAATGAACCGGTTCCTTATCCTCGATTCGCTTCTTGAAGTCCTCGCGCTGAAGCATTTGCTGCATTGTTACACGCGAATTAAGTTTCATGACCTGTTCAAAGGTCATCATTTCAAACCACTCGCCATTGAAAACGACTCTCGTTCTGGCCGGGTCGAGAATCTTGAACGCCTGCTCTTTAAATGTCGTCGCATTCCGCATCACGTCGTCGTGCGTGAGTTGCTTGCGGGTTTTTGAGCGACCCGAGGGATCGCCAATCATCGCGGTGAAATCGCCGATGATCAAAATGGCCTGGTGACCGAGGTCCTGAAACTGCCGCAGTTTCGTGAGTCCGACGGTAAAGCCGAGGTGGATGTCCGGTGCCGTGGGATCCACCCCGAGCTTCACATTGAGCGGACGGCCCAACTTGAGCTTTGCGAGCAAATCCTGCTCCGAGATAATTTGCGCGGCTCCGCGCTTGAGTGTTTCGAGCTGTTCTTCCGGCGTAAGCATGGTGGAACCTTCCTGTTTACCGGATGCGCGTTCGCAATCAAGCCATAGCTGGAATTCGCCTATTCGGCGTCCGGTTCGCCGCCTTTGATGCGGGAGCCGACCCAGTCGCAGATGCCTTTCTTTTTTGCACTGCGCACAAAGTCCCAGAATATCTGCGCATGCGGCCCCCATTCCTGAGCGGCGGCGAGGTCCAGCGCCTGATGCACGTTATGTCCGGAGCGGTAGAGCAGGGTGAAAGCGCGCTTCACTTCCGCGCGTGCCACTGCGTCGAGGCCGGCGCGGCGCATGCCGACGATATTCATGCCGGCGATGCCGTTGATTCCCGCGCCGACGGTAAAAGGCGGCACGTCTTTTGTGTAGCCGGAGATTCCCTGGCAGATCGCCAGTGTTCCGATGCGGATGTGCTGGTGATATGCGGAGTTCCCGCCGAGAAAAACGCGGTCGCCGACGATGACATGGCCCGCCAGAAGAACGTTGTTGGCGGTGACGACGTTGTTGCCGACGCGGACGTCGTGTGCGAGGTGCGTGCCGCCCATCAGGAAATTGTCATTGCCGACAACCGTATCGCAGCCGTCCTTCGATCCGCGGTGCAGTGTGCAGTATTCGCGAATGCGGTTGTTGTCGCCGATGACGACGCGGCTTTTGATTGAAGGTTTGAACGAAAAATCCTGCGGGTCGCCGCCGATGATTGCCCCGTAGCCGATGGCGTTGTTCCTTCCCATCACGACGTGCGCGCCGATGAAGGCGTGGCCTTGGATGGAGCATCCATCGCCAATGATCGCCGCGCCTTCGATGACGGCGAACGGCCCGACACTGACGCCCGCGCCGAGTTGTGCTGATGGATGAACGATAGCAGTCGGATGAATCATCCTGTCCGGAATGCCGCATGTCAGGCGTCTGCGCAAGCACAGGCGCTGCGACGAGGGTGGTAGTCTCGACATCGCGAGCCGCGGGCGTAAGGATGAATTCGGAATTCAAATGCGCCTGACAGTCCGTGACCTCATGCTTCCTTTGCGGCACCCGTTTACCACGGCGCACGGGACTCTGCGCTCGAAACATAACCTGCTTGTCGAACTGTATGATGGCGGCCTTTCGGGATTCGGCGAGGCAGCGCCGTCGCTCGCGTATCCGCAATTCACAGCGGCAACCATAGCTGCGGATCTGGCGGGCGCGGCGCGCGATCTGGAATGCCATGAATTCACCGGGCCGGATGATTTGTGGGAAACGCTGACGCCGCGGCTCGGTGCAAATCCATTTGCGCTCTGTGCCGTCGACATGGCGGCGCATGATTTATGGGGCAAGCAGCGAGGGCAGCCGGTTTGGAAATTGTGGGGACTGGAACTGACGAATCTCCCCGTGAGCAATTTCACCATCGGCCTAGACCGCATCGAAACCATGGTCGCGAAGTTGCACGAGACGGAAGGCTGGCCGGTTTATAAAATCAAGCTCGGTGGTCCGGACGATCTTGCGGTGATGCGTGAACTACGGCGTCACACAAACGCGCCGTTTCGGGTCGATGCGAATACCGGATGGACTGTGGATCAAACGCTCGCGATGGCGCCGGAGCTCGCCGCGCTCGGTGTGGAGTTCATCGAGCAACCGCTTCCGGCGAATGCCTGGCGAGACATGGCGCGTCTGCATCGCGAATGCCCGCTTCCGCTCATCGCGGACGAAAGCTGTCAGACCGTCGCCGATGTTGGTCGTTGCGCGGAGTGCTTCAGCGGAATCAATATCAAGCTCACGAAAGCCGGCGGAATAACACCGGCACTCAAAATGATTCGCGAGGCGCGAAAACTTGGCCTCCGAGTCATGGCCGGCTGCATGATCGAAAGCAGCATTGCCATCTCTGCACTCGCGCAACTTTCGCCGCTGCTTGATTGCGTCGATATGGACGGCGCTGCTTTGCTTGCCCACGATCCAATAAGCGGAGTTCGCGTGAAGAAGGGGCGCGCGATTTTCCCGGACGGTCCGGGCCTCGGAATTCGGGTTCCGGTTTAGCGACCGAGATTAATGTTCGGGATATTGATGTTCCCGCCGTTCAAGCCACCGAGATTTCCAAGATCGATTCCACCGCCGCCGTTATTGTTTCCGCCATTGCCGCCGTTGCCGTTGTTCGTTCCGCCACCGTTGTTGTTGCCGCCTGTTCCGGGCTGGGTCGGGGTCGGTGTTGTTACGGTCACGGCGCCGGGAGCGATATCGACTGTGCCGGTCTGCGTGCGCCCTGTGAAAACGCCGGTTGCTTTGCTCGACTGGGAAAGCATCACGCCTTGAAACGAGCGGTTGTCACCGTCGATCGGATGTTCAAACGTTCCCATGAACAGACCTTTGTCGGGATAAAGCGTGAGTTTCTGGACGATGCCGCGTTCTAACTGCGTGCGGTTGCTTTTATCGATCGTGAAATTGCGCACGATGCTTCCGGAAAGGTCGCCGCCTTTGAGCGTGATGCTCGCCTTGTTGTCGCTCGCATTGAGGACGCGGGTGTTCTTCTCCGGGGCGACATACGCGCCACCCGAAGCGTTCACGGTCGTGTAAAAACCGTCGTCAAACCTGCTGTTGCCGTCTCCCGGCGGCCGGTACCATTTCAAATCGCCAGCCGCCGTGGCGTTCTCGGTTCCTGTGATTGCGATGGTCCCGCTCACGCGCGCATCCTTCGGCGAGAGCCAGATCGGCACCACGCTTGCAGCGTCCGTTCCGGCGAGCGATGACGCATACGAAAATTTGCTCCCGTCACCCAGCAGTCCTTGAACGCGGACACCGCCCCAATCTTTCACCGTCATGCGAATGAATCCCGCGCCCTCGGGCAGGCCGGTGCTTGTTTCGCCCGCTGTCGTTCGCGTGCCGGGAGCTGGGATTGCCAGCGTGTAAAGCCCTGCGAGCTCCTTCATGCGCGCGCCTGTCACGGCGTTCACGGGCGAATCGCTCGTGAAATTGTGCCCGTCGCGTTCGAACTCGGCGGTAATAGAATTCGCGCTGCCCGTTTGATTCATCTGAAACTTCACCGCAGTTCCGTTTGGCAGCATCGTGGAAAACTTACCCTCGGAATCGAGCTGACCCATCACGACCGAGTCCGTTCCTCCGATGCTCACACGAGCAGTGAATTTTCCGGATGCTGCGCCCACGATCTTGTACGCGCCCGCAGCGTTGCCTTCCTCGTCCTTGATGATGGCGCTGTTGATTCCCTCGATCGCCACCACGGGCGAGCTAACAGTCACGCGACCCGTTGCGACGCCGGCGGGCGCTTGATCGTCGGCGATGGTGTAGGTGAATTCGTCGCGGCCTTTGAACGTGGAACCGGGTGTGTAAATGACACTGTTTCCCGAGACGGCGACCGTCCCATGCTGCGGCTTCGAGACGGTTTCGAGCGTGATCGAATCACCGTCGGGGTCGGAATCGTTTGCGAGCACTGCGATGGTCAATGGCTTGCGTCCGTCGGGACGCACGGTGTCTGCTTTCGCGACGGGATTCTTATTCGGCAGCGTCTTGAACGTCGCGTTTGTCGTGGTGGCTGTCCCGCCGCTGTGCTCGGCGCGCACCTGGTAGTTGTAGGTCGTGTTGCGGCTGAGGCCGGTCAACTTGAATGATTGCTCCAGATTCGCTGCATTCTCCGGAATGCCGTTGATCACGAGCGAAGAACCGTAGGCCGTGGTGGGGCCGTAGTTGAGCGTCAGCTTCACCGTGTCACCGTGCGCCGTCACCCTCGCGACAATGTTTGCCGAACCCACACCGGGAGCAGCCGTCGCGGAGACCTGAGGCACCTGCGGGACGGTGAACTGAAGAAGCGCACTCTCGGTGGAGCCGATGCTGTTTGTCGCGATCACTTTGTAGAAGTAAGTCGCCTTCGTGAGTCCCGTGATGGTGATTGGAACGGCATTCGATTCATTTGCCAGAATGGTCGTGGTCGAGGCCTGGGAAGTGCCGAGCGCGTTCGTCGTTCCAAAATCCACACGCACCGTTGTTGCCGCGCCCTTTGCCGTAACCGTCGCGGTGATCACCGCCTGCGTCGAATCGAGGACGTTGACTGCCGGAGTCGAAACGCCCGGGGCTTGTGCGGGGATAGTGAATGTCAGATTTCCAGAGCTCGCCGAGGGCAGCTCGCCGTTGCTCGCGGTGACCTTGTAATTATAGGTGGTCGCATACTTCAGCGCCGTGAGCCCGATATTGAACGGCACGTTGCTTGCGGCCGAGGCGAACGAGCCGGGAACCTGCGCAGTCGAGCCGTAAGCCGTCGTCTCTCCATACTCGACGCGGACGGTTGTCGCAGCGCCGTTCGATGAAACCGTGCCGGAGATCGTGGCGGCCGCGCCGGAAGGTGTCGCAGTCACGCCGGCGAGCGTGGGTGGCGCGGCATGGAGGAGCGTCGCAGGCAGAAAGATCGCGGCGGCGGCAAAAAGGAAGGTTTTCATGAAAATGGACGGTCCGAGAGGTGTATCCTCCGCGTTGGACCAACAAGTTCAACCATTTGTTCAGCGAAGGTTGCGACAAATTTGTTAAAATAGAGCGTGAACATTTCACCGCGTTCACTTGTCCTACGGTGCCACATCGGCCTACAACAATCGGCAACAACACATGCAAAACACATCAGCCCCCTCTCCAGCAGCACAGGAAGCAGACGTCATCGCCATCGACAAACTGCGCGACATCTACGGCAAACTCCGCTCGGAAATCGGCAAGGTCATCATCGGCCAGAACCACGTCGTCGAAAAACTCCTCACCTGCATCTTTGCACGCGGCCACGCCCTGCTCATGGGCGTTCCCGGCCTTGCGAAGACGCTCCTGATTCACTCGCTCGCCGATGTGATGCAGCTCCACTTCAGCCGCATCCAGTTCCCGCCCGAACTGATGCCGAGCGACATCACCGGCACCGAAATTTTGCAGGACACCGATTCAGGCAAGCGGCAGTTCGAGTTCATCAAGGGTCCCATTTTCGCAAACATCGTCCTCGCCGACGAAATCAACCGCACCCCGCCGAAAACGCAGGCCGCGCTTTTGCAGGCGATGCAGGAGCAGGTCGTCACGGCGGGAAAACACAAGTTCGTGCTCGAAAAGCCGTTCTTCGTCCTCGCGACGCAAAACCCGATCGAGCAGGAGGGAACCTACCC
>SXWH01000204.1 GCA_005791535.1 Verrucomicrobiaceae bacterium | reverse complement strand
GATCCCCAAAAAGCCGTCTCTCGGCGCACCCGGAGATTTCCGGAAGCGGAAAGAGACATCTTTTGGGCCATCCGGACTTCTCAGGGCGCTCAAAACGACATCTATCGGGCCATCCCAAGTTCTCCGGATGGGCAAAACGACGTCTATCGGGCCATCCGGAGTTTTCCAGGTGCCCAAAAATACGTCTATCGGGGCACCCGGAAAACTCTGGATAAAATTCGACACCCCATTCCAAGCCACTTTTACTCTGTAACTGTAGTTTTTTGACCACTTTTGCGCTCACCAATAAAATAACACCCACCTTAACAAGTACGCGCAGAACAGCCCACCTTGCCGACCGCAATCGCCGCAATCCCATCTACCCCGGCGGCACCTTTTCCATCGCGCCGACGAAAAGCTCCACAGCAATAACCAACGCGGACCGGGGCGATTCGGCGAGATAATCGCGCCCAAACCCACGGTTTACCCTCCGGAACTCAGTCCTTCTGCCACGGCAATTTTCGCGGACCAAACAGCGGCGTCTTCGATGAGTCACCAGTCTCTTTTCGTTGGGACTTGGCAGGCTTATCGGGCTTCTCTTTCGCGGGCTTCTCCGAAGGAAACGGTGCGATTGGAGCGAGCACTTCCGGACGTTGCTGTGCATCCGGTCCGGGTTTTCCGGCTTTCTGCAAATACGGCTTCCCGAGCGGCGGAGCTTTCGTAATCCGATCCCAGAGCCCGCGCTCATCCACCGTGTCTTCATAGACCACGCCGAGTTGGTCGAGCACCGTTCCCGTCGCGAGCCACAGCTCGGTAATCGCCTTGTTCAGCGCAGCCTGATACCGAAGCTCCACCGAACGGGCTTCGTAGAGGCGCCGCTGCTGGTCGATGAGTTCGAAGTTTGAAAGCTGGCCGGCTTCCATTCGCTTGAGTCCCACGTTCACCAGTTCCCGCGCCGCATCACTCGTGGCCTTTGCGGCAGCGAGCGCCTGCTGATTGTTGCGAATGGTATCGATCGAACGCTGCACCGAGAGACCGATTTCCAACTCAGCCTGCTTGATTCGCAAAATCGCCTGCGCTTTGCGTGCGCGTGCTGCCTCGACTTGCGCGCGGCCCTGAATGTTTCCAATCGGCACGGAGCCCGTGATGCCGAGCTGCCACGCCGGCGCATCGCCTTCCTGCAATCGGTCAACGGCATCACCAAATTCGCGATCCAGTCCCGTGTATCCGTAGCTGCCGACCACATCGAGCTGAGGCCACGATTGGTTCTGTGCGAACTTCAATCTTACATCCTCCGATTCCGCAGCGATGAGCAGCACCTTGTAGTCACTGCGTTTCGAAAATGCGAGTTGCAGAAGGGCTTCCGTTTTTAGATCGGGCACCTTCAGCGCCGGAATCATCTCCGGCAGGTAAACGGTCGAATCCCCCACTTTAAACTCCGGCAACACCTGCCGCTTCAGCAACACCTGCCGATCGAGCAAAAATGTTTTCGCGCCGAACAGGTTGGCCTGGTCCGTGAGCAACTGCACCTTTGCCTGGCCGGTTTCATACGGTGAGAAAAAACCGAGCTGCTCGCGGCGCTTGCTGAACGCGAGAAGCTTGATGGCTGCGTTAATCGCGTCGCTCTTGTTCTCGAGGTCGCCGAACGCCTGCACCATGTCGTAGTAGGTCGCCGTGACGTTTTGCAGTGCGACCTCGATGCGGAACTTCCACGACAACTCGGCGGCATCGCGGTTCTTTCGCGCTATTCGGACGTCGGCCAAGTTGGCACTCAATCCGCCGTCCTTGAGCAACGGCTGACGGAACTCAAATGTCGCGCTCGCGCCGTATGTCGGCAGGACATCACGAGTGTCACCGACGAAAGAAAGGTGGGTCTTATTGCCGCGAAAAGTGACTCCGAAGATCGTGCCTATGGGAGTCCGCGCCCGGATCCCCGCCTCGGCGGAATCGACATCCTGGGTAAATGTCACAATATCACTCGAGAACGTGGGGGCCTGAATCGGCGATGCGAGCTGCGGCTGATAGTTCAGGCGCGGGAGCTGAAAATTCAAAACGCCTTGCGTCGAGACCGCCTGAATCCGGCGGTCGATCTCCGCGAGGAAATTCGCGACTCCCTGCTGCGTTGAATTAAATGCCGCAATGCCGCTGTTCACCACCTGCGTGGCGAGCGCGACGTCCTGCAGGCGCAACAACGAATCCGCGTTACGGATATTGTCCGTGGCATCCGGGGTCTTCAGGCGCTGCCGTTGGAGTGCAAAACTGAAAACCGGATCAAACTCCCCGTAGGCATTCTTTACGCGAGCGTTCTCAAGCGAGATTGCGACTTCCTCAATTTTCGCATCGAGGTTGTTCTTGAGCGCAGACTGAATCGCTTTCTCCAGCGAGAGCACCTCCACTTTGGTCTTTTTCCCGAAGTAGTCAGTGGCGGTGGGTTTTGCAGGCGCGGGCTCGTTGACCTTCTCAAGCGGCGGCACATCCGCAGCCGGAGTCGCGTCGGACGGCGCTGGCACCGGCGCATCCACCTGGGCAGCCCCCTTCTCGCCAGCAAGCGGAGGCGGCGATGCGCGCAATTCGGGCACAGGCGGATCAGCCGCGAACACCGTGGGAACAGCGATGGAAAAAAATGGGATACACCAGCGGCGGATAAACATCAGAAGCGATAGTCGAGGCTGATTAAGTCAACAAACCACTGCAAAACGATTTTGCCAAATGGCCGTTTGCCGGTTTCGATTTTTGCGCGCGTGGTCATGCCGTAGCGCAGCAGGTTATCGGGGTTCTGCACCTCGACCGTGACGACGTAGGTATGCTCCATCAGTTTCTCACGGCCGGTGCCGTCGGGAATCGTCGGGACATCACCGCCGCGTTGTTTGCTGAACGCAATTGGGAAATTGTGCTCGTCCATCTCCATCGGTTCGCCGTTTACGACACCCTCGAACTTCCTGTTTGGAAATGCGTCGGCGAGTAGTGTGACGCGCTGTCCGGGTCTAACCTCGCGCACCTGCTGCTCCGTCAGCGGGATCTTGATTTGCATCGGATTCAGCGGTGCGAGTTCGCAGAAAGTGTCATTCGGCGGACGCAAAAGCTGGCCGGCTCTCGATTCAAGGTCGCGATTCAAAACAACGCCCGCGGTTTTCGCACGCAGTGTCAATTGCTCAACATCGCGGCGCGCCTTTTCCAGCCGTGCTTTTGCGCCATCCCGCAACGCTTCGAGCTGCTTCATTTCATCGGCCCGCTCCGCCCCGAGCGCGGCCCGGATACGGAGTTCGTATTCCTCGAGCGCCCGTTCCTGAAGTGCAAGCTCCTGCCGAATCTCCCGGTTTTCCAGCTCTGCGAGCACCGTCCCCGAAGTCACCATCTGTCCCTCTTTTACGTGCACCTTCTTGATAAATCCGACCGAATCCGGCCTGACGACTTCGGGATTCGCCACCTCCACGGCGCTACGCCGCACAATCTCTGTGCTCACGGGGACAAAGCAGTACGCGACAAATGCAATCAGCGGAATGCCGAACACTTTCGCAATGCGGCCCCAACGGCCACCCGGTTTCAAATCTTCCCTGGATAAATCAAGTTGCTTCACAAAATGCCACAGTGGCACGACCACCCATCCGGTCAAAGCAAGGAAAGCAAACCAATCCGAAAGGCCTTCGAGACCGAGCGGCTGAAGATGCGGCTCCATGAACCGAATCAGGCTGTAGATCACGTAGTAGCCGTATATCCACGACAGCACCGCATACGTGTAGAAGAGCCACAGCCGCTTCTTCGGCAGCGGCATCCGCGCGAGCGGGTCGGCCTTCGAAGTGGAACCAAACAGGAGTTTCGTAACCTTGGACTGCACGAGTGCCCGCGACTTCTGCTGGAGATTCGGCGTCTCGATGGCGTCGATCATGATATAGTATCCATCGAATCGCATCAGAGGATTCGCGTTGAAGATGATCGTGCTGACGCTCGCGATGACGATGATGTTGAAAAGGAAATCCTTGAACCACCCCGGTTGAACTACCGCCCAAAGAAACGTGGCCAGCGCAGCGAAAACCAATTCCACGTAAATCCCAGCAAACGAAACAAGCATTCGATGCCGTCGATCCGGCATCGTCCACGCATCGGAGACGTTCACGAAGAAATACGGTGTAAACACCATACTCATGAAACCAATCTCGTGCACCTCGCCGCCGAAGTGCTTGCAGGTCAGACCGTGCCCGAGCTCATGAATGCTTTTCAGAACGATGGTCGTCACCCACATCAGGGCGAGATTGTTCCAGTTGAATAAATTCGCCAGCGCGTGATCGAGCCCCTCCGCGCTGTATATGAACACAATCGCTCCAAGCGCAATGATCGCCCACGACACCCAGTACGTCGTCTTCGTCCAAATCCACGGCACCGCCTTTGCCATGCGCCCGAAAATCTTGTCGGGATCGTAGAGCGATTTCCGGAAAAAGAAGATGTTGTTCGCCAGCGCGTAGAGCCCGCCCTTTTTCTGCTTTTGCTTCTTCGCAGCATCCATCCTCGCCTTGAGGCGCTGCCCCTGCACCGCGAGGAACTGAAGCATCGCGAGGTCATTCGCAAACTTCAGCACCCGTTCGTTCAACTCGTCCGGCGTATAGTCGAGCCGCAAATGCGGATGCGCGCGGACCCATGCGTCACGAATTGCGCCAAAGGTCCGTTTCCCGTCGAACAGCACGGCGAGGTCGAAGTCCTCCGCCGTCAGCCGAAAGTACTGCAACGAAATCGGATCCTTGATGACGTAATAGCTGCGCCCCTCGAATACCTGCTTGCTGATTACCAAATCAGCACGGAGTTGCGGCAGGACGACGTTCTCCTGCTGCGGCGCCGCCGGCGAGGCCGGCTCACTCGATGGGAGCGCGAGGACGGACATCTACTTTCCGAAATCCGCGAGGCCATTCATGCCCGCCTTGATTCGATGGTCCTTGTTTTCGACCTTCACCTTGACGCGCACCAGACCGCTCGCAGCGTCATTGCGAGGGTCCACAAAGTTGACCTTGCCTTCAAACTCGGCGCCATCGAGCTCCCGAACCTTGACACGCACCGATGCTCCTTCACTCACCGTTTTTCGGAGCGCCGGCGCGAGGTAAAACACCACGTCCACAGTGTCGATATCGATGACCTCCAGCAACGGTGTCTGCTGCGTCGCCATTTCGCCGGTCTGCTTGTATTTCTTCACAACGATTCCATTGATTGGCGACCGGATCGTTTTCTCCTCCAGCGCGAGCTGCTTCGCTTCGAATTGGATCCGTGTGAGTTCCAAGTCAGTGCGCGCTTCGAGCGCTTTTTCCTCGCTGCCCATCTTCTCCTTGAACAACCGCTCATGGCCGCGGGCGATGAACTGCTTCAACTCGATGGCTTTCTCGGAAATCCGCACATCCATTTTCTCGCGGTCGTTCCGAAGCTGCACGACCACTTGATCCTTGGTCACTTTTGCACCTTCCTCGACGAGGACTTCCTTGATGATTTCCATGGGAACGGTGGAGCTCACCTGAACCGTCGCGTTCGGCGAAATGACGCCGCTCACCGGCTCGGCGGCTATCGGCAGGGCGGAGATGAGCGAGGCAGCTATGACGAATCTCTTTTTCATCGGAAGGTATTTTTAAATCTGAATCAAAACGAAGCGGGGCACCGCGGTTACCATACCCATTTAAGCCGGAACCACTGACCGATACTGCGCGCCCAAATCAGCGCCAGCGGCTTGCGTCCGAGCTTGATGCTCGCGCGTCCGGTGAGGTCCGGGCGCAGGACAGGACGAAGTTCTGCGGGCATGGCAACATTCGGCAATGTGAGGATGAACGCATTTTCCTTCATCGCACTTTCCCGCTCGTGCGGGTAGGCGAGCTGACTGAGTTGCCCCCGTTCCTTGAAGGGCGCGGACAGCTCGTAGGTATTGTGACTGTAGAGGATGAAATGAACGGGAACTCCTCCTTCTTTTGAATACAGAGTCTCAACGCGGCCGATTTGCTTTTCGTTTAGATGCACGAGCACGTCCCAGTCGTCTGTCGATCCGACCACCGCGAAGTCCGCACCGGCCTGCAAATACACGCCCTGCGTAAGTTCGATGTCCTTCGTCATCACCACGCCATCGAGCGGACTCCGCAGAACCGCCGCAGCGATGTCCGCCAGCAGTTTTCCTTCGGATATCGCATACGCCTCGGCGCGCTTGCTCGCGATCTGCGCCTCTGCTTCGCGACCGTTTCCACGTTCGCGCTGCGCTTCGAGCGATGCGCTCAGCTTCTGTTTCCGGACGTTTTCGAGCTCGGCGTCGAGCTGCCGCGTGTCGAGCTTCGCAATCTCCTGCCCCACTTTCACGCGGTCGCCCTCGCGCACAAAAACTCGCTCCACGCGACCACTGACCTCGGATACAATTTTCATCCGTTTCCGCGGAACCAAAGTACAATCACTCTCGACCTCCTCCATCCACGGGAACACCAGAGTGCCCGCTATCAGCACGAGCCAGAAAGCGAGCTTGAAGGTATTCCACGCACGCTGAGTTCCCGTGAGTGAACGTTTCACTTCGCGCAACCTTCGCGTGACGAACAAAGCGGGCAGATCGTGGTAATCCATCGCTCCACGCATGGCCTTGCCCGTATTCGTGGCCAGCCATTCGCCGAGCCGATGACTCGCAGGGGCCTGCTTCGCCCCTGCCGGCGCATCGTAGGCGCCCTCCGCAGTGCTTTCCGCGAGCAGTGCACCGATGACCGATTTGTCGGCATCGAGAATCTGAATGATCAACACAGAACCAACCTGGCTGCTTTCAAAGTACGCAGTATCAACGGCCTCCGTGGTTCCATGGGGATGAATTACAAGCGCGCGCTCCGCCGCCGGTTGGGCCGCACCGGCTTCAGTCAAAGCGAGAAGCTCCTTGCGGTTCAGCGCAATCACCCACGGCGACAACTGCGCCGGCTGCCCTTCCGGAGCCGGAACCGGCAGAGCCTCACGGGGCGTGTGCGCATCTACGAAAGCGGTCATGGTCTTCACCATCGTGCTGCGCCGCTCCACGACTTCCTGCCCGGAAATCGCCATCATTTCCCATCCCTTTCCGCGCAGGCGCAATACCGCGCAACGCTCGCTGCCGAGCAAATCGCGCGCGTAATTCGCGGCGAGCCGCGTGACTTCCAGCGGATCGAGCGAACCGGCGAGGTCCGTGGAGAACTTCAATAAATGCTGGAGCCGCTGGCCTTCGAGGACCAGATTCCCGACCTGCCTCGACTGCAAATGGGTCTCCACATGCGCAGCAAGTTGGCCCAGAAAAGTCGCGAATTCGGCGTAGTTATCGCGCGTGACATATGGCTGCAGCCAGACCTGCAAAACGCCGAGCACCTGCTCTTTCAGCAAAAGCGGGACATGAACAAATGGATATGGGGTGCGATTCGGCGAGCCACCGGATTGCTGCGACTGCTGCGCCTGCCCGCCCATTTGAGCAAGCTGAGCCTCAAGCGAGCCCGGCACCTGCCCTGCGCGCTCGCCAGCCTTCGATTCCGCGGATAAAATGAGCGGCTTTTTCGTCTGAACGACTTCACCGACAGAGCGAAGGAGCACGCCCCGCTGCTGTTCATCGCTTTGAAACAGCGAAGACGCGATTTCAACCTCTGCCGCGAGTTGGAGTTCGTGCTTTCCGTCCGCGGTTTTTTGTCCGACCAGCCAGATCGCACCACCTTTGCCATCGCACGCCGACACCGCCCGATGAAGGAACTGCGCGTAGAATTCCTCCGAACGCATCTCGGATTTCGCGAGCGCTGTGATCTCGTCCACCAGACGCTGAATCCTCGCCCGGGCTGCTTCAATACTTTGCTGTTGGGACATTACCGCGCGGAACTTATGCAACCGTGCGCATTGCGCAAGGAACAAGGCTGCATTTCAGCAATGTCATCGAGACCGAAACGCCGTCCGAATTACTCCGCAAGCAACTTCTCGATTTTCGCCTTCAGGTCGCCACGGACATTCATATCCACGACCATCCCTTTTTTGTTCACGAGCCACATGGTCGGGATGGCGGTAATTCCGAAGCGTTTCGCGATCTTGTTGTCCCACCCCTTGCCATCAAAATACTGCGGCCACGCAATCTTCCGGCGCTTGATGATCTTCTCCAGGTCCGCCTTTTCCTCATCTAGCGAAATGCCCACGATCTCAAAACCCTTTTCTTTCAGCGCGTCATACGCCGCGATGACATTGGGCATCTCCGCCATACAAGGACCGCACCATGTCGCCCAGAAATCCACGAGCACGACCTTGCCACGCAGTTTTTCGAGATCCACTTCGCGACCATCGACCGCTGTGAATTTCAAATCGAGCGGCTTGGATTTCATATCCGCCTTCGCCTTCACGTCCGCTTGTTTTTCACGGGCTAGGTCTGCGACGAGCGGATCCTTGCTGGCCGCGAGTTCGGCAAGCAACGCATCAAGGCGTTCCGGAGCGAGTTCTTCGACCAGATCAGTCTGAATCTCCGAAATCACCACCTTGTCCTTGTAATTTGGATTCGAAGTGAGGAACGCAGCGGCGTCGCTCTCCCAAGTCGCCAGCGGGATTCGCTTCTCGAGCACCTCCGCGGACATGAACTCCAGCCTCGTCGCTCCCGTCATCATCTTCACATCCGGTGAAACATCCGGCGCTGCGAGAATCTCGTCGAAAATCGTCAGCGGCGTGACGCCCTTCGGCACTTCCATTCCCGCGGCCTCCCGCATTGAAAGCATCATTGCTTCATGATAGCGAATCTGCCACCGCAACGGATGCTCGGGGTAATCCTTTCGGAAGCGCGCCGCCAGAGAATCGACTCCCGTGATCGTCTTCTTCAGTATCGCCGCCATCTGCGCCTCGGACACCACTTCCGTGGGACCATCGTCATTCAACAGCGCATCAATTCGCTGGATTATCTCCTCCGGTGAAACCACCGCGGCTTCGGCGGCAGCGGCAGGCTTGTCCTGTGCGAACGAAGAGCAAATCGAAGCCAGCGAGATTCCGATGGCTGCGGCGAAAATGCGCATATTGAATTTCCTTTCGGCGATTATTCGGCGAGGTATTTCTCGACTTTCTCCTCAAGGCCGGCACGGGCGTTTGTCGAAACAACCATCCCCTTTTTGTCGATAAGCCACATGGCCGGAATGCTGTTGATTCCATACTTCTGGGCGATCTCGTTCTTCCATCCCTTGCCGTCGAAGTGCTGCACCCAAGTCATGCCCTTGCTCTTCACAAAGTCCTCCAGCTTGCCCTTGTCCTGATCGAGCGAAATGCCGACGATCTCGAATCCCTTTTCGTGAAGCTTCTTGTACGTCGCGACGACATTTGGAACTTCGGCCACACACGGACCGCACCACGTCGCCCAGAAATCCACAAGCACGACCTTGCCGCGCAGCTTTGCAAAATCCACCTCCGAGCCGTCCGTTGCAGTAAACTTCAGGTCGAAAGGCTTCGTCATCACTTCCGCCTTCGTCTTCGCAGTCTTCAAGGCGCCATCGAGTCGCGCGATGCTCTTCGACTCCGGAAACGCCTTCTTGTGTTCAGCCACCGCCTTCTCGAAATCCTCGATTTTCACACTCCCGCCTTCCACGCCCTCTCCCATCATCGCCGCACGCACAAAGCTCGCCATGTCGCGCGTTTCTGCATCGGCATCCTTCGCATCGACAATTTCGCCAAGCGTCTTTGAAACCGTGGCTTCATCCTTCTCCGGCAGGCCAACGAATGAACGCATCCGGTTCATTTTCACCTCTTCAAGCGCAATCTTCCAGCGACGCGAATCCGTCGGAAAATCTTTCCGGAACGCCGCAGCCTTTGCATCAAAGTCTTTCAAAAAGGCAGTAAAGACCTCCACGGCCTCCTCACGCGACTTCGGCTGCTTCGAGGGACCGCGGAACATGCCTTCAAGTGTCGTCCATGCCGCGTCTCCGGGCTTCTGCGCATCCTTGGATTCAGTTGTCGGCTTTTCAGGCGCGGCCTGGGTGCTGAGGGTTGGAACGACGAGGGCGGCGACTATGGTCGAGTAAAGGATTGCTTTCATTGGAAAGCGCGAAACTGCCGGTCGCCTCGGCAGAAAGCAATCCGCTAAGTGGGAAATCTTTTACCCGGAAACGGAACCATTTCCGCATCCAGGGACCGCAATACCAGCGTCGATAGCACGTGAACTACCGGCCCCGATTCAAAGACCAAAGCGTGCTGCAAACGAAACAACAACGCACGGCAACACGTCTGGCTACTGAGCGTGGAACGCTACCACTCCAAGCCGAAAAGCTACCTCGCAGTCTTACAAGGCAATGGTGGAATGTTAGTTGAATCCTCCGCCCATCATGCCGCCAAACGGGCCCTGACCTTCCCATTTTTCAGGGCGATTCCACGGAATAGTACTCACACCGCCGTTGTTCGAATCCTGTGAGGTCGTCGAGCAGCCGCTGAATGCGAATGCGACAAGAGCCAGAAGGAAGAGAGTTCTCATCGAAATCTCCAATCTCGGAAATTACGGCCGCGGGAGGTCCGATGTCGCACCAGCCGCCGCGGGAGCAGCTCCGGCAACTACGTCGGTCTGAACCTTGTCTTCGCCGGTGAAGATGATGTCGTCACCTGGCTCGATGAAAGTGCCTTTGACGAAGCTGCCGGGGATGATGTCAGCAATGGACTGATTCGTCTCAACCGAAGTAATTTTCACTTTGCCGATTGCCTGACCGCCACGACCGACGATCATCACTTTGTTTGCAGCTGCTCCCTGCTTGTCGCCGATGCTCAGCACCGCGAAGCCCCATCCGGGATTCACGGCCATCACGCGACCGCGGGTTCCCTTCTGCATGAAATTTTTCTCCCAACGGTCGATCTTTTTGCCGTCCTGAGCGATCTTCTCTTCTTTCTGTTTGAGCGTGCCTTCGAGGCTCGCGACCGCGTTCGTCAGTTCAATCTTCTCTTTCTCAAGAGTTCCGATCTTGACCTCCTGGTCCTTCACCTTGGTTGTCATCTCATCAATCTTTCCTTTGAGCTCGTCGATGTTCACACCGCCAAAAGCTGCCAGTTTGTCCGAAATCTCTTTGAGCTGGCTCTCCTTCATCGCGAGGTCCGCTTTGGTCTTATCCAGCTCCGTCTTCGTCGCCGCGAGGTTTGCTTCGGTCTCACGCAGCTTGCCCTTCGTTGATTCGAGCTCGGCCTTCGTGGCTTCGAGTTCCTCCTGGGTCTTCTTCAGCGTGTCCTTGGTTTTGTTGTGCTCGCGGATCTCGGTGGCGAGTTTCGTCTTCGTGTCTTTCAGGTCACCTTGGAGCGCGTTGACCATTTCATGGCCCTTGAAGCCGAGAAAAGCCGCGCCGGCGGCGATGAGAAGGGTGAGGACGGAGAATACCTTGGCGATCATGTTCTGTTAGTAGTGAGTAGTGAAATTCTGGAAATGTCTGACACGCAATTCGCGTGTCTCTGGGTTCGTGGGCCGCTCTTGTAAGCGGGCTGTATTTGTCTTTGCAAGGGGTTTCACAAAAAAATACCGAACTTTTCATTTACGGGTCCGGCGTATGCGTGGCAGTGTCGGATTTCCGTCAGGGGCTGCGGATTGAAGGCTGGAAAACCCCGCCAGGCCCGGAAGGGAGCAACGGTATCCTGCCCTTCCTTGTCGCAGTTCCCTGACGGACTTTTTTGTTCAAGAGGAGTCATGGGGCTTTTAATACTGCGGGTCTGGGAATCGCACCAGTGAAGCCTTAGTTATAAAGCGGCCCGCTACGTGAGCGTGAGATACGAAATCTCCGGACGGCAGTTGAAGCGGGCTTTGTGCAGCGAGCCGAGGCCCGCGGTGATGTGAATCCACCGGCTTTCCCATCGATAAAGGCCGCGCACAAACCGCTTGTCGCGCACCGGCAGGAAAGGCTCTCCGAGAACCGGCAGCGAAAGCTGCCCGCCGTGCGTGTGACCACAGAGCATCAAGTCCCAGGCGAAAGGTGCGAGTTCCTCCTTCGTGTCGGGATTATGTGAAAGAACAATCACCGGCTCCGGACCGTCGCGCACCGTGGAAGGCCCGCGGCCAAAGGCCCGGACGGGCTCGACCTCGTTCGCCCAATCGTCGCCAAGACCTACGAGTCGCAGCGCGCGGCCGCGGATTTCCAGACGCTCCTGCGCGTTGTGAAGGAGCGCGATATTTGCGCGTTCGAGCATGCTGCGGACGAGCGACGTATCCGAATAACCATGAAATCTCGCCCAGCGGCCGCCGTCGTGATTTCCAAGCGACGCAAACGTCGGCGCAGCCGCGGAAAGCTTCGCAAGCATGGCGGCATACTCGTCCCAACGCTCGTATTTCGTCGTGATGAAATCGCCCGTGACGCATATGAAATCGGGATTCCAAGCGAGCGCGCGGTCGATTTGCTCACGGAGAAATCCCAGCGGCATGGGCTCCGCGTGCAGATCGGAAAGGTGCAGCAATTTCAGCTCTCCGAGCCCGAGCGGCACGGAAATGTGCGATTCGCGAACCCACCAAGGTTCGAAAAATCGCATCCAAATCGCCGAGCCCGCGCCGGCTGCAAACGTCGACGAAAGGAACCGCCGGCGTGTGATTCTTGGCAACCTCATTCGGCCCACTTTCCTAGCGCGAGAACACATCCACGGCAACGCCAGCGACGAACAGCGCGCCCACAATTGCGTTGCTGAGAAAGAACGCCCGGTTGACAGCTGCCACATCCAGCTGCGCAGCGACGCGGTGTTCGTAAAGAAGCATGCCGCAGATGAAGACCGAGGCGACCGCGTATCCGGTGCCGAGGCCCGCGAAATAGCCGAACGCAATCAGCCCCGCAAACGCCGCGGTGTGCAGCACACGGGCGAGCCGCAGCGCGCCGGGGACGCCGAGTTTTACAACCATCGAATGCAGCCCCTCCGCTTTATCAAAATCGTGATCCTGCGTTGCGTAGATCAAATCGAAACCCGCAACCCAAAGCAGCACCGCGGCGGCGAGGACGAGCGGCGGAAATGCGAATGCACCCGTCACTGCGAGCCATGCTCCGACCGGCGCGACGCTCAGCGCGAGGCCGAGGAAAAACTGCGCTGCATGCGTGAAGCGTTTCGTGAGCGAGTAGAAGAATACGATCACCAGCGCAACCGGCGAGAGCCAGAAACAGAGCGCGTTGATTGCATACGTCACAGCGACAAATGCCGCGCTCGAAATCACCAGCATCGCCATCGCTGCGCGATACGGCAGGAGCTTGTGGCGGGCTTCCGTGCGCGGGTTGCGCTTGTCCATTTCCCAATCTGCAATCCGGTTGAAAGTCATCGCCGCAGTGCGCGCAAAAACCATCGCCAGCAGGATGAGCCCTGTGAGCCGCCAGCCGGGGAGCCCGTGTGCGGCGACGAGCATCGAGCCGAGCGCAAACGGCAGGGCGAAGACCGTGTGCGAAAAGCGGATGAAGCGGAGAGCGGAAGCGAGCACGTCCGGCGGCTACGGCCTCTCCGCCTTGTCCTCGTCCACCTCATCAAACATTGCGGCGAGACGATCATCGACGCGCATGTCGATGAGTTTCCAGGCTTCGGCGGGTTTGTAAAAATAGAACCGCCAGCGGAGCGGGAACTCCTTGCCGAGCGAGACGACCGTGTAGCGCACGAGTCGTTCGCCGACGGCTTTTTTCGTGACGATTTCATAGCCGCCGATTGCGCCGAAAACGCTGATCGCCTCGCGCGTCTTTGTTTTCAGCGTTTTCACGTCCTCGGGGCGTTCGGCTATCTTGGTGGCGCGGGTGAGCTGGTCGTATGCAGTGTCCACATCCTTGCGCTGGAGGTAGCTGAAAAAGCGGGCCACGATCTTCTCCGGTTCCTCGCCAGCCTGCGCGGTCGTTTGCGCACCGGATTCGGCGACCACGGCGGGTTTTGCGGACGGCGTGGCGGGAGCTGCGGGAGCCTGCGCGGATGCGGGCAGCGCGGCGATGGCGATGAATGCGGCGATGGTCTTCATGTGATGAGTTTGGAAAGTCGTTTGTGCGCGTCCGCGAGAATCGGAGCGCCGTGCGCAAACGTCAGGATGTCGAACTCCAAAGACAACAGTTTTCTCAGCGAATCACGAAGTTTTGCCGGCTCGGTACAGTATTTCTCCGGCAGGAGCGAGAAGCCGTGTCCTTCGAGATTGATCACCGCATCGCCCAGACACAGCACCCGACCGAAAAGATACGCTACTTCGCCCGGCCCTGCGCCGGGGATTTCGATGACACGCACGCCGCCGAGCGCCGCTTCTCCGTCGATTGGGATGCCGAGTTCCGGTGACGCGGATGCTGAGGCAAACACCGGCGTCCCGAACTTCGCGCGCACCTCCGCTGCATGGCGCGCGTGGTTCCCGTTCGTGAGAAACACCGCCGCCGGATTGCCGAATGGCAGCGGCTCCGCAAAGGGGAACGGATCCACGAGCACGACTCCGTCACTCGTCTCCACGGCACACGCCGACAGATCGCACTTTACCGCCGGCTCGTAGGCCTGCCAGCACCACAGACCGGGGCTTACGCGACGCAGCGGTGTCACCTCTCCTCCGCTTCGCCGATGTATTCCTTCGAGACCAGCAGCCCCTCGGCATCCACGATGATGCGGTAGTTCCGCTTTCCGATGACGACGTCGGTGACGTAAGTCGTGTGCGCCTCCTGCTTCTCGATTTCGCCGATGACTCCCGCGCCGGCTTCGCGCTGGAGCGTCTGCTGAACTTTCGTCGGGACTTCCTTGATCTTCATTACTTTCGGCCCGTCGTCCTCAACGTCCTGCTCCTTTTTCATCACGCGGCCGGCGGCGTCGAGCGCGAGGCGGTAATTCACACCGTCCTGCGTGATTCCCACGATGTAAGCCGTGCCGTCCGATTCATTCACCCGCTTGAAATCGCGCACCTTTCCGGCGTCGCCCTTTTCCTTCGCGATGGTCGCCTGAACGGACGACGGGATTTCGATGGTCAGCTTCCCGTCATCTTCGGCAAAGGCGAACGACAGCAGCGCGGTTCCGGCGATTGTAAGAAAAGGAATCGTTTTCATGCCGCACGGATTGCCACTGCCGCGGCGCGGCGTCAACCGGCGCGGTGGAAAAGGATCGCTCCCCCGCCCTGCGTTCGCGATATTCCGCGCATGAAAGCGCATACCGCACTCCGCATCACCGCCATCAGCGGCTTCCTCGCCGTCGCCCTCGGCGCAATCGGCGCGCACGGGCTCGAGTCCTCGCTCAAGGCAAAGCTCGAAGCCGCGCAACTCGCCAAACAGCTCGGCTGGTGGCACACGGCCGGGCTCTACCACATCGTGCACTCCGTCGCCATGCTCGCCATCGCGCTGCGCGAGCCGCTTTGCAAAGTCCCGTGGACGCTCATGCTGCTCGGCATCCTCCTTTTTTCCGGCAGCCTCTACATCATGGGCGCGACGGGCAGCACCGCCCTCCGCCACATCACGCCGTTCGGCGGTCTGTTCCTCCTCGCCGGCTGGCTTGCGCTCGCTTTTCCGCGCCGCGGGTGCTGATGGGAAAATAGAAACGCCCGCCTCCGCAGTGCGAAGACGGGCGTTGAAAAATCCGGCGTCCGTTTACTTCAGCGCCTTCTCGATGTCAGCATCCGTGAGCTGCATCGGATGACCCTGCCACGCGATCTTGCCGTCCTTGCCAACGATGAAAGCGTGCGGGATTCCCGTGATTCCAAACGTCTTCCCGAGCTCGCGCTTTTCGTCCAGCGCGACGGTGTATTCCATCGGCGTGGTTGCGCGGAACTTCGTCACGACGTCCTCCTTTTCGTTGGAGACGCCGATAATCACGAGCCCCTTGTCCTTGAACTTCTTGTTGATCTCATTCAGGTGCGGGATGCTCTTGCGGCACGGCGGGCACCAGGTCGCCCAGAACTCCACGATTGCGGCCTTGCCTTTGATGTCGGGCTTCGCATCGAGGTACTTCACAGCGAGTTCCGGCAATTCCTTGCCGACCCACTCCTCGGGCTTTGCTGCGTTGATTGCGGTGACTGCGCCGAGCGCGAGCGCGGCGATTGCTAGGATGGTTTTTTTCATAGTGTGTAGTGAACTCTGTTCGACTGGTTTGACGCTTTTCCGTTCAATATATTGGAACAAATTTCCCCATTCAGCATTGCCCCCCCGGGTTTCAGTTCTTCCGATGCATGCTTGAGTGTTACGCCGGATTGGGTCATCACGGGCGCGATGCGCATCCATACTCGCACTCCGTCCCTCTCCGCCATTGAAATCCTCGAAGCCCGCGTCGCCCCGGCCGGTATCGTCACCGTCACCTTTGCAGGCGGCGTCCTAACGCTCGATGGCGATGGGGCCGACAACGTTATCGACATGTCGCCATTCGGCGCTGATGGCTACTTGCTCTCGGATTGAGGCGGCACGCAATTCGCCTTCAACGGCGCAGCAGCCACCAGCAGCGCCCTGATTGTCGGTGCTATCAAATCCATCAACGCAAGGCTTGCCGTCGGAAATGACACCATCGGCTTCAATTTAGTGACCGCAGGCTCGATTGCCGTCGATGGGGGCGATGGAAACGACACCGTGAGTCTGGTTCAGCCGGACATCTCCGGCCCCTTCACCTTCAAAGGCGGCATCGGCAATGACAACGTCACCGTCGGTGGTCCCTACGCCCTCATTGGCGGCAACGTCTCGATCGACCTCGGCGACGGCACAAATACCGCCAACCTGGGCGCTTCCGACCAGCAAATCAAAGGCTCCGTCACCGTCCTCGGCGGCACTGGCGTGGACAACTTTATTATCACCGGCCCCAACGCCGTCATTGGATCCGGGATCACCGCGAAACTTGGCGCCGACGCCAACAGCATCAACATAGTGCCGGGCTCGCTAAACGTGAAAGGCAACATCCTCCTCGAGCATCTCGCCCACGCCTCCCCAGTCACCAACAACATCGGTGCGCTCAACAGCACCATCATCGGCGGCAGCATCACCATCAACAACGGCGACGGCGGCAGCAACACCAACATCTCCGGCTCGGCTCGTGTCCAGGTAAAAGGGGCCGTCAAAGTCACCAGCGGAAACGGCGTGGAAAACTTCACCACCAGCGGTGCAGAAATCTACTTCGGTGGCGGCCTCGCCATCGATTCCGGCGCGGGGAACTCCTCCACCTCCTTCAACACCGCATTCCTCAACGCAAAATCCATCGCCACCAAAGGCGGCACGGATAACGACATCCTCTCCCTCAACGCGTTTAACCTCCGCACCGGCGGAATCACCATCCTCGGCGGCAACGGGGTCAACGCCACCTCCATCAACAGCGCCGAAATTAACATCAGCGGCGCGGTAAAAGTCACCACCGGCACGGACGCCGACAGTTTCAACCTCACCGGAAACGCACACACCCTTGTCAAAGGCGGCATCTTCTTCGATGCAGGAGATGGCGTAAACACCTTCAGCGCAAGCGGACCATTCGTGGAAACCAGTGCGCTCGTCGTAAAATTCGGCGCACACGCCTCGGGCAACAGCACCGCCACCATCAACACCGGTGTTTTCGCCGCGAAGAGCGTCTCCTTGACCAGCCTCGGCGGCAACGAGCAGTTCAGCATAGCCGGCTTACTCACCATCGGCAGCCTCACTATCTCGGCGGGCGATGGTGCCAACAGCGCCAACATCAGCGGTCCGGCTATCGTTCTCGGCGCGTTCTCCTACACCGGCGGCGCGGGCGACGACATCATCAGCACCAGCATCGCAAGCGCCACCTTCAAAGGCATCAACATTAACAGCGGCGCTGGAAATAACTCCACCACCCTATCCAGTTCCGCCTTCACCGTAAACGGCCCCGTTACCGTCGCAGGCGGCGCAGCCGGCGATGCTCTCGCCATCGTTGCTACCTCCACCATGCTCGCCGGCGGCATCAAGTTCACCGCAGGCGATGGCGCATCCGTCCTCAACATCATCGTCAGTGGAGACTTGACCAGCGGCCCCATCTCCTACCTGGCAGGAGACGCAGGCGGCAGCAGCAATCAGCTCAGCGCCAGCATCCAGGGCAACGCCACCATCGCCAGCCTCGCCACCGGCTTTACCGCAGGCCCGGGCGGGATCAACTTCAGCGGCACCTCAGCCACCATCCCAGGCGGCATCAAAATCAAAGGCGGCTCCGGCAGCGACAATGCATTCTTCAACATTTTGGGCAACTTCAACACCGGTGCCATCTCCGCCGACATGGGCGACGGCTCGAACAGCATCAACATTGTCAGCTCCATTCCGAAAATCGCCTCCATCACCTACCTCGGCGGCAGTGGCGAAGACATCGTCGTCGTCAACGCAGCCGTCGGCAGCATCGGCTCCGCAAAAATCGATGCCAAAGCCGGCAATCACACCATCAACGTGGTCGGTGCCGGCCTCGGCAAACTCGGCTCCCTCACCGTCAACGCCTCCGACGTCGGGGGCAACGCCAGCACCATCAATATCGACTCAATCATCGTCACCGGAAACACCAGTATTACCACTGGCGCAGCCAACACCACCTTCTTCCTGCTCAATGCCATCTTCGGCGGCACGTTCTCGCTCGACCTCGGTGCCGGCAACGACGCAGCAAGCCTCGAGACCTTTAGCAACGGCATCGTCTCCGTCTTCAAGGGCGGCGTCACCATCGACCTCGGCGACGGCGACGACGGCCTCAACATCGGCACCAACACCGCCTCCGGCAAAGCCGACTTCCGCAGCACCGTGAAGATCCTCGGCGGGGCCGGAGCCGACACCGCCAACGTCAGCGCCGCAAACTTCGGCAACATCTACATCGCCGGACAACCCGTCCTGACCGACGTGGAGACCCAAAACTAATCCGACACCGCAAAGGGAGCGGGGCTGCATACGGCCCCGCTCCCCTGCGCCCGCGACAGCCAGCCTCCGCGCGCTGCTTCTGCATCTACCGCAACGCCGAAGATATCGTCCGCAGATTTCGCTGATTTGCGCAGATTGGAGCGATTGCCAAAAGTCGTTTCCGGTTGGCGGGGCACATGCGAGCACAGCGAGCCAAGGAGCGGCGGCATTCTTGCCGCCGTATCCCGAAGCGCGCAGCGCCCGTTCCACCTCGGAGCCGCGGTTCTCGAAGTAAACGCAGCTATCAATACTGGGCGCTTTGCGCTTCATTTACGGCGGCAAGAATGCCGCCGCTCCTTGGCTCGTTACACTCGCATCCTCGCGCACTTGAATCGCGAAGGTGATTTCCGCGCGGAAGCGG
>SXWH01000203.1 GCA_005791535.1 Verrucomicrobiaceae bacterium | reverse complement strand
TTGCCTGGACGGCTCGCTTTCGACGCCTCGCCCGCGACTACGAGCGCCTCGCCCCCACTTTCGCCGGCCTACACTGGCTCGCCTTTGTTTCTCTTTTCCTTAACACTCTTTTCCCTTAAAAATGTTCCGGACAGGCTCTAGGTGTGAGGTGTTGTTCATATGTGTTTGCGAATGTAATCGGGGCTTGACTCGCCGCGTCGTCCGCGTCCCTGGCAGGAGTCCAAGGAAAGAATACCCTCTGTGCTGCGTGCCGAGCCTGGCCTGAGGTTTGCCGAGCGTGGAACCGGTATCGCGATGAGGAGTGAGGGCACGGTCGTATTCTTCATTTCGGCTCCTTTCCGAAGAACGACGAGATGTCGAAGAATACGTCGATGTCTTTGCCGTCTTTTTTGGTGATGGCTAGCACATCGTAAGGCTTGCCCTGGTGCATCTGAAGGGATTGCTGCCGGAGCTTGTATCCGGGATGGTTCTTTCGCAGCCAATCGTACTCCGCCGGGATGGATTTGGCGGGAATTGCTTTTGCAAAGCTACTGCCGTCGGCCTTGTCGGGAGCAGCGTTCTCCGAGGGAGCAGGCTTTTCCTTCGGGGTTTCGGCAATGACAGGAACGGCAAGGAGTGCGAGTGCGATGAGTGTTTTCATGATAGGAGCAGGTCAATTCGGCGTTGTGAAGGGTGTGTGCCAGTTGATGAGCCATGAAGCGGGGTTGATGCGGTTGATGTTGTTCATCAACCCTAATATGTCCACGGTTTCAGATGAACGCGGACGGCCGCCGGGCGGTGGACCCGCCGGCGACGGTTGCGCCTGTAGGTGGTTCACGAGCAATGCAGCGGGATTCACGCTGTTGATGTTTTGCAGCGCGCCGACGACCGCATCTCCACTGGAGGTGCCGGCAGCACCTTTACTTTTGAGTGGTGTCGCTGTGTTAGCTTCGAAGTCGCTCACTTCGTCGAAGATGGCGGTCCAATTAACTAGCCGTGACGCACTACTGTGGACGGCTCCGCCGAATTTCGCAGCGTTTTCGCGCACGATTTCCAAGGGTGTAGCAGTGCTGCAGGCTGAACTTTCCCCAGCACAACTGAGGGTGATGACATCCAATCCGAGGAAGGCCGGCAGGTGCCCACGCTGCCAGTAGGCGATTGTGTACGGATTGGAGAGGCCGGTCAGGAATGGATTGGCGGAGTTGGATTCATCACCCTCGGATGGATCCACGGACACAATGTTGAAGCCGAACGTAAGCTGCAGGCCGAGTTCAGATGTGACGTATGTGCGGATGTTGATTCCATTGGAGCCAGCGAGGGTGGTGTTGCCGCCGACCCCGATGCCACGGCTTTTGTTAGCCCAATCCGGCGCTGGTCCTTCCTGTTCACCCATCGGATCCACATAGCGCAGCGGGTTCTGGTTGGCGTAGGCGTAGGGGTTCAGCGATTTCACATCGGCGAGGCGCGGCGGGAGCGGGTCGCGGGAGAGGAAACGCGCGGTCTTCGGGTCATACCAGCGGGCTCGCATTTGGAAAAGAGCACCGTCCTTTCGCACGCCGAGCGCGCCGAGCCAGGTAAATGGCTGCGTGCTTGGACCGGTGTGCTGCTCCGCTTCGCCGAAGGGGCCGTAGGCGTAGCTGTCGGTGACGGTGCCAGCGGAGTTGCTGAGCGCGAGCGTCGAGCCGAGGTGATCGAAGTGGTAATAAGCAATGGCGTTGGCGTTCGGCGGCGTGACGGAATAGAGCAGCGCACCGCCGGGCGTATGGACGTAGTAGCGGGCGATGGTGCCGGGCGTCTCGAGTAATTCTGCGACGATTGGCGAGCCGCCAATGGCGTGGTGGTGAAAGTGGCGGATGGTCGCACCGGCGACGGTCGTGGTGATGAGCTCACCGAAGGCGTTGTAGCCGTTGGTGGTCGTTCCGTTCGTGATGAGGCGGCTCGCGGCGTCCCAAGCGAGCGTATGGCCGGGCGCGGCGGTGAGGCGCCCGCGCGCGTCGTAGGTGAACCCCGTGGTCGTAATCTGCCCGGCTTTGCCGAATGCGAACGTCTCGCTGGATTCGGCGGCGCCGGGGAGCAGCAGTGCGCTGCGTTCCTCGGCGGTGACTTCGCCTGCGGCGTTGCGGGCGTATTTTATGTCGAGAATGGTGCCGTCCTGGATGCGCGTGAGGCGTCCCGCGTCGTCGTGGGTGAATGTGGCGTTGACGCCGTTCGAGCGGGTGATGGTGGCGACGCGTCCCGCGTCGTCGTGCGTGAACGAAATAGTCGCGCCGCTTACATTGTCGCTGACGCCGGTGAGGCGGTTGCGCGTGTCGTAAGAATAGGTGACGACGAACGCGCCGCCATTGTAGCTGACGGTTCTCAAGCGTCCGCCGTTGTCGTAGGTGGCACTGTAGTTGATGCCGTTTTGCAGGGTGCCGGTGAGGCGGCCCTCTTCATCGTAGGAGAAAGTCACGCCACTGTCGCCGGGCGTCGAGGCGTCGGAGGAAGTGGCGGGACGGTTGAGATTGTCGTAGGTGAAATTCAAATCCGGCCCGCCCGTGAACTGCGCGCGCGTGAGGTTGCTCGCATTGTCATAAGTGAATGTCTGCGTGACGTTGTCGGGAAATTCGACCGTGGCCGGACGCCCGCGTTGATCGTAGGTGCGATGCCAGATTTTCCCGAGCGGGTCGGTGCTTTCGTGCATGCGGCCCTCCTTCGTGTAGCTCAATTTCCAGATTCCGCCGTCCGGCGCAGCGATGCTGGTGACTTGCCCAAGCGCATCGCGTGTGAACTTTGCCGCACCGCCGCCTTCCTCGGACACGGCGATGAGGTGGCCGCGTTTATCGTAGGAAAATTTCGTCACGCGCCCGAGCGGGTCGGTCGCCTGCGTAACGCGCTGCATCGCGTCGCGCACAACGGCCGATGTGTGACCTAGCGCGTTCGATGCCTCGACGACGCGGCCCATGGCGTTGCGTTTGATTCTACCCGGCGGATTCACGGGATTCGCGGCGCTGGTGGACTGGCTTTCGTCGTCGAAGCCGAGTGTCCACGTCTGCCCGCCCGCGTCGGTGATTCCGGTCGGACGCTGGCGTTCGTCGTAGGAGAAGGTCGTCGCGTTACCATTGCGGTCCGTGACGCTCGCGAGCAGACGGCGCGCGTCGAATGTGCGGCTGCTCGTTTTGCCGAGTCGGTCGGTGAAACTCTCGACGCGGTCGAGCACGTCGTAGGCGATTTGCGCGGTGTTTGTGGCGGCGTCGGTGGAGGAAATGAGACGGCCGTTGTTGTCGTAGCCAAACGAGGTCGTCTTCCCGCGTTCGTCCGTCGTCGTAAGCAGGAGGTCGCGCGCGTCGGAGGTAAACGTAACCGTCGCGCCGCCGGGGCGCGTGATGGTGATGAGACGGTTCAAGGTGTCGTAGGTGTAGCCGGTAGCGCCGGTCGCGGAGTCTTTTGATGATGCGAGGTTGCCCGCTGCATCGTAGGTCATCGTGCTCACGCCACCGGCGGGATTCGTGGCTGTGAGTGCCTGTCCGCGACCATTGAAAGTGAATGCCCATGTTTTTCCGGCGCGGTCGGTGCGCGAGAGCGTGTTGCCGTTTGCGTCGTACGCAAATGACTCACTTGTGCCGTCGGGGAACGTGACTTTGGCGAGGTCGAAAAACGTCAATGCCTTCGCGGAGTCGGTCACGCCCGGCAGCTTCAGGACGCGCGCCTTGTAGGTCATCGTGCTCGTGCCGCCCTGCGCGTTGGTGACTCTCTCGGGCAACCCACTCGGCGCATGATACGTGATGCCGGTCGCGTCGCCTGTACGATCGACCACGCCGCTACGGCGGCCCGTGGCGTCGCTCATCGTAGTAACAGCCTTGCCGCCTTCGTCCGTGTAGCTGGCGAGTTCGCCGGTCGGCGCCTAGGTGTGCGTCATTGTTGCGCCACCGGGCTGAGTGATGGTCGTCGAGTTCGCGCCGTAGCTCATAGTCGTCGTATCCGTGCCGCGCTCCGTCTGCGAAGTAACTTTCCCCATCGTGAAGACCTCCGTGAACGGCACATTTCCCTCGGGTCGCGTGAATGACGTGAGCAGCCCGGCACCGTCGTAGGAATACGTCGTCACCTTTGCCGCCGCATCCGCCGCCGTCGCGAGGTTGCTGCCAGTGTAGGTGAAATCGACATGCCTCCCCGTGTGGTCGGTCACGCGCGTGATGCGTCCGCTCGTGTGCGTGAAAGTGAGCACGCGCCCCAGCCCGTCCGCGACGCTCGTGAGCTGCGAGCCTGCGTAACTGAGCGTGTGCGTGTTCCCGCGTCCGTCGGTGATGCTCTTGAGCTTGCCTGCGTTGTCGAAGGCCCACACGCGCTGTTCAGCCGGGGAAAAGAAGTAGAAGATGCCCTCCTCCTCCATCAGCCCGAATACGCGATCCTTCCGTCCGACCTGCGTCCACTTTGTGCCGTCGCGCGGTTTTTCAAAAGTCACCTTACGCCCGCGATTCGTCCGAACCGATACGCGGCGCTCGAATGTCTCGACCGTCAGCTTCGCGTCGAAATTGTGCAGCCGGTTTGCTCCGAGTGCGCCCGCTGCCACTCCGTCCGCGACCAGCGCCGACCCATAGTAGCGCGAGAACGTGAGCGGCATGGGCCCGCCGAGCGCGAGATCCACGGCCTCGACGCCGTAGTATTCACCGGTGCGCGAATTCACGGGGTCGGCGACGGTGAGATGGTATTCGTTGCCCGCCGATGTCGATCCGGGCGGGACGACATTCACCACGATGAATGCATCCGCGCCCGCATTGTTTGGTGCGTAGTCCCATCGGAAGGACATGGTTGTCGTTCCGATCGCGTTTCCCTTGATGGTCCAGCTTCCGAAACGTGGCTTCGAAAAGTTCAGCGCGCTTGTGACGGAAGCGACTGCGGGATTTGTGTTGTTTAGAAATCGATAAGCCGTGGGAGCCGGCTCGTCTTGCACATCGGCAGTGATGTGAAACTCACGCGTCTCTCCGAGTGGGATCACCAGTGGACCGAAATCCGGGACGTGTGCGAGCACAGGAACAACGAAGTTCAGGAGGAGCGACGCGAAAAGGAACAGAAGTCTTTTCATAACGATGCGGTCATATTCGACTCCCGTTCGTTCTCGGATACAAGCAGCGATTTGCGCATGTTGCTTTCCACCTCTGCGTGATTCTGCAATTCTGCCGGAATGCAACCTCGTCCGCTCCGCACCACCGTCATCGGCAGTTATCCGTTTCCGTCGTGGCTTGAATTTGCCAGCCAGAATCTCGGCCAGTTTGGAAGGGACGACATCGCGGAGATTCAGGACGACGCCGTGGTGTGCGCGGTGAATGACCAGCTCGCTGCGGGGCTCGATGTCATCACGGACGGCGAGCAGACGCGGCTGGATTTCAACCTGTCGTTTTACGGCTACATCGAGGGCATCGAACTCGAAGCCGCGCCGCCGCGCCGCTTCGGCCCGCCGGCGCACGACCAGCGCGGGAAGCATCCGGTCACCGGTGAATTACGCGCGCCCCGCGGGCTGGGTGTGGTGGAGGAGTTCAAACGCCTGCAGCGTCTCACCGCGCATGCGAAGGCGGCGGCGGCCTCCTTTCCCACGCTGAAAGCCTCCGTGCCGGGGCCGTACACGCTCAGCGGCCGGCTCCTGCCGAATGCGCAGTATCCCGACCGCGCGGCGCTGACGGAGGCGCTGCTGCCGATTGTTCGCGCGGAGCTTTCCGCGCTCGTCGCTGCGGGCTGCACGGAAATCACAGTGGATGAGCCGAGCATGAGTTGCTACGCGCACCGCGAAGACCCCTCGAAGTTCGTGGATGTTTTCAATCGCACGGTGGAGCCGGTCGTCGGGAAATGCCGCCTGTCCACGCATCTGTGCTTCGGAAATTACAAGGCGCGTGCGGTGGGGCTGCGTCGTTACGCGCCGATGTTTCCCGCGTTCCTCGATTTCACGCTCGATGAAATCCACGTCGAGATGGCGAGTCGGGAGTTCTCGGAGCTGTCGATCATTGCTCAAATCGCGAAACGCCGCGATGTGGCGGTGGGGATTATCGATGTGAAGAGCTACTACATCGAAACGCCCGAGGACATTGCCGCCCGCGTGCGTCAGTGCCTCGAACATGCGCCTGCCGACCGCCTTTCGTTTGCGCCGGATTGCGGGCTTTCACAAACCGCCCGATGGGCCGCAAAGCGCAAGCTCGCCGCGATGGTCGCCGGTGTGGAGCTTGTGCGGAAGTCGCTGTAAGGCCCGCTATTTTGCGGGGAGTTCCTCGATGGTGATGTCTTTGTAGCGAACCTCGGATTTCGCGTTGCCGTGAATTTGCAGCGCGATGATTCCGGTCTTCGCGATTTTTGGATCAGTCTCCGTGTAGTCCACGGTCTGCACGCCGTTGAGCCAAAGCTGAATCCGGTCGCCTTCGACGCGGATGCGGTAGTCGTTCCACTCGCCGGGCTTGGAGGCTTTCGCCAGCGTCTCCTTGTCGGGTTTTGCGAGCATCTTGGTGCGGCGCGACTCGTCGTAAAGCGCGCCGTCGTATCCCGCTCCGAAGTCGGCCTGAAATCCGGAGACTTCGTGGTGGTTCGGGATGCGTTCCGTGCGGAACTGGACGCCGGCATTCACGAATCCCTCCGTGCCGGTGAGCTTGATTTTGAGCCGTAGTTCAAAGTTTTCGTAGCGCTTTACCGTCGCGAGAAACTCGTTCCGTGGCTGCTGTTTCGTCACGTCGCCCGCCACGATTTCACCGTTTTCGATTCGCCATGTAGTCTTCGTGTCGCCCTCCCATCCGGCGAACGATTTGCCGTCGAAGAGAGCGACGGGTTCGGCGTGGAGCAGCGATGTGGTGAGGGCGAGTGCGGCGAGAAATGGAACGAGCTTCATGTCGGACTAGAATCTCCGGCGGGCGGGTTCGCTAGGAAATCATTGCGCGGGTTTGGTTTCGTCGAGGAACTTGCGAACCACGGCGAGCGCTTCGTTGCGTCGGAGCTGGGTGGCGCGCCAGTCGGTCGATTCGCCGGCTTCCGCGACGAGTTCCAAATGCCCGCGGATTTCATCCCGAGCCGGGTTCTGCGGATTCGATGCAAATTTCACGAGCGACGGCCAAGCGCCGGGGCCGAGGGTGGCGATGTAGGAGACATCGAGGTGACGCTTCTCGCGTTCAGCCTGCGCGATGTTGTAGTCCGCGACGAAGCGGGCGACGTCGGGAAACTGGACGACGTAGAAGAGCAGAAACGTCGCGACTGCGTTGGTCCCGAGCAGCCAGTTGAAGCTCCTCCGCTTTGCGACGAACCACAGGAGCAGGAGGAATCCCGCGGCGACTAGTGCGAGGAAGAAGCCGACATAGACGCGTTTCTCCGTAAGCATGTAATCCTGCGTGTAGAATTTCAGGCGCAGGAAGCTGCTCGCGATGAGTGAGAGGTTTTGCAGCACCCAGATGTGGCTGATCCATTTCAGCCAGCGGCGTGAGGCCGCGCGGTCGTCCTGCTGGAAGATGCCTGCAATGATCACGGCGGAGAGGATGACGGCGAGCATCGTGGCATTCACGCCCTCGTGCACGAGTTCCGAGCGGTTGATGCCGACGGGAAGCGTGTGGTGCCGCCACAGGTAGAGGCCGTCGAGTGTGTTCACGACGAAGAACAGTCCATTGAGCGCGGCGAGAATTGCGGCGCTCTGAAGTGCGGCGAGGTTGAAGTCGGGGCGGGGGATGCGAGGCAGCGTGCGGGTCCACCAGCGCGGGGAATCGGGTGCAGCTGTTCCGTGGAAAAGCCCGAGCGCGATCGTTGCCACGACGCCCCACATGAACACGCGGGCGGGAGTTAAATCGATCAATTCCCAAACGCTGCCGGCGCGGCGTCCGAGCGATTGCACAAATTCGGCGAACAGCGGATTTCCGGCCGCGAATACGGCCGTGAAGACGAGCAGCAGGACCACGGCGGGACCGAGCACCCACGCAGCTTTTGTGAGAAGCGCGGCGATGTTGATGCCGGGCAGCCGGACTTCCTGGAGCGATTCCGTCGCGGTCGCGCCGACGCGGAGCCATCGGAACGGCGCTGTAATGAAGCCGAAGCAAACTTCCGAGATTCGCGCCCACATCGTAGCGAGCTTTGCGTGAAACACGCTCCCGGCGAGTGCGAGGACGAGGGCGGCGCATGCGATGGCGTTGGAGAGCGAGGTTTGAATGGCGCTTTGAACGATAGCCCCGGCCAGCAGCAGTGTGATTCCGATGGTCGATGCGGTCGGCACTTTCCGCTCGTGGCGCGACAGAATGAGCAGACCGAGCGCTCCGAAGAACAAGCCGACCGAGATTCCCCAGTGTCCTGCCCAGAAGCAGAGATCGAACATCGCGGTTGCGATCGCAACGGGCACGAGAACCGCGGACAGACGTCGGAGCGCGTTGGTTGATGGGAGTTTCTCGGGTGTGGTGGCTTCAGGGTTCACGCTGCGGCCTCCTTGTTGGGTTTGATTTTATGTTGCATGGCATCTCCGGAAACGGACGGACTTCGGAATTCTTTCACGGATTCTGCAGCTATCGCTTCGAGGCGCGTCACGACGGCGGCGACGGTTTCTTTCAACGTGCTGGTTCCCGCCGTCACGCCGACGTTCTGCGCGTCCGCAAACCACTCGGCGCGCAATTCAGCCGCGCGGGTGATGTGGATGGCGCGACGTCCGGCAGCTTCTGCGGCTGCGACGAGCTGGAGTGTGTTGTTGCTGTTGTGTCCGCCGACGATGACGAGCGTATCGCACTCGGCGAGCAGCTTGCGCAGGGCGTTCTGGCGGTTCTTGGTCGGCTGGCAGACGGTGTCGCGGAAGAGCACTTCTCCGGGCGACACGTGCGAGCGCAGTGCGGCGACGATCTCGTGAACGCGCTCGATGGGCTGCGTGGTTTGCGAGACGACTCCGTATTTAGCCGCTGCGGGGAGATTTGAAAAATCAGCTTCGCTTTCGATCACGATGGCGTCGGGGAAGTCGCCGATGAGACCGTTCACTTCGACGTGTCCGCGTTTGCCGATAACGACCGGTAGGGCACCGAGTTGCACGAGAAGGCGGAGTTGGTCGTGCGCGTGGCGGACCAGCGGGCACGTACCATCCGCCACGCCGAATCCGGCGCTGCGCCACGCCGAGCGCGCGGCATCGCTCGCGCCGTGGGCGGTGATCATGACTTGCGGCGTGGGTGCATCGCCGGGTGACTCCAGCCGCCCTTCGCGCACGCCAAGCGAGTCGAGCCGTTCGCGGACGACGGGATTATGGACGAGTTCACCGAGAATGGTGAGCGGTCCGGTTGCTGCGAGTTTCTCCGCCTGAGCAATGGCGTCGCGGACGCCAAAACACAGGCCGTAGTGTTCTGCTAGTTGTATTTTCATAGAGCTTTGTATGGCAAAGTGTGTGGATAAAAATTTCCGCGCTTCTATCGGCGGCGAGCCACGATTTCGGCTACGAGGCACGCGAACGCGAAGATGAGAATCGCGGAGCCCAGACCCAACGCAGCGAATGTCGCGAATAAGGCGTCCGGGAAATTAAATGCCATAGCCACAAGCACTCCTCCAACTGCGACGATGGCCTCGATTGAGAGAATCCATCCGATTACCTTGTGGAAAACGAGCTGGTCGTCCGCCGTTGCGCTCCAAACAGCGAGTGCAACCAGCCAAATGAGGCCACCGAGAAGACAGGCTAGAATTAGCATAGGTAAAACGCGGCTACTTTTCCTTCCCGGCTTTCACGATGCTCTCCAGCACCGCGAGGTATTCTGTGAAAGCGGCGCGGCCTTTTTCCGTGAGCGCGTAGCTGGTTTGCGGACGGTCGAGGTGGACTTCCTTGATGATGGCGACATGGCCGGCTTCGTGGAGCGTGCGGAGGTGCGTGACAAGGTTGCCGTCGCTCATTTTCAACTCCGCCTTCAGGTCCTGAAACGGCCAGCTCGGACGCGTGGCGAGCAGGGTCATAATCCCCAGCCTCCCGCGCTCGTGGATGAGCTTGTCGAGCTTGTCGAAGTCGAACATGGCTTTTGGTCAGGCGGTCCTTCCGGCGGCGTTGCGTGGCCAGGTGCAGGCGGCGTAGATGAGGTGGAATCCGCCAAACGTAACGGCCATCAGGATATTTCCGTACTGCCATTCGTTGAGCCCGAGGCTTCGCTCGATCCGATAGCCGATTGTTGTGTTCACGAATACCGCGAGGCCGAAGAGAAGAAAAATCCAGCCAAGATAGACTAGCGAGCGCGGCGCAAAATGCGTGGTGGCGAGGAGTCCGATTCCATGCAGCGCAATCCATGTGAGCGGCAGAGTGACGTAAGGCATGAAGAATGGCCCGGTCGAAAGAACCACCGCCACGACGCTGATGACGCCAGCGGTAAAGTGGGCGGGAAGCAGTGCGATGAGTGCCATCTTCATTCCGGGCGAGATGAACGAGTCGCCCCGTCGTTTCGCATCCTGCCATATGAACACGGCGTTCGCGAATCCGGTGAGTGCGAGTGCGCCGAACCACGAGCCGAAGAATGCGATGTTGCGGTTCTCTCCGCTGATGGTGGCGAAATTCAATGCCATCGAGGTTAGGGTCGCGATGAGGCCGGCGATTAACGCCGTGGGTGCTGAAATCGCCCGGTAGATAGTCGCTTTTTCCATGAGGGAACGGATGATGCGGAGGTGCTCTTCGGCTTCATTTCGGTGCATAACGGCGTGGACTTTGTGGCGCAAAGCGGAACTTTGCAAGGCAAAGTTCGCGTTTTTTCCGGGCCGGCTTTTGTTCTCAAAGAGCGAGGTATGAAGGCGGGATGGAGGGAAAACGGGGACCGATGTCTGCTGGCGCCGAGCTTCCGGCCTTTCGGATTCGCTCCGCGCGGATTATCCGAGCGACTTCGCGACTTTCCCGAGCGCTCCCACGGTCCAGACGAGCGGGTAGAGGCGTTCGTAATACCAGAGCTTTGCGAAGTAGAATCCGATCGGTGCGGGTTCGCGCCACGTTCCATTTTCTACGCGCTCGCAGAGCCAATCGACGCCGCGTTGCGTGGCTGCGGTGTGGCTTGTGAGGGCGAGGGCTTCGACTGCGAGCGCGGTTTCCTCCACCGACGACGGCGCGCCTTTGCCTCCTCCCCAGCCGCCGTCAGCGTTTTGAGCGGCGGCGATCGATGCTTCGCCGCGGCGTGCGATGTCGAGATCGCCGAGTTCACGAAACGCGGCGGTGACGTGTGCGGTGCCGTAGAGCGGATTCGATTCACCGGCGAGGTGCTCGTTTCCGAACCACAGCGGAAGCCACGAGCCGTCGGCCTGCTGCTGTTTGATCAAATACGCGCGGGCTTTTGCGATGCCTCGCTCCACATTGAGCGAAGAGGGAACGAGCTTCTGCCATTCGCGCCACGCACGGATGGTGTGCGCGGTGAGATCGGGCGAACTCCGATCAAACGGAAGTGCGCCCCAGCCGCGGCAGAACGTGGGAATGCCGCCGTCGCGATTTTGCAGACCGAGAAGCCATTTCACACCGGCGGCACCGGCTGCTGCGATCTCCGGTGCGACGAGCCCGAGCCGGAGAAGCGCCAACAGCGCGCCGGGCGTGTCGTCGGCATCGGGAACTCCACCGGGGAGGTCGGTCCACGCCCATCCACCGGGCGCAGCGTGGGTGTAGGGATGCTCGCGATTCCACTGCTGGCCGAGCAGCCATTCGCGAATGGTGAGTCGCTGCTCGGCTTTCAATGCTCCGGGCTGATGAGCGAGCGCTTTTACCGCGAGCGTGGTGGCCCAGGTCGCGAGGTTTGTATCAATCGGCCAGCTTCCGTCGGGCCGGACGCTCGCCCGGAGAAACGATACGCCGCGGCGCGCGACGATGTTGCGGCCGAGGCCGCACGATGCCAGTGCCATCGTGACGAACGACGTGAGCGGCGTTGCTTCGAGGAAGCCACCGTTTTCGGGCTGGAGTGTCGCGAGCACGCGCAAGGTCTTCGATTTCGCGAGGGGGCGAAGCGGATTCCACGAGGGGGCGTGATGCTGGATGGCCTGTCCGATGGCAATGAGCGCGGGCATCGCGTAGCTCACCACGGGAAGCCGGATCGCGCCCCACAGCCAGTGCGGAACTGCAGCGAGCTCGAAAGGCAATTTCGGAATCCGCCGCCATCCGTCCGCACCGAGTCGACCGCTGATTGCGAGCGTCATGAGAATGGGCACGGAAAACGTCCGATCCTTTCCGTATCGTGCGGCGATGCGGTCGGGCAGCGTGCGCACATCGCCTAGCCACGCTTCCGCCCTGTCCGTATGCGGCCCGTTTGTTCCCGCTAGAGCCGCCCAGCAGAGCGCCGTGGTGGAGATGTTCGATTTCGAGCGAGTGGTGTCGCCCCAGCCGCCGTCGGCGTTCTGGTTTTGCTGGAGCCAGCGGATGCCGCCTTCGACAAGCGCGGTGTGTTCGGTGCCGTCGATGGTTTTCAGCGCGACGACGGCGGTCGCGGTCGAAAGTGCCGATGACGAAAGCTCGCCGGTCCAATGCCCGTGCTCGTTGATCTCCGCGAGTAGGGCGTCGGTCGCCTTCCGGAGTGCGTTTTGCAGCCGCTCCATCGCCTACTTCAACTCATCGCCCTCGCGCTTCTTCGCAGGCATGATTGAGCATGCGTCTCCGCATCCGAAGAGGCGGCTGAGCACCTTTCGATTGCGGCTGATTATCATATACACGCGCTCCGCAATCCAGATGACGCCGGGCACCCACAGGAAGAGTGCGAGCGGCACGAGCAGGGGCAGCCGCATTCCCACAAATCGAATCGCGCGCGCACCTCGAAATGTGCGGCCATCTTCTGTCACACAGTGCATTGCTTCGAGCAGCGATTCGCGGGTCAGTTGAGGCGCCGCGGTCTGCGCGCGCTCGCTGGAAAGCGGAACGAGCGCGAGCTTGTGGAGCCAGTCCAGCCACGTGAGCACTTTCATTTGGAAAATGCAGAGCGGACATTCGTCATCGTAGAGCACGAGATGCATGGCCGATCCATTGCACGCTGCGGCCATTTCGGCGAGCTTTCCGCGCTCCGGTTGAAATTATTTCCGCATTTTACAGACGGTCGGCTTCGCGGGCGGCGCTTTAAGGGGAAAGATGTCCTTCCTGTGCAAATCACTTCAAACACCGATGTCTGGCAGCGCTGGCTGTCCGAGCGTGCCGATGCGTTCTTTCTCTACGCGCGACAGCAGACCCGCAGCGAGGCCGATGCGCAGGATGTCTTGCAGGAAGTCCTTTTTGAAACGTGGAGAAAAGCCGGCGGTGCGCCGCCGGACAACGCGGTCGTGTATGCCACGATCCGCCGCCGCGCAATGGATCTCGCCCGCAGTTCGCAGCGGCGTTCGGCTCGTGAAGAAGCAGCGCTGGGCGGGCAGTCGGAGCCTTTCATGCTCCCCGATTTTGGAGCGGACGACACGCATGCTCATCTCGCCGAAGCGGTGGGGAAATTGCCGGAACATTTGCGCGAAGCGGTCACGCTCCGAATCTGGGGCGACCTCAGCTTTCCGGAAATCGCCTCCATCACCGGAGTGCCGGAGAACACCGCTGCGTCGCGCTTTCGCTACGCTTTGGAGCAGCTTCGCACCCACCTTGGCACCGTGCTGAAATGAAAGACTCAATCGAAGAACAACTGCGTCAATTGCGCCCGGCGCGCCTTCCCAAAGAGCTGCAGGCCCGTCTCGCGCAACCGCCGCCGGCAGAGACGAAAGTCGTGCGCTTTCCTGCATGGAGACTGGCTGCCGGCCTTGCCGCCGCGGCGTGTGTTGCGCTCGCTGTGTTCCTGAATCAGGGCGGGGAAGTGAAGGGGCCGCCGCAGATCGTCATGTCGCAGTTCCCCGGCGGCGAGTTGATCGCGGAACGCACGGTGGCGGTGGTCAACGATGGCGGGCAGCGCGCCTGGGAAATCGTGGAGACCGAGCGTGTGGAGACGCAGACGCTCATTGCGGATGTCGGGGGTTACGTCGCGTTGACCCAGCAGATTCGCCACGACCGCACACCGCGGGAGATCCATTTCGACTGAGAAAAACAAAACAACACACACCATGAAAACCACATACATCATCGCAACAATCATCGCTCTCTCGGCCGGTCAGGCTGCGTTTGCGGAGGAAGTCAAAAACGAGCAGGTCACGAAAGCGGAGAACGGGCGCGCGGAGGCGCGTGCCGAGGCCAAGGCCGTCGCAAACATGCGTAATGTTTCGACGACCATGGTGAACGGGAAGGCCGTGACCATCATCGAGGAGCCGGACGAAAACGGGAAGATGCGCCGCAAGCTCATCACCTACAGCCCGAGCGGAAAACCGAAGATCAAGGACATCACGCCCAAGGAGAAGCAGCCGGCACCCGCCGACAAAAAGGCACCCGTGACCGACAAGGCGGCACCCGCGAAGAAGAATGGAGGCGAGGAGCTGTGAAGCGAACCGCGTTTCTTGCAGCGCTTCTTTTTCCGCTGGGCGCGATGGCCCAGGGCGGCGGGGTGACGCAGGGCAGTTCATCCAGCGTCAGTTCGTCGAGCGTGAGCGATGGCAACGGCAACACCGTTACGACCACGACCACGATCCGCGACGGGAAAAAGGAAACCCGCCGCACGGTGAAGGGGCCGGATGGAAAAGTGATTAGCGAAACCACGGAGGGCGATCGCGGGGAACAGCCCGCGCAGCCTGCAAAAGAGGGAGGTCCGTGGCTCGGTATTCACACCGGCGAGGTGCCCGACGCGCTGCGTGCGCAATTGGATCTTTCGGAGCACGAAGGGCTGCTCATCGAGCAACTCGCCGCGGACAGCCCGGCCGGGCGCGCCGGTTTGCAGAAGAACGACATCATCATCAGCTACAACCGCAAACCCGTGAAAAGCCCGGAGGAACTCCGGAGCGAACTCATGAAGGGCGAGCCCGGTGAAAAGGTGCAGATCGAGTATTTGCGAAAGGGTCGCCAGGAAAAGACCCTCGTGACGCTCGGCAAGCGTGGTGATGCCGGGCAGAACCAGTCGCCGCCGGAAGTGAAGCCGGGCGGAACCGCGAAGACGAAGGCATCGAGCCGCACGGTCATCGTCGACAAGGACGGGAAGACGCAGGTCATTGAAAACAATCAGGGCGGCGATCCCATCGAGCAGATGCTCAAGGACCCGAACGTGCCCGAAGCGATGAAGGATTCGCTGCGGAAGATGCAGGAGCAGATGCGGGAGTTTAACAAACGCACGGAGGAAATGATCCCCGGGCGAAAGAAGACGCAGGACCAGTAGGGAAAGAGTGGAGTAAGGAAAGAAGAAGGCCGGAAACCGTGATGGTCTCCGGCCTTCTTTCATGAGCGATGAGCGTTCAGTAACTTCCGCTGAGCGTCCGATTACTTCTGCGGAGCGGCCGGTGCGTTCTCCGGAGCAGCCGGTTTTGCCTCCGAAGCGGCAGGCTTTGCCTCAGGGACAGCAGGTTTTGCTTCAGGAGCAGCGGGCTTTGCTTCAGGAGTAGCAGGCTTTGCTTCAGGAGTAGCAGGCTTTGCTTCAGGAGTAGCAGGCTTTGGCTCAGGAGCCGCAGGTTTTGGCTCAGGAGCCGCAGGTTTTGCATCCGGAGCAGCGGGATTCGGAGGAGTCGGAAGCGGTGGGGCGGCTACGGGCGGTGTCGTGGCGGTCACCGGCGGTTGCGCGGGCTGCGGCGGAACGCTCACGGGCGGAGTGGTCACCGAAATCGGCGCAGACGGTTTCGCCGGTTGCGGAGTGGCTCCGGGCGGTAGCGCGATTCCCGGAGGAACTCCCGCGCCGGGCGCTGCCGGAGCTCCCGGAGTGGCCGGCGGGGTTTCCGGCTTCTTCTCGGCGAGGAGCGAGGCGCGATCCTTCAGGAGTTGGTCGATGGTCGCTTTTGCGATCAGGTAGGGGCGGCCTTCCGACTTTTTCTCGTTGGCGAGTTTGTCTTCGAGGCGCTTTTGCGTGGCCTTGAACTCGTCGTTGAGCTTCGTCTTGTCCTCGGGCTTCTCGTCCTTTCCGGGCGTGCGTTCTTTCGGCAGGTTCGCAGCGACTGTGATGGTGACGGGGTAATTGTCGCCGGTGACCTTTCCGATTTTCAGCGTGTAGGTGAATTTGTCGGACGTGTCGAAGGTGATGACCGCAGGCTTTTCGAGGCCCGTTTCCTCGGGCTTCGCGTCCGGCGCCATCACGTCTGCGAAGCTGGGAAATGCGAGCGCGCTGCTGATGGGATTCACCTTTGCGGCGTCGAGCGATTCCTCCGGCTTCGCGCCGTCGAGCTTCCATTCGGCGGTCGCGCTCTCGCGGGTGATCTTCCACTTCTGCGCGTCGGTCGTTCCTGCGAGTGTGATGCCAGTGACGTTCTCCAGTTTGAAGAAATCGCGCTTCAGCCAGCTCTCGGGCTTGAGCGTGACGTCCTCAAACGAATCCGAAACGAGGGACACGTTCGTGCTGCCGGGCTTCACGATGTAACGGCCGGCCGGCATGTCGCCGCTCATGCCGAACTGCGCCATTTGCTCGTTGCCCTTCTGCATGTGCTTTTTGCCCAGCAGAAGTGAACCGAGGTTCTTGCCGTCCTTATCCTTGAACTCGAGCAATGTGCCGGCTCCTTCACCCTTGCCCGGCTCGATGAGTTCCATTCGCGCGAATTGCGATGGCCCGACTTTGACTTCCTGAACGGTTTTCAGCTTGTCGAGTTTGATCAGCAGTCCGCTGATTTGCTCGAAGTTTGCGGGATAGTTCGCACGTTCACCGACGGTCCAGATGTCGTCCTTTTTGACGAGATTGAGCTCTCCGGTCGCGCTTTTCACAGTCACTCGCGCGATGTCATTGATTGCGAGGTCGAGCACTTTGGCCCCCGCGACGCCGGAGCCTTTTTCGCTCCAGGAATTGCGGTTGGACGATTGCATGTAGTAGCCGAGTCCGCCTACTACGGCGACGATTCCGAGCAACGATACGAGTTGTTTTCCTTTCATGGTCGATGAATTGGTTTAACGGGCTGCCTGAAGTTTGCGGCGCTTGAGCGCGAGAAGAAGTCCCGCGACTGCGACGACGAGCGGCATCACGAGAATGTTGAGCCACTTGGTTTTTGTTTCGAGCGATTCGACTCCGATGCGTAGCCGCTTGCGCTCCTCCTTGAGCTGCTTCTTCACTTCGCCTTCCTTCTTCTTGAAGTTGGCGATTTCCGCCTGCTGTTCGGGCGAAAGGATGAAGCGCTGGCCGGCTTCCCCGGTCTTTGCGCGCTGCAGTTCGTTGAGTTTCGCCTGCGCGTCGCGGAGGCTGGTTTCGAGGTCCTTGATCTTCGTCTGGTAAGCCGCCTCGGCGTCGGCCTGCATCTGCTTGACCACAGTGAACGGACGCTCACGTGATGCGCGGCTGCGGACCTCGATGAGATTGCTGTCGCCGGAGAGTTGCTCGACCGCGCTCTGCCCGAAAGCGAGGTTTCCATTGACCGGCACGACCATGCGCTGGCCGCCTCCGAATGGATTCATCGCTTCCTGCACGCTGACTTGATCCTGCAGAAAATCCGAGTCGCCAATGAGCACGATGGTGTTCTCTGCGGCCGATTCCTTGAGTCCGGCCTCGGCTGGTGCGTCGGGTTTCTTTTCCTCGGGCTTGCCGTCCTCTGGTTTCGGTTCGGGAGCCTTCGGTTTTCCTTCGGGAAACGCGGTTTTGAATTTACCCGAAAGGCGGACTGCGAGGTTGTATTCGGTGCCCGAGGCCTTGAAGTCCTTGATGGTCTGCTCGCCACCCATTTGGGCGCTCATCGGGTCGATGAGCTGCGAGTTGGTGGAGGATTTCACGAGAGTCGTCATGCGAAGTCCCTCGGCCGGTGTTCCGGAAAATGATCCCGGGAATACCAAGAAGAGATTGTCCGCATTGGCTGTGAGGATGTCGTCCTTGTTTACCGCTTTTTCGGTGAGCGAGAGGACCGCCGGAGCGCGCCCGCCTCGGGTGCGCGAGATGTAGTTCATGTCGGCCACCACTTTGGTGGAGTCGAAGGAGAGCCCCCAATTCTTGAGGAGCTTCTCCATATTCGACGAGCTTCCGCCACCGCCCATCGGGCCGGCACCGGCCTGGTCCAGCACGGCGAGCGGGTCGAGGAAGGCGATGAGTTTTCCGCCGCGCAGCACGAACTGGTCGATCGCATACTGCGTCGCATCCGTAATGGCCTTCGGATGGATGAGCAGCAGAACTTTGACATCATCGGGGATTTTGTCCGCGGTCATCTCGACCGATTTAACTTCGAAATCCCGCTTCAATTCTGATGTGAACACCCACGCGGGCTGACTGCGGTTGCGCTGCATCATCATCATCGGATTTCCGCCCATTCCGTTGTAGGGCAGGGGAGACATCACGCCGACGACCGGTTTGCTCGGAGTCATCACGCGGGAGATTGCACGCGCGAGGTCGTATTCGAGCAGTTTCGCGCGGTCCGGAGAAAGGAATGGAATCACTTCCTTCTGGTCGAGCATGGTGACACTCAATCCGAGGTAAAGCGGATCGCCGCCGATTTCAGTCATCTGGCCTTCGACTCCGTCCAGTTTGGCCGAGTCCTCGGCATCGGAGTCCGGCACCGGGTCGAGCTTCTGGATTTCGATCTGGCCGTTCGATTTCTGCCGGAACTCACCGAGCAGGTCTTCGACCGTTTGAGCGTAGTTCTTCAGGAAAACCGGCATCCGGTTTTCTCCGCGGGTGCAGTAAAAGCGTACCTGCACAGGGGTATCGAGCTTCTGGAGAATCGCCAGAGTGCCCTTGTTGAGCGTGTAGGCGCGGTCTGCTGTGAGGTCCACGCGCACTTTCGCGCGGCTGCCGATGAGATTGACGCCGACGAGAATCGCGAGGAACGCCACCACGCCGACGGTCGTGTAGAGATAGGTTTCGAGTCCTTTTTTCATGGTTTCGAAAAGATGAGGTTTGGTTGCGTTTAGCCGGCGCGATGCGCGCGGATGATTACGCTGGTGGTGAAGAGTGAAAACGCGATGACCGACAGGAAGTAGAGCACATCGCGCGAGTCGAGGACGCCCTTCTGAATGCTCTCGAAGTGGGTCATCACGCTGAATGCGGCGACCCCTTCCACGAGCCACGTGGGAGCCCAGCTGGTGAGCAGGTTCGTCACCGGCGGAAAACCGGCGAGGATGAGGAAGAGTGAAATGACGACGGCCAGGATGAAACTGACGACCTGATTGCGCGTCATTGCCGAGGTCATCGCGCTGATTGCGAGATACGAGCCCGCCATCAGCATGCTGCCCAGATAGCCGGCGAAGATGACGCCGTTATCTGGATTTCCGAGGTAGTTCACGGTGATAACGACCGGGAAAGTGAGCACCAGCGCTACGCTGACGACCACCCACGAGGCGAGAAACTTGCCGACGATGGCCTGCCACGGTGTAACGGGCATCGTGAGCAGGAGTTCGATTGTGCCGAGTCGGCGTTCCTCCGACCACATCCGCATTCCGACTGCCGGGACGAGGAACAGGTAGAGCCACGGATGCCACGAGAAGAACGCCGCGAGGTTTGCTTCGCCGCGCTCGAAAAAGCCGGCGACCATGAATGTGAAGAATCCCGCGAGAAGCAGGAAGATGACAATGAATACGAATGCGACCGGCGATGCGAAGTAGCCGAGCAATTCACGTTTCGCGATGGTGAGAGTGGATTTCATTTCGTTTCCTCCTTTGCCTTGTTGTCCGGGAGGGTGATGCTGCGGAACACTTCATCGAGGCGACCTTCCTCGACGTGGAGACCTTGCAGCGGCAGATGCTCCTTGAATGCCATGTCGGCGATTGCGCGTGCGACGTCGTCGCTTCCGGCGTTTTTCTTCGGAAATGCTCGGAGCGTGAGCGGGCGCTCGGAGATGACCGAAACGCGGTCCACTCCCTGAACGGAGCCGACCTTTCCTCTCGCCGCTGAGGCTTCGCCATCGACGAATTTCACCGTGATTGCGCCGGCCTGCTCGCTGCGCATCTTGAGGTCGCGGGGCGTCCCGTTCGCAACGATGGTGCCGCGGTCGATGATGATTGCCCGCGAGCAGACTGCCTCAACTTCCTCGAGAATATGGGTGGAAAAGATGATGGCCTTGCTTTCGCCCATCTTTTTGATCAGGCCGCGAACCTCGTGCTTCTGATTCGGGTCGAGACCGTCGGTTGGTTCGTCGAGGATGAGCACTTCAGGGTCGTGAATAATCGACTGCGCGAAACACGTGCGGTGGCGGTATCCTTTTGACAGGGTTTCGACGCTCTGGTGCTGCACGTTTTCGAGGAAGCACATCTCAAGGACCCGATTCACGGCCTTCTTCTTGGCGTCGCCCGAGAGGCCGCGCATTTCGGCGGCGAATCCCAGGAAGCCCGAGACGGTCATATCGGGATAAGATGGCGCATTCTCCGGCAGGTAGCCGATGAGCTGCTTCGCGGGAATCGGGTTCTCGAGCATATCGTAGGTCCCGACCTTGATGGAACCTTCGGTTGGCGGAATGAACCCGGTGATCATTCGCATGCTGGTGGACTTTCCGGCGCCGTTAGGCCCCAGGAAACCAAGGACTTCGCCCTTTTCGACGGTGAACGAAACTCCATTCACTGCGACCTTTGGGCCAAACTGCTTACGTAGATTTTGGACTTGGATCATGTTGTAGGAAATTCACTGGCCGCATCGCTTTGAGCGCCGCGGGGGCGGATGCAGACCGCAAAACAGCGGAGTGGTTCAATCTTTTTTTCTAAATCATTTCAAAAATCCCCAAGTTTTCGGGCGGAACGCTCCCGGGGCTGATACTTTCAAGCGGAATATTTGTCAGTTGATGGGGTGGGTGGATGCATGCCTTAACGGTAGGATTTAGTGGCACACTTCTTGTAGGAAAACGCTCGGCAGCGGTTGCTCCGAGGCCAAATCATACCCAAAATAACAGAACCAAATAACCCATGCACACTCCACACAAGCGGGGCCATGCCGGCTTCACTCTGGTTGAGATTCTACTCATAGTCACGATCATCGGGCTCCTCGCGTCCATCGCGATCCCGAACTTTCTACGCGCACGAATGCGCTCGCAGGCTACTCTGATCCTTCAGGATTTGCGGATGATCGACGTCGCCCTCGCTAACTACGCGCTTGAAAACAACAAAAAGGAAAACGATGCGGCCAATTGGACCGACGTTCAGCGCTATATCAAAGAAGGAACGAAACTCGCCGATAGCGGCGGATTTGATGTGTTCGGAAACCCCTACTACGTGTCTGCCGTCGGCGGCGATATCGAATTGAGCGACGCAACGTATCGCGCGCTCAGCGTGATCGCTCCTCGCGACTTTTGGTCGCCGTTTTTGATTCACGCGCCCTGATTCGGGACGCGTGCGCCGTGCAGTCCCGTTCGGGTGGTCAGGAGTAGGCCCAACGGACGATGTGAAAAAAGACGGGTGCGGCGAAGCATAGCGAATCTACCCGGTCCATCACACCACCGTGACCCGGAATGAGGTCGCCGTAATCCTTTACGCCGCGATCACGTTTGATCGCGGACATCACCAACCCTCCGAAGAAGCCCATGACGACGATGACCGCTGCAAGCCCGGCTGCTGCAAACGGAGAAAACGGCGTCGCCCACCACAGCGCGCCGCCGAACAGCGTCGCCGAAAGCCCGCCGCCTATAAATCCTTCGACTGTCTTGTTCGGGCTGAGTTTTGGCACGATGGGACGCTTGCCGCACAGCTTGCCCCAGACGTACTGCATCACGTCCGAAATCTGCACAACGAACACGAGGAAGAAAATGAGTCGCGCGTTCCGTTCGGGGTGTTCGTCCGACCATCCGGGCACTTCCAGCATCATCAGAGCGGGTGCGTAGCTCAAAAAATACACTGCGACCATGAGCCCCCATTGCACTTTCGACGTCCGCTCCAGAAACCGTTCCGTGTCGCCCGCAAGCGCGCTCCTCATCGGTATGAAAAGGTACGCGTAAACGGGAATCAGGAGCACGAACAGTCCGTACCACCAAATCCAGAGCGTCCAGTAGTGCAGCGGGAGAATGATGAAGAACGCCCAGAATAGCGTCCGGTGGTCGCCCCGCCGGGTCGGCGTGAGCGTGATGAACTCGCGCAGCGCGAAAAACGAGGCGAGCGCGAACATCAGCAGCGTCGCTGACTTTCCGAGCGTAATCGCCGTCGCAAACAGCGCGGCCATCACCCACCACGCGTTGGTCCGTGAAACAAGGTTTTCCACGACTTTGCGTCCCTTTTCGCTCGTGACCCGCGCTTTCAGCACGGCGCTGATGATGCTGGCTGTGACGAGGATGCCGAGGATGCCTCCGAAGAGTTTGAGCAGGTCGGGGTCGAGGTTCATTGCGGCGGCTGGAGTGAGACGATTGCGGCGCGGGCGCGGGTGAGGAAGTCCGGCTTGCTTTCGCCGGGTTCAAGGTGGAGCGGCGTTCCGAAGTTCACCGAGCACAGGATCGGCACGGGTAGAATTTCACCCTTCGGGAGAACGCGGCTGAGGTTCTCGATGAAAACGGGAACGAATTCGATGCCCGGGTGCCCTTTTGCGAGATGATAGAGGCCCGGTTTGAACTCCGCGATCTCCGCACCCGGTCCGCGCGTGCCTTCCGGGAAAATGATCAGCGAATCACCCGCACGGAGCGCATCAAGCATCGGCGCAAGGGGATTGCTCGATCGTGTCACCTGTTTGCGCTCGATGAGCACGGCATTGAAAACGTCCTTTGCCAACATGCCGCGGATGCCAAAACTCCAGTAATCGCGCGCACCGACGGGACGCGTGCGGCATCGGATGCTCGACGGCAGCGCGGACCAAAGAAGCACGAGGTCGAGGTTGCTCGTGTGGTTTGCGAAGTAGATGCGCTGCTTTTGCTCCGGCAGGCATCCGCGCCAGCGCGGGGTGCCACCGGTGAGCAGACGTGTGAAAAATGCGAGCGCCCGGGCAATCATGGCAGTCTTTGGTAAATCCGCACCGTGCGGCGTATGATGGTAATCCCCGTGAGAAGCACAATTGCCCACAGCGCAACTTTGAGTGCCGGAAATTCGACCGAGAATGCAGAGCAGGCGGCCGCCGACAGGAGACCCACGGTAAGCATCGCCATCCGGTGCGGCTTTGCGCCGGGGCCGCGGTAGTCTTGCCCGAGCCCGAGCGAAGCGCCGAGTGCCCGCACGTAAGCCGCGCACATTGCAAGTGTCGCACAAACCCACCCGAGCTCGCCGTGTCCCGCTGCATAACCGGCGGCTACGAGCAGCACAGTATCTTCGACGCGGTCGGGGGCCTCGTTAAATAGGTCGCCTGCCTTTGATTTGAGTCCACCTTCGATTGCGACGAGTCCATCCATGAGATTGCAAAGCAATCGGAGCTGAACGCCCGCAGCTCCCATCAGAAGACCCGCCCACACCGGAATCCAATGTCCCGCTGCGAGCATCGCCACCGCGCCTCCGATCGCGACGAAGATGCCGAATATTGACACCCCGTTTGGCGAGACCTTCCGTGCGACAAGCGCTGATGAAAGCGCGCGTGCCCAGCTGGTCGAGCGGCTCTTTAGCGGACGTCTTGCGGAGTCGTCGGTGGCCATCGCGCTACTCCACGAATTCCAGTTCCACCGGCTCTTTCAAAAAGCCCAACTGATACCCGCGACCCAGGAACTCGCGAATCGCCATGCGGCCGGCATCGCCGTAATCGAGCGTCCGGTCGTTTACATACATCCCGATGAATTTGTCCGCGAGCGCGCGGTCGAGTCCGCGGCCAAGTGGGAGCGCGTGGTCGACTCCTGCGGCGCGGTGCTCAAGTCCGTAGCGGATGCTCTCACGGAGAATCGCGTTGATCTCGGAACGGTCGGCCGGCGCGATGTCCTTGCGAATCACGTTTCCGCCGAGCGGGAGCGGCAGGCCCGTCTCGGTCATCCACCACGCGCCGAGATCCAGAACGAGGTCGAACCCGTCGCGCGCATAGGTGAGTTGCCCTTCGTGGATGATCAGGCCCACGTCCGCGTCGCCCTGTTCGAGAAACTCGAAGATTTGATCGAATGGCACGACGGTGTGCATCGGCTCGCCGAGGAAGAACAACTTCAACGCAAGGAAGGCGCTCGTCATTTTTCCCGGCACTGCAATCCGCTGGTGCTGGAGCCATTCGCGAATCGCACCAAAGTCCGAGAGGTCCGGCAGGGCCTTGCCGCGTTTAACGATCAGCATCGGCCCGTAACCCTCGCCCATGCTGGCTCCGCAAGGCAGCAGCGCGTATTTGTCGAGCACGCTCGCGTAGGCGTGGATGCTGATGGCGGAGATGTGCAGTTCACCGCGCGTGCAGCGTTCGTTCAGCGTCTGGATGTCCTGCAGGATGTGCTGAAAACGCCAGCGTCCCGTGGGGATTCGATCCTCCGCGAGCGCGTAAAACATGAAGGCGTCGTCGGGGTCCGGACTGTGGCCGAGCGTGAGAGTGGTAATATCAGACATGATTGGTGCTCCCGATGAGATGAACGGAAGCGACGGTATTGAAAAGACAAAGGTGGCGGCGCGCCGGAGAGCTCACTCGCCTTCGTTCTGCGCGGCGACGCACGCGTTGGCGATGAGTTCGAGGTCTGCGAGGAATCGCGAACGGCGGGTTTCGGGAATGACTCCGACGATCTGTCTCTGCAGCGCAATCGCGATTTCGCAGGCTTCGAGGTAGCGCTCCCGGCCTGCGTCCTCGATGCGAACACGGCGTGCGCGGCGGTCGGTTTCGTGTGCATGGCGCGAAACGAGCCTGCTTTTTTCCATCCGCTGGAGAATGGAAGTGATCGTATTCGGGTCGCTCGCCATCAGGTCAGTGAGCGTCTGTTGCGTCAGCCCGCGCGTGTCGCCTTCGTGGAGCCAGCGGAGGATGCTGAATTGATCGGGCGTGATGCCGAGATGCGCGATGCGCTGGCGGAAAGTCTGGTTCAGCGAATACCACGCGCGACGGAGCAGGGGAGGCAGGCGGCGGGTGGTGTTCAAATGCGTGGCCGGGTCGTTTGACATGGCTCTCGACTTAGCGGTTCAAGACTGAGTTGAACAGACCGTACGGAAATACGGGTTGAAATTATCGGGTTCGCCGGTACCTAGCCGCGACCCGTCCGTAATGACCCGAACATTTTCCAGTCCCCGTTTCGCCGCTGGCGCATGGATTGCGCTGCTCTTTTGCGCGGGCACGGCGCACGGTGGCTACAAGGATGACATCGGCTGGACGAAGCTCGCCGCCGAACTCGGTGGCTCGCTCCCGAATGGAGTGGGCACGACCGTTTCGCAGGTCGAGGCTCCGGAAAGCGCCGGGAACTTCGGCCCAAACACGGGAAGCGCGGAATTCGTCGGAAAGACCTTCGTGAATCGCTCCGGTCCCGCCGGCAACTCTGGCCATGCGACGACGGTCGGAGGCTATTACTACGGGCTCACCACGAGCGTCGCTCCGGCGGTTTCTACGATCGATGTTTACGACGCAAACAACTGGCTCGGGAGCGGCTTCCTGCGCTTTGGAAGCGTCGCGAATCCTCTGAGCGAATCGCGCAGCATTCAGAATCATAGCTGGGTCGGATCGGCTGATTCGGGCGGACCGAGCGATGTCCAAATCCTCCGTCGCTTCGATTTCGCGATCAATGCGTCGAACTTTCTCGGCGTCGTTGGTTTGAACAACAACAACGCCAACAACGTGCCCGCGCTTCTCGGCAGTTGCTACAACGGCATCTCCGTGGGCCTCTCGAATGGCGCTCACAGCTACGGCAGCAACACCGCCGACGGCGCCGGTCGCACGAAGCCGGAGATCGTCGCGCCGGAGTCTTTCACGAGCTTTTCCACTCCGATGGTCTCCGCGACGGCGGCGATGCTCCGGCAGAATGCGCCTACGAACGGCCGCCGGGTCGTGGCGATGAAAGCCGTGCTCCTCGCTGGTGCGACGAAAACGCAGTTTCCCGGATGGAGCCGCACCACCACGCGTCCGATTGATTCGATCTTCGGCGCGGGCCAGTTGAATGCGTACCGCAGCCATTTCATCATGAGTTCCGGCGAGCAAAACGCGAGCGACTCGGTATCGGTCGGCGTGCGCGGATGGGATCTCAACAATACTTCGCCCACTCCGCAGCGCTACTTTTTCGACATCCCGGCCGGAAACACGGTGTCGGATTTCTCCGCGCTCGTGACGTGGAATCGCACAATCACCGGAACGTGGCCGGGCGCGACGGTGTCCACGCTCGCAAACGTCACGCTGAAGCTCTACGCGGCGACAGGCTTCACGGTCGGAGCGCTCGTCGATTCGAGCGAAAGCGCGGTGGACAACATCGAGCACATCTACCGGCCCGCGCTCGCTCCGGGGCGTTACGTGCTCGAAGTCACCAGCGACCTCGCGGGTGTGGAATACGGCATCGCGTGGTATTCGCAGCCGACCATCACGGTCGCCGCGACCGATGCCTCGGCTGCCGAGCAAGGCTTGGGGACGGGCACTTTCACGCTCACGCGCTCCGGCGGCACGGCTACGGCGCTCACCGTGGGTTACACGCTTTCCGGAACGGCCACCGCCGGGGCCGATTACCAGACGCTTTCGGGCAGCGCGACGTTTGGCGTCGGTGCTTCGACGGCGACGGTCACCATCCAGCCCCTCGCCGATTCGCTCGCGGAGGGCGATGAGTCCGTGACGCTCACGATCGCCTCCGATGTGAACTACTCAGCCGGCGCGGCCAATTCCGCGACCGTTGTCATCGCCGACCTTCCCATCGACGCGTGGCGTTTTTCAAAGTTCACCGCTGCCGAGCTTGCCGACGCCAATCTCAGCGGCGATGAGGCGGATTTCGATGGCGACGGCATTCGCAACCTCATGGAATACGCACTCGCGCTGGAGCCGAAGACGCCCGCCACGATCGGCGTTCCGTCGGCCTCCCTCCGCCCGTCCGGCGCGCTCGCGCTCACGTATCGCAAAGTGAAGTCGGCCTCCGACATTTCCTACATCGTCGAGGTCGGCAACGACGCGGGTGTCTGGAATTCCGGCGGTGGATTTACCGCGGTTGCTGAGAGCGTGGACGAGGGCGCCACGGAGCTCATCACCGTGGAATCGCTGCTCCTGCCGGGCGCCGGGCAGCGGCAGTTCATGCGACTCCGCATCACCCGCCCGTGACGTCGCGCGAGTGCGGGGTTGCGCTTTCCGCGCGGGAAATGCACACCATCCCCGCCTATGCAAATCGAAGGACTTCGCAGCCCCGCCGACAAGGTCGGCACTCTCGTTTACTTTGGCCGGATGGTGGACAAAATCCGCCTCCACGCCGCCGGGAAACTTCCCGCCGACTACGTCCCGAATCTCGGCGACGGCTTCGACAAGGCGTGCGTGAATCTTTTCGGAATCGCCTACGATGCGCTCGTCAAGCGCGTCGCCGAGGGCGGCACGGACGACGAGATCCTCGCGTGGTGCTTCGCAAACGGCCGCAAGCTCACGGACCAGGACCAGTACGTCTGGAACGAATACATGCGCAAACGCGGCTGGAACGATTCCGGCAGCCAGCGCCTCGCCGAGCGCAAGGCCGAGAGCGGCTTCGCAGCCCGCGCAGACATCCAGACCTTCTTCCAATACATCGACGCCGACGAGGGCCGGTTTTAAAGACCTCAGCACCTCACAACCCGGACCCGGTGATGGGGAGCGGAAGGCGCTGAAATGCAGTAGCCCAAGCTGATGGGAGGAATGAGCACCGGCCCGGCTTCTGTGGCTCAGGCTGAGTAGCGTGCTGCTTCGACTGCGTTGGACCATCGCGCATTGCTGTCCTCGGGGCAAAACAAAACCGGCTGCACGGGCGTGTGCCTGTGCAGCCGGTTGTGAGATTAATGCAGTCTTTGACTTAGATGCCGAACTTGCGGCGGAATCCCGCTGCAGCCGTCATCGCCAGACCGAGCAGCGCGATGCTCGAGCCGCCGTCCGGTACCGGCGAAGAGGCCAAAGTCACGGTAACGTCATCGATGAGCCAAGCGGAGGTGCCTGGGTCGGTTTCGAAGTAAAAATTAAGAACCGAAGTAGAACCCAAGGCGGTAAATCCCCCGATGGTTTGGGTATACGTGGTAGTAGTAGGCACGGTCACAATCGGGCCGCCGTTAAACTGGTAGCGCAGAATGTTACCGGGGTGTATCACGGGGATTCGCGAGAAGAAGGAGAAGTCGTAAACTGCCCCAGTGGTGGTGGCGAAAGACTGCGAAAGTGTCGCAAAGCCCGAGTTATCGAACCCTTGGAATGCAAAACTTCCGGAATGAGCTCCAGCGGTTGCCGCCGCTGAATCCGCACCAGAAGTAGTCCAGCCGGTGAGACCGCTTTCAAATCCACCGTTGATGAGGATGGCGTGAGACGTGGAGGTTAGAAGCACCGCGGGCGCGATGACTGTAAGGGCTTTTTGAAGAATGGTCATTGTTTTGATTCCAGCAAGTTTGGGTAGATTGTCTGAGTCCCATCTTAGATGCCGAACTTGCGGCGGAATCCCGCTGCAGCCGTCATCGCCAGTCCGAGCAGCGCGATGCTCGAGCCGCCGTCCGGCGCCGCTACCGGTGCCGACGAACTGTAAGTGGTAATCTGGACCGAGTTCCAACCCGCGGTCGTGACACGGAACTCCGACCCGAAGCTATTGTCAGAGTAGTCCAGCTCAACGTTGTTGCCAAAAGGAGTGTTAGGATTGGAAGCCCACGCAATTGGCAGGGTGCCGCCAGCAGGAGTATTGTTCAAAAAGTGCAAGCCCGCCGTCGCATAGTTTGCGAAAAAACCAGTCGCTGAAATCAGCGTTCCGATGGTGGGGCCGGTGGTTCCCCACTTTGTTGCAACACCCGAGTAGGCGATTGTTCCTTCCACACCATTGGCAAACAGGACATGGAGGCCAATTTTGTCGGCCATCGCCGTGTGGCTGTTTCCCCACACGAATCCGGGCATTTCGTTAATGCCCGCTTCGGTGTCGATCCATTGTTTCTGGATCCCCATACCTTCGAGGGTCAAAGGCGCTGCCGATACGGAGCCCGCAGCAAAAAGCCCGGCGATTATTAACTTAGTTCTGAGTAGTTTCATTTCGATGTTTGGATTTAACAGGGTGTTTTCGGCTTTTTCCCGAGAGGATGTGCTCCAGTCGCGCAAGCTGCCGCCCCCTAAAACATCAATCATGCCAACTCTGTCGTTGGTGCTAAAAAAGGTGATGCTAACAGAGGAAAATAGTTTTAAGAAACGTGATTTGCAACGCCGGAGTACTTGATTAGTGAAGCCGGATGTAAAGGTTTCCGACACGTTTTCGGTGCTTTTGGGCTGTTTCGGTGGTTTTTCCGGCTTTGAACCTGAAAAGGGCGCCTTCCTACTGGGTTTTGGGGCTGTTTTGCGGGGGATTCCTCGCATGGGGCGTAAGGTTTTCCGACAAGCGGTCGTTTTTGCCCGGCGGGTGGTGTGTTGTTTGAGCTTTCGGCAGCTTTCGGCTTTGACGTGGGTGCGCTTTGGAATGCTCCGGATTTAACAATCGTGTCATAAAATGCGGTTTTGGTGTATCAAATTGCTCATTCCTGGTCCGGAGGGGTGGTCAAAAATCCTCAACTCGATACCTCCGAGTCCGGAGGTGCCGAGTTGGATGTTCAAACTCGTTCCCCCGATCCCGGAGGTGGCGGGTTGGACGTTCAAACTCGTTCCTCCGAGTCCGGAGGTGGCGAGTCTGGCATTTGGAATCGTATTTCCGCGGTCGGATGGCCGATTCCGGGTATTCGGGGGGGATGCCCGCAGTCTATGCCCGCTTTTCGTGAAGGGCCGGAATGGCGCGGGTTTCGCCGAGGCAGGCGCAATGATGAGCCGGATGCCTTGGGTGCAGCCCGGATGCGGCGTAGGAATTCCCGGCTCGGAGCACGGGCGTCGCGTCGTCAACGCGTGGGATTCGCAGGGGGCAGCGGCGCGAGGTGCTCCAGTAAATCGGCCATCTCCTGCGGGGTGAGGCCGGTTTCAATTCCGTCGGGCATGAGGGATTTCGCGGGGCGCTCGATGGTTGCGATGTCGGCGGAGGGGATGGCGCGTTCCGCAGCGCCGGGCATTCGCAGGACGACTCCGGCGGGCGATTCACTGGCGAGGATTCCCGCGACTGCGCCGCCGGCTTTGAGCGTGACGACGCCGAGCGGGAAGCCCGCGGTGATCTCGCGCGAGGGCTCCAGGATGTTGCCGAGCAGCTTCTCACGCCCGGCGGCTGCGGAGGCGTCGAGGTCCGGTCCCACGGCGCTGCCCGCGCCTCCGAAGCGGTGGCAGACGGCGCAGCGCCCGGCAAAAATCGCGCGGCCTTTCTGCGCATCGCCCGCGAGTGTGAGCGCGGGGCGGAATTGCGCGACAGCCTCGGCCCGCGTCGCATTGGGTTTTGGCGCGATGTATTCCACGGCCGCGCCTTTCGCCGCAGCGGGCGCGATGTTTTGCGGCGTGCGCTTTGCGATCATCGCAGCGATGGCGGGCGCGGCTTCGGCGGGCTGCCGCTCGTGGAGCAGGCGCGCGGCGGTGTCGCGATGCCAGCCGTTCGGGTGCTCCAGCATGGCGATGAGTTCCGCATTGCTGCTGGCGCCGAGCTTTGGCGCGGGGCGGAGGTTCGCGCCGTCGGGCACGATGCGCCAGATGCGGCCGCGGTCGTTGCCGGAGTTGAGGTCGAGTTTCGATTTCAGCGGCTCGGGCAGCGACCACGGATGCTCGATGACTTCGCGCGCCATGTCGGCAATCCACAGGCAGCCGTCCGGCGCGTTGGCAAATGCGACGGGGCGGAACCAGTTGTCGCGACTCGCGAGAAACTCGCTGCGCTTTTCATCCGCCGCGCGCTCCGCCGTGAGGCGTCCCTCGCCGCGGAGGATTTTGCGATGCACGAGATTGCTGCCGCAGTCGCCGATGAATGCATTTCCGCGAAACTCCGCAGGCCACGCGTCGCCGCGGTAAATCGTGATGCCGCACGCGCTGGTGAAATAGCCGCTCGCGCGTCCGCCGCCCTCGATAAGTCCTTTCACCGTGCCGTCCACGCGCCATTTGGTGCGGATGACGCGCCACGGCTCGTCTGGGCTTCGACGAAAGACCTCCGCCTGCGGCCCGTCCGCCGCGATGTCCACGGCGGGCGCGGGCAGGGGAGTCTTCGACGCTGCGGCGAAGCGGTCGTCGAATACCACCTGCATGATGTGTCGGCTGTTCGAGCAGACGAACTTGCGGCCCGCGTCGTCAAACGTCATGCCCCACTGCCCGCCGCCGCTCTCGGGGCGGAGGTCCATTTTGCGAGGGTCGAACGAGAAGTCGCGACCGCGCAGTTCGATCTTCGGCGAGCCGTGAAGCGCGAAGTTTTCCACGCGACCGGGATTCCCGCCGAGTGCGCCGTGGATGCGCTGGTCGGGCCCCCATTGCAGGGAGTTCGGCAGCGCCTGCACGTTCAGCTTCTCCGCGAGATTCCCAAATCCCGTGAACAAAAACGCGTGGACATCCGCACGGTGGTCGCCGTCCGTGTCCTTGAAATAAAGCAGCTCCGGCGACGCCGCGACGAACACGCCGCCATCCCAGCACGTCACCGCCGTCGGCCACGGCAGCCCGTCGGCAAAGATGTGGGCCTTGTCAAAACGCCCGTCGCCATCCGTGTCCTCCAGCAGCTTCACGCGCCCCAGCTTTTCATCGCGACGCTCGGAGTAGTCGCGCATTTCCACCACGAAGAGACGCCCGTGTTCATCAAACGCCATCGCCACCGGGTCCACCACGAGCGGCTCGGAAACCATCAGCTCCGCATGAAAACCGGGACGCAGCACGAGATTCGCCGCTGCCTGTTCCGGCGACGTCGCGGGAACGCGCGGAAGCTCCTCCACAACGGGAGTCGCCGCAAAGACCGGGATGGAAACAAACGCAAGCCAGCGCATGGCCCCACGCTGCACCCGGCTGGCGGCGGTGGCGAGAATGTTTCTCCCGTTCCGCGGGCTCGGAGCGATTTTTCGAGATTCTTGTAACATCGCCCCCCGGCCCGCTCTATAACGCCAAGCCATGCCTCTCACCGCAGAAGCCGAAACCGCCCTCGTCCATCGCGTCCGCGCCGGGGAATCTTGCGCATTTGAGCCGCTGCTCGACGAACATCTCCCGCACATCCGTGCGTTCATCGCGCTGAAGCTGCCCGTGTCGCACCTCGTCGATGAACTGGCGCACGAGACCTTCATCTTTGCGTTTCGGAATATCGCCGACTTTCAGCCCGGCACGTCTCTGCGCGCATGGCTGCGGGCGATTGCATGGAACCTGGTCCGCTCGGAACTCCAGCGGTATGCGCGCGAGCAGACGAATCTATCGAAGTTTGAAATCGCCCGCCACGCTGAGCTGGCGCAACACCATCGCGAGGCCGATGGCGGGGAAATCGAAGCGTTGCAGGGTTGTCTCGAGCGGGTGCCCGACGGAACGCGCCGCCTGCTCGCGATGAAGTACACCGAGCAACGATCGACCGAGGAAATGGCCGGCGTGCTCGGGCGCTCGCTGGAGTGGATTCGCATCACGCTGTTCCGCGTCCGGAGCGAATTGCGCCGGTGCATCGAAGGGAAGATCCATGCCGGCTGAGGAGCCACTTGCCGCGCTGCTGGACGGTGCGCTCTCGCCCGATGCTCAGGCCGCGCTCGAAGAGGCGCTGGCCGCCGACGGGGAACGCCTGCGCGAGTTGCTCTCGCAGGAGCGGCTCGATGCTGCGCTGCGCGTCCTCCTCGGCGGGACGGAAGCGCATGCGCGGGTGAAACAGGCGATTCTGGCAGAGTTGTCCGGTGGCGACTCGGTCGCCGCAAAGGCGCGATTGATGGGCGCGATTGCGACGCCCTCAGTCCACACCGACCGGAAATCGCTCCGACTCGCGTGGCTCGTGCTGGCCGCGGCTGCGTATGCAATGATCGCCTTCATCGTGTGGCCGCGTGCAGGAAAATCCACAACGGTGGTGGATGCGGGCGACGTGCAGTTTACCGGCGATTTTCCGGATCTCGATTCCGATACGCTCGCGCAACTCGACGCCGCGTTGCCCGATACAATGCCCGCGCGCCGAATCCCCGGCATGTGGCCTTTCGCTGCGGAGAGTCCATGGAATACGCCCATGGGAAGTGCGGCGCAGTTTGCCCCGATCGAGGGTGTCTCCCTCGCCGGGCTGGATTTCACATTCGTCGAACGCCGCATCGTACTCCTGCGCGATACCGATCCGATGGTGCGCGTAAAGCTCCCGGACGGGCGACTCGAATCAGTGCACCTCGATGAACGCGTCGTGGGCGGAGGAATGCGCGGCGGATTCCCGCTCATCGCGGTGAATCTGCGTGAGAACATGGTCATCGAGATATTCGGTCTCCGCAGACCCGCGCGCCATGAGGCCACTGCCAGCGCAATCTCCCGTGCGAGTTTGATGGGGCCGGGCTTCGGCGGTAGCGCGGCCAGCGAATTCGGTGGCTCGACGCTCGGCGGAATGATTCGTTCCGGCGAACTCGACCGCGGCATTTTTCATGCGCTCGCCCTGCGTCTTCCGGCGGACAGGCTTTCCGGATTTACATGGCCCGCAACGAACGCGCCTTCGGTGAGCGGCGGCGGAAATGTGCGCATCGGGACGCTGCTGGCGCTTCCGGCGGATTTTGTGCCGGAATCCATCGCGCCGGCGGGCACCGCGGCCAATCGGATTGCCCGCGCTCTCCGCGACTACGGCGCATACGTCGTCGGCGTGGAAAAGGCGGGCTATGCAGGACTCGCGCTCGACGGGCTCGAAAGCCACCCCGCCGTCCCGCGTGAATTGCTGACGCTTTTGAAGGTCGTGGCGAACAATTCCGCGACGACTCCCGGCGGTGGTGGCGAGAGGAAGCAACCGGCAGCGCCGCCGTGGCGGTAGGGCGGGTGCATTGCGGATTCCGTAACGCAGCGCTCACCTCGCGCCATAGCGGGGTGTATGAAAATCGTATCCGCACTCTGCATCACTGCGCTGTTTGCCGTCCGCGCTTCGGCGGCAAATCTGATCGCAAACCCTTCGTTTGAAACACCGCTGTCCTCGTCAAACTGGACGACGATGGCACAGCCCGCGTTTGCCAGCCATCCGACGCTCACGGTCTCGGCGTTGCGGCAGCCGACGAGCGGTGCGCCGGACGGTGCGAATGCGGGGCGCGTGACCGGACGCGATCATCCCGCGGATGGCTTCAAGCAGGATTTGCTTGCGGCACTTTCCGGTGCGAACGGGCAGCGGTATCTTACGAAGGCGCGCTTTCGCTGCGACGGTTACGCGCAGGTGCGTGTGATGCTGCGGCTCGCTTTTTCAAACGGCACCAGCCCTGCGCCGACGATTCTCGCGGAGCGCGTGGTGCATCCGGGGGAGGAGAATACATGGCTCCCGGTCGAAGGCAGCACGCCGATCGCGTGGACGGTCCCGGCGGGAGCCACGCTTACGAGTGCGACGCTGTATTTCGCCGTAGAGCAGATTTTCCCGAATGGCGTAAATGCGGTGACGGGGAACTATCCCGACTACACGGTGGACAAGGTGGAGATGGATCTCGATACCGATGGCGACCGGATTTGGGATGCCGAGGAGATGACGTTTGGAACGGACCCGCTGAAGCGCGACCACGATGGCGACGGGATGGATGATGGCTGGGAAAAACTGCGCGGCACACTGGCGACGACCGCGGACGGACTCGCCGACCCGGACGGCGATGGGGACATCAACATCTTCGAGTATTACGCGAATACCGATCCGCTCGATGCGAATTCGCGACCGGGAATGCCGACGGATCCATTCGCGAGCGTGGTGACGCGGGCGCTGCTTCGTCGGCTGGCCATTGGCGCGGCGCTCGGGCGGATCGTGGGGCAGCATGCGCAGGATGTTCCTTTCGACTACGACAACTACGTCGTCGCACTCACCACGCTGCTGCAAAATGAGACCGGCTCCGCGAAGTGGCCGGCGATTCTGAGCATCGCAGCGGAGGGTGGCTCGACTCCGATGCAGATTGCGGCGAGCGCACCATACGCCCGCAGCTATATGGACGCCAGCGGCATTTGCATCATCCACTGGACGCCCTGGAATCCTTGGATTCTGGCTTTCAACGGCAATCACACAGGCCGCGATATTCCCGCGCTGCTGACGCCGGGAAGCGCGTCGAACGTGACATTCACCGGGTGGATGAACGCCATCGCCGATCAAATTGAATTGTTCGGTCCGGACCGTCCGGTGATTTTCCGTCCGCTCTCGGAGATGAATGGCGGGTGGAACTGGTACGGGCGACTGTCGCCGGGGGAGTTCACGGCGCTTTACGACATGATCCGCAATCACTTCGTGAACGTGCGGCAACTGCACAACATCATCTGGACTTACGAGGCGCACGTCACCGCGCACCACGCGAGCGGAATCAACAACCACGGCGTCTCGATGGATTACCACTGGCCCGGCGACACGCTCGTGGATTGCGTGGGCTTCAGTTGCTATCACCCGAACTGGGCGCCGTCGTTCGACACCGATGCGATCAGCCGCATTCACCCGAAGGCGTTTGGGATAACCGAAGGCGGGCCGAATCCCGCGGACGACGATGTCGCCAATAACTACAATTCGCTCTACCTCGGCGCGCTCGACACGTACTTCCCGCGGGCATCTTTCTTCACCATCTGGAACAGCTTCCCGGGTGGCCCCAACGGCCACAATTTCCTCGCCATCTGCGACAATCCCGAGGCGAGCGCACTGATGACTGACTCGCGCACGATTGCACGCGAGCGTCTCTCCTATCTACCGCCGCGGGCGCTGAATGTAAGCGCGGTCGGTGCCGGCAGCGTCTCTCTGGCCTGGACGGCAGCGCCTTTCGCGAGTGGCTATGTCGTGGAGAAGAGCGCGAACGGAATGGACGGATGGATCATTGCCGCGACGAGCGGGACCAACACTACGACAATCAGCGGCCTCACGCCGGCTGTGCCGCGACACTTCCGGGTGCGCGCGACATTCTCACTCGGAAACTCGGATGCAACACCCAGCGTCTCGGCGACGCCGCTGACCAGCGCGCAGGCATGGGCCGCGGCGAATCTTGGCGGCGCTGCTGCATCGCTCATCGCCGATGGCGACGGCGATGGCCTGCCCGAGGCTGTGGAATATCTACTCGGAACCAGCCCGCAATCGCCGGGCGCTGCGCCACAAATGGGAACGGTGAGCGTATCTGGCGCGCAGTATCTCACGATCACATTCACGCGCTCCCACGGCGCGACCGATGCCCTGTGCGTTGTGCAGACGAGCTCCGACCTCGCCCTTTGGAATGACGGAAGCAGCTACGCGTCGAGCGGGGATATCCCATCCAATGCCTTCACGACCGAAGTGAGCCGCAGCACGGGTGCGGGCTTCGACACGATTACCGTCCGTAGCAATACACCGCTCGGCACTGGTGCGCAGTACTTGCGATTGAAAGTGGTGGTAAACTAGGCCGGCTCGTCGCGGGTCTACGCCGGTGGGAGTTTCGTGAAGGAGCTGACTGTGCCACTAAACTACGGCACTTCCGTGACAACGATGGCGGTCGTTTTGTCGGAGAACGACGCCAGCCACGCGACCTGCGCGTTGTTGTTGAAACTGCGGGTGACGCCTTCGTTGCCGACGGTCACTTTCAGCAGGGAGAATGCGGTGAGCGTTTTGCCGTTGATGATGTCGCCGGTGCGGAAAAGAACGCGTGGAGTTCCTGAGAAATCGCATGCCCAGACTCCGCTGGCGGTTTTCGCCGTCACGCCGCCCTGTCCGGCTACGAGCTTCGCAGCGAAGATGGGGCCGCGGTCGGTGATGGCGATGGAGTCAAACGACTTCCATTGCGAGCCGGGGATGTCGCCCGCTTCGCCGCCGCCTTGCGCGAGCATCGTCAGCGAGCCGCCGGAGGGCTGCCACCAAAGCGATTTGGTCGCGAGGCCCTTCACGCCTTTCAGCGTGGCGAGAAATGCGACACCACCATCCGGCGAGAGCACGGGATCTTCGAGCGCGCCGAAGAATCCGCCGCTGCCGGGAGCTTGGAATCCGACCCGCGCGATGAAATCAAACGGCCCGGCAGCAGGGGACAGGAAGATGGCGGAGACATCCGATTTCAGTACGCCGCCCGGCCCGGCTTTCAACTTCCCGAGGAATGCGAGCGCGCCGTTGTTGTTGCGCGCCGGATAGCTGAACGACGCAAACGTGGCCCCGCCGATGGCCGGCGAGGTGGACACGTTGATGGTGCCGCTGAGCGCGTGGATCGCCGCATTCCCGCCTGCGTTTGCGGTGACGATGCCCTGCGTCTTGTCGGAAAAGAACGCGAGCGCCATCACCGTGCCGGTCCCGGAATTCGTCAGCCAGCCGCGGCCCTGACCCGGCGATGCATCCGCGGGCACGAACGTCGCGAGTGTCTTGATCGTTTTGCCCGCGACAACGTCGCCCTCGTGGAGCGCGAGCCGGAGTGGGTCGCTTCCGTCTTTGATCCAGAGGCCGGTATCGTTTGCGCCCGTCGCCTTCAGCACACCGGTCCCGCCCGAGACCTGCGCGATGAAACCGAGGCTGCCTCCCGAGAGCGCCACGGTGACGAAGTTCTTGAACACCGGTCCGCCTGCGGGGCGAGTGCCGTCGAGGCCCGGCGCGACATCGCCGGTGCGGGCTTCGATGGACGGTGAACCTTCCGGCGCAAAGGCGAGCACGGCTTCCGATGTTGCTTTCGGCACGCCCGCGAGCGTGGCCAGCGTGACGACGCGTCCGCCATCGATCACGGGATCCGTAAACGCCTTGAACGTCGCTCCGGTGATTCCGGCCACATCGTCGCCCACTTTGGCGAGACACACGTCGGTGAAAAGTCCCTTGCCCTTGCCGTCGGTGTCGCTGCCCCACTGCACGAGGTAGGCGACCTTGCCCGCGTTATCGATTGCCGGAAGCCCGAACGTCTTTACCTCCGCATCCGCCGGCGGCCCATCCGCGGTTCCCGCTCCGGGCGGCGTGCCGCCAGCGCCGATGACGGGCGTCGGCACCGAGTCGGTCGGGCGAACGGTGACGGTAAATGTCGTGCTCGACTCGTTTGCGGCCGCATCTTTTGCGGTCAACGTGACGTCCAAATCGCCGGCCACGGTTGCAGTGCCGGCGGGCGGAGTCTGCGTGATGCTCACCACGCCGATGTTGTCACTCCGCGTGGCTGTCTGTGTGAAATCGGGGAGCGTCCCGACATACACGAGGAGCCCGGTCGTCGGCGCGTCGATGGACGGCGCGTCGTTATCCGAAATGGTCACCGTGATCGTCCCGCTCGCGGTGCCGCCGAAGCCGTCGCCCACCGTGTAGCCGAGCGTGGCGTCGCCGACAAAACCCGCCGCCGCCGTGAACGTGACATCCTTTCCGTTGGTGCCGGTCACCGTGAGATTCGCATCGGGCGTTGTGCCGCTCAGCGTCACAGTGTCGCCGTCCGCGTCGGTGTTTGAAAAGGGGAGCGTGATCGTTTTCGCATCGCCCGTCGTCGCCGTGGCGGTGCCATTTGGCGCGACCGGCGGGGTGTTTGCCGTGACGAATGAGCGGATGGTTCCATTCGTCGTTCCCATCGTGTTCGTCGAGATCGCCCGGTAGTAATACGTCGAGTGCGGAAGCAGACCGGAAATGGCGCGCGTCGTGGAGACTCCCACCACATCCGTGCCGATTGCCTCGCTCGCCGTCGTGGTTACGCCAGTCGTCATCGTCGCATCAGCCGAGTATTGGAAAGCCACATTCGTCGCGAGTCCGTTGCTGCTTCCCGCGCCGGAAAGTGTCGCACCCGAAACCGTGATGTCGCTCGCAAGGCGCGTGACTGCGGCGGGCGCCGAGGGGAACTCGCCGGTCTGCTCCTCAAGCGAAGAACTGCCGCTGTTGTATCCGCTCGCCGCACGACTGCGGGCACGCAGCTTCGCTCCTGCCGGCAGCGAAAGTCCGGTCAGCTCCCAATTCGAAGTCGTGCCGATGCGGACGCCCGCCCCGAGCGGGTTCCAGTTCGCGCCGCCGTCGGTGCTGACTTCAAACGTCACGCCGGACACGCTCTGCGCTGCTCCCTCGCGTTCCCAGACCACGCGCGACGCACTCGGCGCACCGAGATTGCGCGGCGCATCGTCGTTGTGGAAGCGGACGATTCCAGCGCGTGGCACACCGTTCAGCGTCGAGAACTCTCCCGCGATGATTACCTTTCCATCCGGCTGCATCGAGATCGTGTTCGCGATGGAATTTCCGCGCACCAGGCCGAAGTCCAAATCGAATGTCCCGTTCGTATTCAGCCGCCAGAAGCAGGTATTCTGAGGGTCGCTGCCCGCGTTGTAATTGCCGAGGATCAGCAGCTTTCCGTCCGCCTGCGGCAGCACGCTGCGGTAGAACGTATTCCCCGCGCCGCCGGGGGAGGTAAAGCCCGTGTCCAGCGAGCCGTTCGCATTCAGCCGGCCGATTCCGCGAAACCCGCCGACGCCATTCAAGCTCGTGAACTGCCCGGCGACGACGATCTTTCCGTCGGCCTGCACCGCCACCGAATAGACGATCGAGCCCGCTCCCACACCATCACCGCCGGGATTAAATCCAGCGTCCAGCGTCCCGTTGGCTTCGAGCCGCGCGATTCCATTTGCTGTCACTCCGTTGACATTCCTGAACCAGCCGCCGAGCACCAGTTTCCCGTCATCCTGCCGCGCGAGACTGAAGACCACGATGTCCGTGCCCGCACCGCCGGAATTGAAGCCCGCGTCGAGCGAGCCATTCGCATTCAGCCGGGCGATGTGACCGGCCGCGACGTTGTTGACCGTCGTGAAGTAGCCGCCGATGACAATCTTCCCGTCCGGCTGTACGACCATGCACATCACGGAATTGTCCGCTCCGGTCCCGGCGGAAAAGCTCCCGTCCACCGTGCCGTTTGCATTCAGCCGCGCGAGACCGCCGAAGCCGTTCGTGCCGTTCACGGCCGTGAAGTTTCCGGCGATCAGGATTTTCCCGTCCGGCAGAACGGCGATGCACGAGACCACGCCCGTCGTCGTCACGGAAAAGCCGGAGTCGATGCTGCCGTCGGAATTGATTCTCGACACCTTGATCGAACCGCCGCCGCCTGGAGAAGCAGAGATCAGCCTCCCGTCGGCCTGCACGGCGGAAGTGGTTGGAGCGCCGCCGGTCAGGGACGGCGCGTAGCTGGTATCCACACTGCCCGGTGCCTGACCGAACAGCGGAAGCGCGAACGACAAAAGGAGGCCGAAAAGAAAAGAGCGGATGATTTTCACGGAGTTCCGCCGACACTGGCAGCGAAACGCCGATTTTGCCGAGCGCAATGTTTCCCCGCAAAACGCGAGCGCCGCAAACAGCTTGTTGATGACCGCGGGTAAATTCGCCTGCGTCGGCGGTGCGGTCACCTACGGCGGTAGCGAGGCGCGCATTCGGATGAAGAACTTGGTGAAGCCGGTGACGGGGCCGGCGGCGCTGCTGTGGATGCCGCCGGTGCCGGTGATGGTGCCGAGGCTGGTCCAGCTTGCGAGGTCGGTGGAGTATTCGATCTGGTAGTTGCGGCCCACGGCGGTTTGGAAGCTGAAGGGCAGGTTGCCTCCACTGATGGGGCTGATGCTCATGGTGAAGCGGCTGTTCGAGTTGGCGGGGTTGGTGAGGGCGAGCCATTCGGCGTTGTTGGTCTGGCCATCGCTGTCGAAGTCGAACGTGCTGGCGTGTTGCGGCGCGGTGGCGGTGGCGGGGAGGGTTTCGTAAATCCACACGTTGTAGTTGGTGGTGAGGTTGTTCCCGGTTTCATACGCGCCGATGTCCGCTGTGCCGATGATGGGGAAGCTGCGCTGGTCGGCGGTGGCGGTGCTGCTGATGGAGGCGTTGCGGGCGGGGCTGCCGAGGGCGAGCGCCATCGTTTGCGTGAGGCCGCCGTAGTTGCCGAGCGGGGCGAGCTGCGCGAGGACGGGCGAGGCGGCGGTGCCGACGTAGCTGCCGTTGACGTGAGGCGTTCCGGCGGGGAATGCGGTAGTCACCGTTGCGTTGATGCCGATGACGTTTGCGCCGAGTCGGTTCAGGGTGCCGCTGGTGAAGTGGATGTCCGGGCCGGTGGTGGCGGTGTTTCCGGCGATGAGGCTGTTTTCCACGTTGAGCGTGCCGCCGGAGAATTTCACGCCGCCGCCGTCGGACGCGCTGTTGCCGTTCAGGGTGCAGTGGCGCAGGGTCATTACTGAGGTGCCGGTGCAGATGGCTGCGCCGCCTTCGGTGCCTGCGGTGTTGGCCGTGAGGGTGCATTGTTCCAAGAGGAACGTCGCATTGGTGGCGCGCACAGCCCCGGCCCCGGAGCCTACGCCGACGGCGGTGTTGGCGTTGAAAGTGCAGCGTCGGGCGGTGACGTTGGCGCTGCCGTTGGAGTGGATGGCTCCGGCGGTGTTGGGCGAGGTGTTGCCGGTGAAGGTGGAGTCGGTGCATATCACCACGGACGATGAATCGGCATAGATGCCGCTGCCGCCGCCGCTGCCGCCACTGGTGGCGTTGTTGATGAAAAGGCAGCGCGTCGCGGTGAGGGATGTGCCTGCGCCGAGCGTAAAGATTCCCCCGCCGACCCTGCCGCTCGGGACGACGTTTGCATGGAGCACGCAGTCGGTGAGCGCGAGCGTGCCTGCGTTGTAAATTGCGCCGCCGTATCCGTTAAATAGTGCGCCGGTGCCGTTGCCTGCGGTGAGGGTGAGGTTTTTCAAAGTGAGCGACTTTCCGCTGCCCACGCTGAAGATGCGGGTGACACCGCCGCCGCTGATGGTCACACCGCTGGTGAGGGTGCTGGCGTCAATCGTGACGGCACCCGTGACCGGCATGGTGATTTCGCTGGCGAGGGTGATGGTCGCGGCGTTGAGCGCGGGAGCGAAGTTGACGATGGCACCGGGGATGCCAGCGGCTTGCATGGTCTCGCGCAGAGAGCCGGGACCGGTGTTGGCATTGGTGGTGACGACGAGCGGCGCGGCGAGGCTGGCCTCGGTGGCTCCGATGTCCGGCACGCCGACGACGGGCAGGCCACGCTGGTCGGTGGTGCTGGTGCTGCCCACGGAGGCATTGATGGCCGGGCTGCCGGTGAGCGGCGGCATCGTCAGCGTCGGGCCGCCGTAGTTGCCGAGCGGGGCGAGGAGCGGGGCGGCGTTGCTGATGGTGCCGGTGCCGGTCGCGGCCACACCGGCAAATGACTGCACGAGGTTCGCGCCGTCGCGGGTGACGGTGCCGTTGAAGTTGTTGATGTCCGCGCCAGTGCTGGCGGTGTTTCCGGCAACGATGCTGTTGGCGAGGGTGAGGACGATGGTGGTGCCATTGCCGTTATCAATGCCGCCGCCGTTGGCGGTGGCGGTGTTGCCCGAGATAGTGCTGTGCGTCACGGTGAGCGTGCCGTAGTTGAGGATGCCGCCGCCGAAATCGCTGGAGTTGCTGGCCAGCGTCGAGCGCGTGACGGTCATGACGCCGTTATTGTAGAGCGCACCGCCGACCAAGGTGGACGTATTGCCCACGAGCGTGCAGCGATCGAGGGCAAGCGTGCCGGTATTATACACTGCACCGCCGGCGTTGTTGACGAACGAGCCGGTGCCATTGCCGCCGGTCAGCGTAAACCCGAGCAGGGCGACGGTCTGGCCGCCGTTCACGGCAAAGATGCGATGCGCGCCGCCGCCGCTGAGGGTGATGCCGCCGGGCAGGTTGGTGGCATCAATGGTCACGTTTTTCCCCAGCACCAGCTCCGTGCCGGGCGTGAGGATTGCGCCGTTGAGCGTGCTGTCGAAGACGATGCCGCTGCCGGGTGCGGCGTCGCGGATGGCTTCGCGCAGGGAAATGCCGGTGCCGAGCGTGCCGACGGGGTCGTTTTCATCGGCGGCGGTGGTGACGACAACGATTTCGTTGCGGACGATTTGCACGGCGTTAATGGGGGCGCGGAAGGCGTGCTCCTCGGCGCGGACGGTGAATGCGGTTTCGGTGAGGTTGTCGAACTGAACGTAGTTCCCCGCCGGGGTGGTCGCGCCCGTGTCGCTGGTGCCGGTGGCGCGGGTGTAGGTGGTGGTGAAATTCGCCGCGTCGCGCAGGAAGACGCGCGGCGTGAGCGGGGCTTCGGGGCTCACGTTGGCGGGGTTCTGCCCGGTGTTGCTGCCGAGCCAGTAGGAGCCGACGCGCCCGTCGGTGGCGTCGCCATCGGCATAGACGAGGACGCGGTAGCCGCCGAGGATCGCGGGCAGACCGGCGATGGCGACGTAGGGTTGCGCGGAGGCGTTGTTGAAAAGGTCGGTCGCAGCGGAGCCGTCGCCAGCGGCGTTGCTGTCGAGGTAGCCGAACATGAGTTTTTTGTCCGCAGAGTCGGCGAGGTTGCCGATGCGCCAGGTGTTCGGGCCCTTCCACCAGAGCTTGAGGCCGGGGAGCGCCGCGCCGCTTGCGTCGAGGCGCGTGGTGGTGTCGGGCGTGAGGCCGCCGGAGTTCGCGTTGCCGGCGAGGTGGTTCCAGTTTGCCTGTGGGAAGACGCCCGCGAGTTCCGTGGCGCCTAGCACGTCGCCGCCGTTCACTGCGGCGTCGCCCATGTTGAAGCCGATGCCTGGAGCGGGCGCGATTTGCGCTTCATACGCGCCGGCATCGGGCAATGCGCCGGCGACGGCGTTACCATCGCGGCTGCGGGTGAAGCCGCGCTGGTCGGTCGTGGCGGCGGTGGCGACGCCCGCATCGAGCGCGGGGCTGCCGGGCAAAAGGGAGAGCGTCTGCGTGCGGCCGCCGTTGTTGGCGAGCGGGGCGAGGCGTGCGGCGAGCGGGGCGGCGGTGGTGCCGACGAGCGGGCCTGCGGGGAAGATCGCGGCGACGGTGTCGTTGTTGCCGATGACATTTCCCGAGAGGGTGAAGACGCCGCCAACCGCCTCGACATCCACGCCGAAGCCCGTCTGGCTGCTGTTTCCAGCGACGAGGCAGTTTGCGATGGTGGCATCCTTGCCGTAGAAAAACAGGCCGCCGCCACCCGCATTGAGCGGGCCGGGAACGGTGACTCCCGTCGCGGTGTTGCCCGCCACGGTGCATTGCGTGAGCGTGGCTGCCGGGCCGCCATCCGCGATGGAGAGCGCGCCGCCGATGACGGCGGTGTTGCCGGTGAAGGTGCAGTTCGTCGCCGTGAGCGTGGCCGCAGTACTGCGCACGCCGCCGCCCTCGTAGCTGACGGTGTTGCCCGCCACGGTGCAGCGCGTGAGTGTGAGTGTGCTGCCGCCGCTGCTGAAAATTGCGCCGCCGACGCCGGTCGCGGCGTTTGCGGAGAAGGTGCAGTCCTCCGCCACCACGGTGCCCGCGGTGGAAATCGCGCCGCCATTTCCACCGCTGCCGTTGCCGCGGGTGAGCGTGAGGTTTTTCAGCGTAAGGCTCGCGCCTGCGGCGACGCTGGCGAGGCGCGTCGCGTTGTTGCCGTCGAGCTTCACGCCGCCCGTCACTTCGGACGCGTCGAGGGTGATGGCCCGCGAGGCATCCACGAGCAACTCGCCGCCGAGGGTGATGGTCTGCCCGGCGAGCGCGGGGGCGAAGGTGATGACGGTGCCGGTGGGCGCATTTGCGACGACCTGCCGCAGCGAGCCGGGGCTCGTGTCGCCGGCACTGGTGGTGACGAGCGGCTGGTAAACGAACAGCGGGGTATTGGTGGGGTTGGGGTTGATGGTGTTTGGCGTGCTTGCCTGGTCGGTGACGTTGTTCGTTGAGAGCGTGTAGGACGTATTGAACGCCAGCGCCGTGCCGAGAGTGAGTGTGACTACCGCGCCATTCGCCTGCGCTGCATTGATGACGATTCCTCCACTCACGTTGTAATTGAAACGGTCACCCGCACTGGCCGGGCTCATCGGCTCGCTGAAAGTGAGCGTCAGCGTCAGCCGGTTGCCGCTCACCGCGACGTTGTTCAGTGTTGGCGGGGTGGTGTCCGAGATGACCGTGAGCGTAAAAGTGGACGATACGCGCGTGGCAGTGCCGTCGGAGATAGTGACGGTGTATAGCGCGCCGTTGTCCGCGGGTGTGAACGGCCCCGGCAAGGTGACGGTGCGGTTTGCACCCGAGCCGCCAAAGGTCGCGCCGGGCACGACGATGGTGTTTTTCTTCAGCTCCACCATCGTGAGCTGCGCCGGGGTGCTCTCGTCGTCGGTGACGGTGAACGGCACGACGAGATTCGGAGTGCCCTCGCCGACCATCTGGCTCGCGGGCTGTGTGGAAAAGCTGGGGCGCTGGTTTTCATACGCGCCGATGTCGCCCGTGCCGATGATGGCTCTGCCGCGCTGGTCGCTGGTGATGGTGCTGCCAGAGGCGGCATTGATGGCCGGGCTGCCGTGGAGCAGGCGCATGGTTTTCGTCTGCCCGCCATTGTCGGCGAGTGCGCCGAGAATCGGGTCGCCGCTGGTGAGGTTCGCGCCGGAGAGCGCGGGCGTGCCGTCGAGGTTGTCGCTGCTGGTGCCTGCGGTGGTGTCGGTGTTGCCTGCGAGGATGGTGTTATTGAGCGAGAACGCCGAGCCGGTGCCGCCGCCGCCGAGTCCGGTCGCTTGGTTGTTCGAGACGGTGCAGTGGACGAGCGAGACGGGTTTTCCGAACGGGCTGGAAATCGCGCCGCCATTTGTCGCGGCGAAGTTGCCGGAGAAGGTGGACTGCGTGGCGGCGAGCACGGCTTCGTTCTGGATGGCTCCGCCATAGCTGGCGTTGTTGCCGGAGAGGGTGCAGCGCGTGAGCGTGAGCAACTGGGTGCCGCCGACATTGAAGATAGCGCCACCCGCGAAGGCCGCGCTGGCGCTGATGGAGCACTCCGTGAGCGTAAGCGTGCCCGCAGTCTGGATGGCTCCGCCGTAGTTTGCTGGCACGCCACCACCGCTGCCATTTCCGCCCGTGAGATGAATGCGCCGCATCGCCACCGTGCCGCCGGTAATGTTGAAAATCCTGCGCGCGCTGTTGCCGCTGATAGTCACGCCGCCGGTCACTGCGGAGGCGTCAATCGTCACGCCGTCCGTGTCATTCACCGTCAGCTCGGTGCTGGTGAGTGTGATGGTATCGGCGACTTCGCCGTTGAACGATGAGCCAAAGAGAATCGTGTTGCTGCCGGGAGTCGCCGCCGCGTCTGCGAGCGCCTGCCGGAGCGAGCCGGGTCCGGAGTCGGCGGTGTTCGTCACGTAAATCTCGGGCGTCGCCACGAAACGGATCTCGCCCAAGCCCACGCGGTCGCCGCCTGCCGCAGCGAGGTAGTGGTTGTCGGTAATCGTTACGCGCACATGCGTGGCAAAGAGCGGCGTCCCCAGCGGGAGGCGCAGGCCGTTCGAGACGAGCGGCGTGGGCGAGGTGACGGTGACGGTGTTGGTGAAAGTCGTGCCATCTGTGGAGAAGGCGACGTCGAAGATCTTCGCCTCATTCCCGTTCGCGGTTCCCGCGAAAAAGTTGTACGGCCAGATCACGAGCTCCGTGATGTTCCGCCCGCCGGGCAGCGTGCAGGTGAGCACGGGCGCGGAATGGTTGGAAAAATAGTCGGTGCTTGTCCCTTCGGTCACCCACGCTGTGTTTCCAAGGCCCGCCTCCGCGTGCGTGCCGAGGTTCGTGACCGTCGGCGTGGCGGACAGACCGCTGCCATTGATGAGCTGGCTCGCGGGGTAAAAATCCGTCGCGCTCGTGGACGACGTGATGGCCGCGGGCTGCACGAGCACCACCGGCTCGCGGAGCTGGAGAAGGTTGAGCTGCGGGCCATGGCCACCGACGACGCCCGCGATGGTGATGCCCTGCGTCGTGCCGCTCGCGGTGAAAGTGCCCGTCGCGATTTGCGGCCCGGCGGAACTCGTCGCCACACCATCCACCGTGCGTGTGCGGGTGTTGCAGCAGCCGCGCGAATCCGTGATCCAGAGTTGAACCTGGTAGGTTCTCCCCGCCGTAAGCCCGCCCAGCGTTACCGTGCCGCTGGATACGTCATCGCGCCATCGCCCGTAGTCCAAAGCCGCTGCGTACTGCGTGCTGCCGCCGATGTCCGTCTCGACCATAAAATCGTTGTGCGTGCTGCCGAAGCTGAACTGCACCGTTGCACCGCCCATGGGAATAGGTGTGTCCGTTGCGCCGGTATCCGCCGCGAAGGTCACCCCGCCGATCGTCTCCGCCGCATTGCGCCCCACATTCATCGCGCCAATGAGCGTGCCCGACGACACCACATCCCCGGGCCCGGTGACGTTCGAAGTCGTCCACGTCACGAGCGATTCCACCGTGAACGTTACGCTCCACGCATTCCCGACCGAAAAGTTCGCGTTCACGATGCACGAATACGTGGCCGGTCCGAGCGGGTAGTTGTTTACAAAAGTCCCCGCACCCGTTCCGGAGAGATCCTCCGCGGCGAAGCTGATGTTCGCGCCACTCACGCCGCCGCCCGCCGCAAACGTCTTCGTCGCCGAAGTAATCCGCATGCCGGCCGGGACCGTGACATCGAAGCGGTCCTGCCCGTCGCTCGGCGTCGAGACCGATCCGGAAAAAGTATTCGTCCCGAATGTGAGCACATAGGGAGCGCCAGCCGAGGCGTTTGGAAAATCCGCCCCTTCCGAGACATTGACCGCCCGCACAGCGGACGCGGAGAGGAAGAGGAGTGCGGCTAGGAGGAGAGTCTGGAGCGTTTTCATAATGGTTGAATCGAAGTGCCCCAACGACAGGGGCATACGGAAGCTAACGGGGGAGTTACGCGGGGCGAGGTTTATTTCCATGAAATATTCAGTGTCCGCCCGTTCTTACGGAAACAGCGGGAGGTTGTTGCAGGGAATCGCCCGGCGTGATTCGGATGGCGGCCTCCGTTCCACAGACGGGCGGGGGCGGTTTTCCCTGTTGGCGGGCCGGAAGTCGTTCATGGAATGGCAGTCTATGAACACGGAATGGCGCGTCATGTTCACCGGGTGGGAGTCTATGAACATGGAATGGCGGGTCGTGTTCACAGGATGGGAGTCTATGAACACGGAATGGCGGGTCGTGTTCACGGGATGGGAGTCTATCAACACGGGATGGCGGGTCGTGTTCACGGGATGGGAGTCTATCAACACGGGATGGCGGGTCGTGTTCACAGGATGGGAGTCTATGAACATGGAATGGCGCGTCGTGTTCACGGAATGGGAGTCTATGAACGTGGAATGCGGCGTCGTGGACACGATTTCGCACTTTTTTTGAAAGATTCGCGAAAACGCACCGTTCTGTGGGTGAGCCGCGATGCGCATTCCGCGCGGCGTGGCTCAATCACAACAAAACAAACACACAGAAAACAAAACCATGAAAAAACCATACTTCTCCGAAGTGCTCAAAGATCAGGCCGTCTGGTACGGCAACTTCGCCGATGTGTTCCCGAGCTACGGCTCGATCCTCGGCTTCAGCGGACCGGAGGTCATCGCCATCCTCAACGACTGCAAAATCGCGGAGTGGATGATCAACGACCTGCTCGACTCATACGACAAGCTCTACAGCGAGGTGAGCGGCTGGGTGCAGACGGTGTTGCACGCGGCAAACGGCGCGCCGGCGCCCACGATTCCGACCATCCCGACGTGGCCGGCGCTGCCTGCGAGCACGACGGTGGTGGCGGGCATCGATACGCGCCGCATCACATGGGTGGAGCGTTGCAAATCGAGCCTCCAATATACGCCGGACGTCATCGGCGTGGCCCTGCGCACGGAGCCGACGGGCACGCCTTTTGACCCGGCTGCGTGGAAGGCAAAGATCCGCCTCGCCGAGTGCACCGGCCCCGCACAGGTGCGCCTGAAGCTGGCGAAGGCCGGCGGCGCGGTGGACGCGAATGCGGTGTATTGCCGCCGCAAAGGGCAGACGGTGTGGACGAAAGTGGGCGTGTTCACGCAGTCGGAAATCACGGACACGACGCCGTGCGCCACGCCCGGCCAGCCGGAGGAGCGCGAGTATCAAGTGCGCTCGGTGATCAAGGACGTGGAAATCGGAATCGCGAGCGACATCGAGACGGTGATCGTGCGCGGATAGCCGCGCCAGACGGGAAAAGCAAAGGGCGGCGGGAGTGATCCCACCGCCCTTTGTGTGGTTTTGATGAAGGGTGGTTACTTCGCTTCGATGGAGGCGCTGTTCACCGGCGTGGCGGTGACGGTGGTGGAGGCGGCGGCTGCTTCGAGCTTCGCGAGGCGCGCGGCGAAGCAGTCTGCATCGAATCAATAACCCGGGGCCAGCCATCGGTCGGCGAAGGCCGACGCTCTTTTGTAGGCGCTCCCGATTGGCCACGTGTGCGACTCTTGCTCCGCTGTCTCCACGGTGACGCCTTTCGCCGCGGCGATTGCCACGACATTTCGGGTGTACTGCCGCGTATCGGCCCGATGGTCCGCGTAGATAAAGAACGGCGAGATGTTCGCCGCGGGATTGTCGTTCCACGGCTGCATCTTGTCGCTTTGCAGTTCGTTGTTCCCGACTCCCGCGCCGAAGATGGCGCAGGCGATGTCGGTGGACAGCGCCGGGAAATCCGAGCGCAACGTCGTGTCCGTTTCCGTCAGGCCCAGTTTTTTGAACTTCGCCTTTGCCTGCGAGAATGGTGGACGGTTCCGCAGCTTGTTCACCAGCATGCCCGGCACCTCGCTGCCTTTGCTGTGACCGAAAGCGCAGATTTTGCGCGGGTCGATATGGTAGCTGGCTGCGTTTCCTTTCACGTGCTGGATGAACGAGGTCGCAAACTGGTCGCCGTAGTATCCATAGCCCTTCGGATAACCGCCGGCCGGGTCGTTGAAGTATTGCTGGTGGATGATGGCGAGGTTTTTGAATGCAAACGCCATTGCGAGATAGGTCTTCTCCGTGGCGTAAAAATCCTCCCGCCCCTTTTCGTCGGACGCATAGTTCGTGAGCACTCCCACCGGCGGCCCATAGACCGGATGGATGATGTCGTAAGTGTTGGGAGTCGCGCCGTCTTCCTCGCGGAATGGCTTGCCGAGTTGCGCGGCGATTTCCTTCCGGAAGGGCTCCGGGATGTCGGAATAGTGAAACCACGCCACATCGCGCTTCACCGTGAAACCCGGCATGAGCGTGAAGTAGTCCTGCGCGAAAGTATCCGTCGCGCTCGTCGTTCCCGGCTTGATTCCACGCGCACTGCGCACGCCGTCCGCCGCAGCTCTCGCGTCCTCGGTCAGGCGCACCACATATTTCTCCAGTTCGACGCCCGGCAGCTTCTTGTCCCGGAAATCCGCGACGATCACCGTGAACTTCCGCCGGATGAGGTCTTCGAGGATGGTCTTGTGCTTTTCCGGGGTGAGCACGAGCTGCCTGCGTCCCGTATTGATCGCGTAAATCGCCGCACTGCTCTTGCGTCCGTGGTCAAAGAATACGTCGAACTTCACGCCATTCGTCGTCGTCGAAACATGGCCCTCGCTCGCGGGAACGATCGGCGGAATCTCGGCGAGTGTGAACTCGGCGTCGCCAGCCGGCGTGCTTTTTGAATTCGGAGCACCCTCATCGATGGCATGCACGGTTGCTCCGTCGAACGCGAATGCGGTCCGGACCAGCAACAGAAGCATGAATCGGATCGCTGTTCGGCAGACGCCGATACGCGGGTTACGGTGCGGGCGGTTTCGCTGGCTTTGCATTGTCGGATGGCTGGGATGGGTGGAGGGCTTCGTGATTCTCCGCTTCCGCCCCGGCTGGCTCGCCGTCGGGTGGCAGCGGATTGTTGAATCCGCCGGGTGCGTCGTCCTCGGCCTCGGCGACGATGCCGTTGATGAGCATGGCCGCGACTACAATTCCATACGCCGGCCAGAAGCCGAGGCGCGAAAAGTGAGCGATGCCCCACGCCACAACGGCGGCAATCGATAAACTGATGAGCGCCGGAATCAGGGCAAAGCGGGACTTCATTTCAACACGCGGGTCGCGATGGACGGTGGCTATACGTCGGAGCATCTGCAGTAGTCGAGGCGCATATTGCGTCGCGGGAAGGTGAATGCCAACGCGAAGCCGGGACGCGAAGAGCGAGCGTCAGCCGTTCGGCGTGCGATCAGGGATTGCCAGCAAGCGGGCTGGTAATTCAGATGAAACGGTATGTTTTCCACCATGAAGTCTTTCGTTTTTGGCACCGCTTTGTTCCTGCTCGCCGCCGTGTGCTCGCCGGCTGTGGAGATCATCGCGCATCGCGGTGCGTCTGCCGACGCGCCGGAGAACACGCTTGCTGCGATGAAGCTCGCGTGGGCGCAGGGCGCGGATGCGGTGGAGCTGGATTTGTGGTTGTCGAAGGACGGGAAGCTCGTGGTGTTTCACGACGCGACGACGAAGCGGTTCGACGGGACGGCGCGAAAGATTTCGGAGCTGACGCTCGACGAGGCGCGGGCGCTGGATGTGGGCGCGTGGAAGGGCGAGAAGTTCCGCGGTGAGCGCATCCCGCTGCTGGAGGACATCCTCGCGACAATTCCCGCCGGGAAGCGCGCGGTGCTGGAGATCAAGTGCGGGCCGGAGATTGTGCCCGAGCTTTCGATGGTCCTGCGCGCGGCGGGCCGTCCGGCGGCGGAGACGTGCATCATCAGCTTCAGCCATGCGGCGCTTGCTGCGTCGAAGAAGGAGTTGCCGGCGCTGCAGCATTACTTCCTCGCGGGCTGGAAGGAGAATGAGAAGACGGGCCGCGGTCCGGAACTCGCGCCGCTGATCGCGAAGGCGAAGGAGGCGGGATTCGACGGGCTGAATCTTCAGTCGTCGTGGCCGGTGGATGCGGCGTTTGTGAAGCAGGTGAATGATGCGGGATTGAAGCTGCTCATCTGGACGGTGAATGATGCCGGTCTCGCGCGGCGGTTGCGCGATGCGGGGGTGCAGGCGATCACGACCGACCGTCCCGGCGCACTGCGCGCCGATTTGCGGGCGAACGCGCGAAGGCTCCCGGACACGGACCGGACGAAGGGCGTCGTGCGTGTCGTGTCGTTCAACGTGATGGGCGGTCGCAATCCCGACGGCGCGCACGATCTGAACCGCGTGGCGGAGATCATCCGCGCGCTGAATCCCGACCTCGTCGCGCTGCAGGAGGTGGACGTGCGGACGAAGCGATTCCGCGGCCGCGACCTGCCTGCGGAGTTGTCGATGCTCACGGGAATGCGCGCGCTTTTCGCCGAGGCGATGCCGTTTGGAGGCGGGAGCTATGGCGAGGCGGTGCTCACGCGGCTTCCGGTCGTGTCGCACAAAAAGCACGCTTTGCCGGCGCGTGAAAAGAGCGAGCCGCGCGCCGCGCTGGAGGTGCTGTGCCGGTTGCACGACGCCGCCGATGCGCCGCAGGTGCGATTCATTGCGACCCATCTCGATCATCAGGACGCCGAGGACGATCGGCTGATGCAGACGTCGAAACTCGCGGAGATTTTTGCGGAGCCGGCGTCGCCGCCATCGCTGCTCGCGGGTGATTTCAATGCCGAGCCCGCCGCCGCGTCGCTGAAACAGCTCGCTGGAAAATGGACGCTGACCTGGCCCGACGGTCGCGCACCGGCGACGTGGCCTGCGATCGCGTCCCGGATCGCGATTGACCACGTGTACGCCGCCGGTCCGTGGAAGGTGAACCGGGCGATCACGGCAGTGGATGCATTCCCCGGCGATGCGGAGTGGAAGGCGAAAATCGAAGCCGCATCCGACCATCTCCCAATTCTGGTGGAGCTCGAGTTGCGCTGAAGCGTGCCTTTTGAGTGGTGCCGTCGGGCGAACGGATGCAATCTTTCCGGCATGGACTCGCTCACGCGCCGCCAGTTTCTCCTCGCCACCACCGCCGCCGCGCTCGGTCACGCGGCGGAGCCGGAGCCGATCATCGATATCCATCAGCATACGGACTACTCCGGAAGGACGGACGAACAGCTCATCGCTCACCAGCGGAAGATGGGCGTGACGCACACGGTGTTGCTCCCGGCTGGCCGGTTCTTCGGGCTGGAGGCGATGTGCGGCGGGAACGAGCGCGTGATGGAAGTGTCGCGCCGTCTGCCGAAGGAATACTCCTTTTTCGCCAACGAAGTGCCGTATCTGAGCGACGCCCGCGCGGTGTTGGAGCGCACGCTGAAAGGCGGCGGAATCGGCATCGGCGAGCAGAAGTTCATGGTCGACGCCGACTCGCGCGCGGTGGCGATGCTCGCGGAAATCGCGCAGGAATTTGGCGTGCCTGTGCTGCTGCACTTTCAGTTCGGACGATACAATACGAGCTACGAACGGTTCCCGCGGATTCTGGAGAAGTTTCCGAAGGTGAACTTCATCGGCCATGCGCAGACGTTCTGGGCCAACATCGACGCAAACGCGCAACAGCCGGTGCTGTATCCAAAAGGGCCCGTAAAGGCCGGCGGTCTGACCGACAAGTATCTCGCCGACTACCCGAACTTCTTCGCGGACATGAGCGCGGGCTCGGGACTAAATGCGCTGCTTCGCGACGAGGAACATGCGCGCGGTTTTATCGCCCGGCATCAGGATAAACTGATGTTTGGCAGCGATTGCAACGACTCCGCTGGCGAAGGTGAGAAATGCAGCGGCGCGCAAATGCTCGCAGCAATTCGCCGTCTGTCGCCCAGCAAGCCGGTCGAGAGAAAGCTGCTCTTTGAAAACGCGAAGCGCGTGCTGAAGATGGCCTGAACGTTCGGCCGTTAAGGTAGCGTGATTTTGATCCGCATGAACTGCGATGTCCCGGCTGCGATTGGAGTGGGAGCCCGGAAGATGTAGGTCTCGCTTCCGTCGGGATTCGTGCTGCGGCTTACGAGGACTGCATCGACGGCCCAATCGAGCGCGGTAAGGCTCGAGCGAGTCTCGCAACTCACCTGCACATCTCCGGTGCCCGGCGCGCGGCTGAATGTAAGCGTCTGGTAGTCTGCTGTGGCCAGATTCACCGTGAACGGTGCGCGCCCCGACACTGGGAGTCTGGATGCGCTTGGCGCTCCGATCGTGCCGCCGAGGAAGTATTCCATCAGGTCGCTGACGCCGTCGCCGTCGCCATCGCCCAGCCCATTGCCGGACGCGCCATTCGCCGCAGCCCAAGCCGCGTATCCGGTGACGTCAGGTCCACCCGGATTTCCGTGCATCAAACCGTGCGCGGCCCAGTTGTATCCGTTCGATTTGTCGGCCGTGGTCGGATTCGAGGTCGTGAAAACGAGCGTCGGACCGAAACCGTCTGGCCCGGACGGCCAGGGGAGACCATCGTCATACTGGAAATTCGCGATGTCGGCACCGGCGTAATTCACCAGTTGGATCGGCTCGCCGCCGCTATCGAGTGCGCCAATCCAAGGGCCGACGGTCTTTGAGGAAAGCCCGGGGTAGAGCGAATCCGGATAGCGGCTGGCAAATGCGACGGGATTGCGCGCCACCACGATACGTTCGCCGGCCGTAAGGATTCTGCCGGCAGGGAACGTGTAGGTGACGCCGTTTGTGAATGCCACGTCCGTCAAATCGATGGGACCTGCGCTCACGTTCATGAGTTCGATGAATTCATACACCTGCTCGTTCTCGCCGGGCGGCAGCGTGCCGGGCGCTCCGAACAGCGGGTTGTAGTTGATCTCGGTGATGACGAGATTTGCCGATGACGCCGGGGTTCCGACGATGAATTCTGCAAATGCGAGGCCCGACCACGTTTGCGATGCGCTGTCGTAAACCCTCGCAACAACCGTCCCGGTCGCGGTGAGCGTGACGGTCGCCGGACTCGCCCCCGTCGTGACGGAAGGCGAGGGGTTGATGCCGCCTCCGGCGAGCCGAGGATCGGTCCCGTTCTTGGACCAGTAAAGCGTGCCGGTAGCACCATTCGGATTGCTGATCGTGATCGTAGTTCCGCTGGTGACCACACCGCCAAGGTTGCTCAGGACCGGCGCGTCGAGAAGCGAGTAGAGTGGAAGTGGTTGGAACGTCGCGTCCGCCAGGTTCACCTTGTCCTGATAGGCGCGAAGTTGCGCGATGATTCGCCCATGGCGGCCGAGGCCTTGCGTGCCGGTCGGATTCGCCTGCGTGGGGATGCTGGCGATGTATTCGGCGTTGCTGCCCTGCTTCACCCAGTCCCGCAGTTGCGTGATTCCCTCATCCCACGGCGCCGGGAGGAAATCGGTGGGGCCGACGCCCTTTGCATCGCCCCATCGTGCGGATTCAGCGAATATCGCAGGCCGGACGCCCGCTGCTTTTGCGTCGATAGTCGCCAGCACCTGGGGTTGCGTAAGTGCGCCGCCGGGGCGTGTGAGATGCATGTAGGCGCGGTCGGCGAAGAGTTGGCGGTACTCGGTGACAGCGCAGAGGTTCTCATGGATGTAGGCTGGGTTGCTCTTGAGATAGTTCGTGAGCTGGTTGTACATGGCCACGCCCTTATAGTTGTTGCCGACGCCGCCCCACGGGCCTGTGCGGTCGGTGCTCCGGGTGTCATTTCCTGTGCCGGTGTTCAGGTCCGCGCCCATGCCATGTTCGAAATCGTGGGGGATGAAGTGGAAGCCGCGCGTGCCGTTGCGGTCGCGCATGCCGAACCAGTTGTTCGAAGCGCCGCCGAGGAAGGTTGAAAGCGGTGCGTCGAAACTGCCGCAGTACCATGTGACCAGCATGTAATCGATAAGCCCCGCGGCATCGAGAACTACGGGGTGATTCAAAGGATCATTGTAAGGCACGCCGTTGGGGTCCAGGCCCATCAGTTCGTAGTACATGGTCCTTCGCGAGGTTTCCGTCATTCCCGGATTGGATCGGATTTCGTTGGTTCGCCACCAGAGCTTTGCCCATGCGCTTCCGGGATTTGCCGAAGTGCCTTGATCGAACGTCCCGTCCGTCGCTTCCGTGTTGTAGCCGCTTGCATTCGCCGCGGACTTGACGACGTCGAACGTATTCTTGTCTCCGCCAAAATACGTCTCGCCGAACGAGGCTTCCGCGCGTTCCTGAGTCATATAAATGCCCCAATACTGGCCGTTCACATAGCAGTGATAATGGCGGGTTTTTGGGGACACATTTCCCATCGCTCCGTAGAGGTCGCGGGAGACCGGTTCGCGGACAAATGTATTGAACCGAAGCCGGATGGACGCAGCGGAACCCGCGGGGTTTGTGTAGCCGAAAGTGCTGTTCTGCGGCGAAAAGCTCCACGAGTAGTTCTGCGGACACTGGAAATCGAGTTGCTCGAACTTCGATGGTCCGAATGCGCCATACATCGGGTAGTTCAAGTCGCCGTCGTACTCCGGCCGGAAGTAGAAATGCCACGCGTGCTTTGGATTTCCCGTGCTGCGGCTGAATCCGCCACGGATTCGCAATCCCATGTCGATTTGGAAATTTCCCTTCCCGTCGCCTAGATCATTGATCAGTTCGATGGATGCCGGTCTTTCCCAGGCGCTGCCACGCCCGCCGGGATTCACGTAGATGCCGGACTGCGGATTCACGAGGTTGCCGATGTCTGTAACGATCGAGATGGTCGGGATTGCCTGAAGTGCGGCTTGGATCGCCGCCTGGTTTCCACTCACCACCGAAGCGGACATCCCGTAGTCGAAGCCCTGGCCGTTCACCGCTGCTGAAGGCCAGCCTTTAGCTGTGGCATCCGCGGGCGTCTGATTAATCACATCCGCTGTGAAGAGGAAGGTGTGGGTGTCCACGTCGCTTTGGATGAAATTGGGGCGCAACGCGATGGAACGCAGAACCGTCGTATTCGAGATTGTGAGCGGAGCGGAGTATGTCGTGCCGACCAGCAGCGATGGTGTCGAGCCGTCGGTCGTGTATTTGATGACTGCATTCGGATCATCCTTGGCCAGCGCGACGGTGATGGGACCGGTGTAGAATCCGCGATTGTGGAGAAGCATGGCACCCTGTGTCACCGAGACGCTTGTCTCGCCAATGACGTAGCCATCGTAGCCGCCGGCATTGCGGCGCCCCGGTGTCGGTTTGGCAAAGAATCCGACGTAGTGTTCCGTGTCGTACTCACCCCACGAAATGTCGTTGTTTTGTTTCGGGAAAGGATTGAACGCATGCACGACCGTGAAGCCGCCGGCTCCGTTGTCCTTGGTCAGTGCGAGGTATTCGCCGTCCGGGTCGAGTTTGAAGTTGGTATGATACTCGTCGCCCGCGAGCGCGATGTTCTTTGCCGACGCGAACACGAGCAGGTATTCGCCGTTTACCATCGTGTGGGCTGGCGACGCCGGAAACGCCCATTTATTCGGAATGAGCGGGTCATCAGTGAGGTAGTAACCGGCAAGGCTTCGCGGCGCACCGGTTCCGTTGTAAATCTCGATGTAATCTTCGTAGCTGCCCTGGCTGTCTTTCACCGTCCGGCTGTTGGATGCCATAATCTCGGTGATGTGCAGGTCGGGGAACGAAATTGGGAGGGAGCCCGAGACGACGGTGAATCCCAGGTTCTGAGCGGCCGCATTTGTGAAGAATGTCTCTCCGACCGCTCCTCCGCCACGCTCAAAGTAGACGTATTCGATTGGATATGTGCCGACGCCGAGGACCTTCGCTGCGGAAAATGTGGTGGGCCCGTGCAGCGTATCGTCGAAGATGATGGTTTCGCCCGCGTCGTTGAAATCCCCATCGTTGTTCAAATCGATTCGCAGGCGTCCGCCGTCATCGTTGTTGATGTTGAGCGTGTACTCCGCGGAGGAAGTCACAACGAGCGTTGCCGTGGCGCGTACGACAAAATCCTCGATAGCCGAAGTTCCCCAACTCGCAGTCGGCCATGAGCCGCCGGGCAATACACCGTCGCCGCTTCCGTCGGTCAGATTCACTGTCGGCTGATTTGTGATCGAAATCGGCGTCGGGACGTTCGTCCCGCCGACGGATACGGTTCCTCGTGCGACCGTGCCGTCGATGAGCGCCTGCGAATCGGTGAGATTGTTGACGGTGCCGGTCGATTTATAAAGCGTGAGAGTCCATCCGGCCGGAGTCACTCCAAGCTCCTGAGTCGAGTGGATGAGGATGGTGACGGTCGCAGTCGAGGTGCCGAATGCGTTTGTGGCGGTCAGCGTGTAGGTTGACTGGGCCTGAATGCGTTCGATAATCGAGCCCGAAGGCGCCGGTGTTGGGGTGCTTGAAAAATTTGGCGAAATCGAAACCGCGGTGGCGGTGGGCACATTGTAGCTCAGGGTTACGGATGTATCCGGTTCCACAGTCGTGTCGTTTGCTGTGAACGAAATGGCCGGGGGCGCTCCGACCGTTACGACGATCTGGGAAGTGGTGCTACCGGATGCGTTCGTGGCCGTGAGCGTATATGTCGCCGTTGAGGCTGGAGCCGTGAGCGTTGTGATGACGCCGGAGCCGGCGACATCGGTGATCGATGTTAGATCCGTCGTCGTGGTGCCGTCGCTGATCGTGACGCTGTTTGCGGTCGAGCCCTGTCCGGCGACGTTCCATCGGAACTGCAACGGTTGTCCGGCGAGCGCAGTCGTATCGTCCACGGTGAATGAATTGATCGCGGGAGGCGCATTTACGAAGACAGTGTAGTTCTGCGTGACAGTCTGGGTTCCTCGAACCCCGGTGATCGAGTACGTCGTGGTCGTCGCAGGTGCCGCGGTTGTGATCGAACCGAGGCCTTTTACGGTGCTGGCGGTCACGTTTTGATTGTTAAATGCGCCCCCGTTCAATGTGACGGTGTTCGCATAGCAGGCATCCCACGTGAGCGTAATTGTTGCCGGTACGCCTCCGGTGATGAATTGCGCGTTGGAGCGCAAATCCATCTGCGGAACGTGGTCCACGAGCGCCAGCCCGCCGGCGTTGTTTCCGAGCTGAACGAACGAAGCGTCGTAGCTAAATTTTTCGCCCGGCGCGTAGAGGACTTCGTTCCAGGCGGTCGCGGTCTGCTCGCCGTAAACGTAGCGGAAGTTGTAGGTCCCCGCGGGCAGCGTGATGACCGCAATCATCGCGATGTCGGCGCTTGGCGCGCCATTCTGCACGGTGTCGCCTGATATGGAGCCTGTACCGTTGTTGGCGTTCAGCCGATCCCAGTTGCGGCCGAGAATTGAAAAGATCATGCAGTCGTCGCCTTTAAACAGGAACGAGTACGTGCCCGGAGTCGTCACCTGAAACGCACCCTGCGCTAGTTGGAAAAAGTTGTCCTGTCCGCCGGCTGCATTCGTGAGGAAAGCGGATGCGCTACCGTTCGCCCCGAGCCCGCCGCTATCGGGGTCCTGAAAATCGATACCGGTGAGCAGGGGATTCGACGTGCCGTCCTTGGATACGGTTGAGGCAATTGTCTGACGCGAGAAGAGAACGGCATCCGATGGACTGTATATTCCGCTGTACGATGTGCCGGTAAGAATCGAACCGTTCAAAATCGTCTCGCGAAGTCCGATGTAGCCCGCACCGCCTTGCGCAGGAGTTGGTGCTGCCGCACCAGAACCGAACCAGAACGGACGCGATGTCGTGCGAAGCGGAAAACGTGGATCCGCGCCCCGGGCAAGGTCCTCGATTTCGGAAGCCGACAGCGAGTGATCGAAGATCGCTATATCATCGAGCAGCGCCTTGCTGAAGCCGTCCCAGGTGTTGGTCGCCGGATTGTGGCGTGCACCGAACGAGAGTTTTGCGTTGGTCGCGACAAGGGAGCCGGTCGTGACAGCTTCCGTTCTGCAGTGATAGCCATTGATGTAAACGTGTTTTGCCGAACCGTCGCACACCACCGCGACATGCTGCCACGTGGCCTGCCGGCCGATCCCACCGCCGGCGCCGAAGTTTGCGTTCACCATTTGCATGGAGCCTGAATTTGCGCCGAATCCGCGGGTGGTGAAACCTGGGTCATTGGTCTGATTAAAGCGGTGAATCTGCCACCCTTGAGCCAGCGCGTTGTACGTGCTGCCACCTTTGGCAATCATCGGGGTTCCGCTGTCGGTCAATTGCCATGAATTCCGGGTCCAGAATGAAATCGAATACCTGCCGCCGGGGAAGTTGAACAAATCCACCGGCGTCGGATTCTGAACCCAAACCGCTGCGCCGGTTCCCGGAGTGCAGTCTAGGTACTTGGCGGTGGTTGCGCCGGCCCTGACTCCAAAGGGTTGCTTGTTTGCGCCGGAAGCGGCCGGTGCCGAGAAGAGTGGCGTGGAAACTGTGCCGGTCGGTGAACCCGGAGCCGTCGGAAGTTGTGCGTGATTTCCGCGTCCCGATTTGTCGAGAAGCGAATCATCGTCGAACGTCCAATAGCCGATGAGGCCGGCATTAGCAGCGGGACATGCGAGCGCGATTGCGGTCAGGATGCAGCGGGTGATGAGAGGTAGTTTCATAGAGGTGTTTTCGGGTGGAAATGCGACGGGTTTGGCAGAGCCTTGCGCAATATATTGCCCGAAATGCACGGACGTCAAAGCCGACCTGCCGATAGTTCAGAACAATCTGGAAAAGCGTGGGACCGGCCCTTAGTGGCGCGCGTCGCCAAATCTCCTGCGTGTCCCATTAACGAGGCGTAGAACGCCGTTCGAGAGGGGAACTGGTTTGTGAAAACCGCCGAGTCGGCGCTTTTAGCGTCGCTTCAGAGCTTCTTTGAGATCGGTCGTGAAAGCCGGATTCAATTCGAATGTCTCGGTCGACAGGTCCGCGACGGTGAGTTGCTGCTTCATGCTCGCGACCTCGACGTAGCCGGAATCCAGCATGGTGTTGAGAATATCGACGAGTTCATCCGGCATCATCGCCATGCGCTCTTGAAGTTCCTCGCCTGTGACGCCGAGGCCGAAGCCGATGGTTCGCAGCAGTGCGAGTTCGCGTCCGTTGAGTTTGATTTGTCGCGCCATAATGGTAGCCACTGTCCGCGCGAATCGCGGTTTGTCAATGTATGCTTCCCTACGCGGTGTTCAGATGGCGAGGGGGCTGCCGGTGAGGCGCTCGAAGGCCTCCATGTATTTCTCACTCGTGCGCTGGACAACTTCAGCGGGGAGTTGTGGCGCGGGCGGGGTTTTGTCCCACGTGAGCGTCTCCAGATAGTCGCGCACAAACTGTTTATCGAAGCTTGGCGGGCTGATGCCGACGCGATAGTCCGCCGCGGGCCAGTAACGCGAGCTGTCTGGGGTCATGACTTCGTCAATCAGGATGACGCGGCCGTCGAGCAACCCGAATTCGAATTTCGTATCCGCAAGAATGATCCCGCGGCCCGCCGCGTGGGTGCGTCCGGCCTCGTAAATGCGGATGGCAAGGTCGCGTGCCTGCGTCGCTACGGATTCGCCGCAAAGCTGCACAGCGGTTTCCCACGGGATGTTTTCATCGTGCCCCGTTGCGGCCTTTGTTGCGGGCGTGAAGATGGTTTGCGGGAGTTGCTGCGCCTGCTGGAGACCGGCCGGCAGGGGGATGCCGCAGACCGCGCCAGTCGCGAGATAGTCCTTCCACCCGGAACCGATGAGGTAGCCGCGTACGACACATTCAATCGGCAGCGGCTTCGCCTTTTTCACGATCATCGAGCGTCCGCGCAGCTCGCGCTCGAACGGGCGCAACGCGGCGGGGAAGTCCGCGAAATCCACGGCGACGAGGTGATTCTCGACGAACGACATTTTGCGAAACCAAAAATCCGAAAGCTGCGTGAGCACCTCGCCTTTGTGCGGAATCGCGTTTGGCAGGATGCAATCAAACGCCGAGATGCGGTCCGTCGCGATGAAGAGCAGGTGTTCGCCGAGGTCGAAGATTTCGCGGACTTTGCCGCTGGCAATTTTGCGGATGCCGGGAAGGTCGAGTGTGAGAATATCCATGTCGTTGCTTTGTATTCCGGACGGGCGAGCGGATGCCAGATTTCAGTTTGCGGACTTAAGCTTCAGCCGGAGGCACGCTGCTTCCTGATCGTTACGGACAAGGAGCAAGTCGCCGCTGATTGCGATGGTGTTCCAAGTTTTGTCGTCAAAAACCTTGATGCGGCCGAGTTCATTTGCGGCTTCGGGTGTCGGGCGAAGCAGCACGAGCTGGCCGTCCTCGGTCATCTGCAAATACAGCGAACCGAACAGCAGCCCCTGACCGTGGCCGAAGCGGCCGTCTTTCCATTTCACCTTTCCGTCCGACGGATCGAGGCATGCGAAAATGCCGTCGCTCACTCCGTAGATGTGTCCATCGAGCAGAACTGGATTGGAGAATTTCGCCTGAAAGCGCGGCGTCTTCCATTCCTGCGAGACGCTCCATTTTTCGCCCGCTGTGATCGTGAGCAGCGCGCTGCCGACGCCGTAGCCGCTGGAGAATACGACTTTGCCGGGGCCTATGGGAACCGGTCGTGCGACGTTTGGGAAGCCGGTTCCCCAGTCGTGCTCCCACAGAACCGCGCCCGTCTTCGGATCATGGGCGGTGATGGCCTTGCTATTGAACATCACGAGTTGCGGTGCGGGGGTATCAAGCAGGAAAGGGGACGAGTAATTCAGATCGCGATCTCCTGCGGTCCACGCTGTCTTTCCGTCGGTCGTGTTCACTGCGATGAGTGACTTGCCCGCGCCTGCTCCGATGCTGACAATTACGCGGTCACCGAGCACGAGCGGCGAAGAGGCGAAGCCCCACTCGGGAACCGCACGTCCCATTTCGGCCGCAAGTTCGCGGGTCCAGAGAGCCGTTCCATCCGTGAGCGAAAGTGCGCGCAACACGCCCGTCGCGCCGAATGTGAAGATTCGCTCTTCGGCGATCGTCGGGGTCGCACGCGGGCCGGCACCGGCGATCTTCGTGTCGTATTTGCCGGCATTCTGCGCCTGCCAGATTCGCTTTCCGGTGAGGATATCGTAACAGACGACGAGTTCCGTTTCGCCCTCCTGTTCCTGCGTGACTGCGCGGTTTCCCACGATGGAGAACCCGGACCACGCCGCGCCGATGGGCTGTTTCCAGACGAGCTGCGGCGGATTCTTTGCCCAGTCCGGGTCGAGTTCGATGCCGGGAATTACGGTGTCGCGATTCGGACCGAGGAGTTGCGGAAAGTCCGTCCGCTTTGCAGTCGAATCCGTTTTCCCGGCGGGGCCGATTGCGGCGGCGCGTTTTGCGAAGCGGAACTCGAAGATGGGAATGAAATCGCCTGTGAGACCCTTGAGCCGGAAGAGTAGAAGCGGGAGGATGAAAACGGCGATTCCCGTGAGGCGCGCACGGCCGGTCGCGCGGGAGAAAGCCAGCCACCAAATGAGGAGAAGCAGATACGTGACAAGCCCCGTGATGATGAGCGCCATGCTTCGCACCTGTTCATATTTCCACTCACCTTTGAGCAGAATGAACGCGTATGCGATGGCAGCGAGTGCGATGATGATGAGCGCCGGTTTCCAGCGTAGCGGCTTTGGGGTTTCCATAAATTAGCGTTGTTCGGGATTCGGACGGTTCCACCATTTGCCCAGGCGCGGCGGTTGCCATCCGGCCATGCGATCGAGCAGCATGTCGCCGTCGGTATCGACGAGCAGCGATTCGCAATGTTCGGGACGAAGGAACTCCGCAGTTGTCGCGTGTCTTAAAAAGGCGAGGAGGTGGTCGTAGAATCCGGCGACATTCAACAGGCCGACGGGCTTGTCGTGAAATGCGAGCTGCTGCCACGTGAATGTTTCGAAGAGTTCTTCATAAGTACCGATG
>SXWH01000202.1 GCA_005791535.1 Verrucomicrobiaceae bacterium | reverse complement strand
GCGTTTCTCAACAAGCACGAGCGCGCGCTGATTGCGTTCAGCGGAAAGCTCATCACGTACACGATCGGCCTGCGCTTTCTCACCGACTATCTCAACGGCGATGCGTATTTCCGCATCCATCGCCCGCACCACAACCTCGACCGCTGCCGCACGCAGTTCCGGCTCGTAGACAGCATAGAGCGGCAGGAGGCGGCGATGCAGAAGTTTGCGGATAGTCTTTAGTTGGCAGTAGTCAGTAGGCGGTAGTCAGTAGGCAGTCGCAAGCGTGGGGATGTGGCTTGTCGTGAGTACTCCGCCAACTCGCTTGCGACTGCCTACTGCCACCTGCCTACTGCCACCTGCCCACTGCCACCTGCCCACTGCCACCTGCCCACTGCCACCTGCCCACTGCCACCTGCCCACTGCCAACTGCTCACTGCCAACTGCCCACCGAAAGCACCGCCTGCCCCATTTTCGGACAGGTGAGTGTCGTCAATTTGGTTTCCCTTGGGCGGCTGCTTCGCGTGTCTTCACTTGGACCGCTTTCTTTCCATGCTCAATCCCAGCCGCTCCATCATCCACGCTCTCGCAGTCGCGCTCGCTTCCGCAGGGGCATTCGCTTTTGCCGAAACGAAACCCGCGCCGGCCATCGAGCTGGGTCTGCCGTTTGCCGATAACGCGATCCTGCAACGCGAGAAGGAGGTTCCCGTGTGGGGCTGGAGCAGGCCGGGGGCTTCGGTGACGGTGGAGTTCGCTTCGCAAAAAGGAACGGCCACGGCGGGCGCGGATGGTCGGTGGATGGTGAAGCTCGCGCCGCTCAAGGCCAGCGCGGAGCCTGCGGAGATGAGCATCAGCGACGGCGCGGGCGGCAGGGTCGTGCTGAGGAATTTGCTCGTGGGCGAGGTGTGGCACGCGAGCGGGCAGTCGAACATGGAGTGGTTTGCGGGGAAGTCGATGTGCTCGGCGCTGGCGCAGGAGCTCGCGAAGGGCGATGTGCCGATTCGGGAGTTGCGGACGGATACGGTGTCGGCGCTTTATCCGCAGAAAAAGGGAACGTCGGAAGCGGGGTGGAAGACGAGCAGCAAGGCGGGCGATTTCTCGGCGCTGGCGCTCGCGTTTGCGCACGAGCTGCACAAGGAGCTGAAAGTGCCTGTGGGCATTTTGCTCACTTCGCACAGCAATACGCGCATCGAGGCGTTCACGGAGCGGCGGGCGATTGAGGGGCATCCGCAGCTCACGGTGGATGCGGAGTTGATTCACGCCGGCGACGTGGCGACGCCGGAGGGGCGCGCGGCTTTTGAGAAATACTACGCCGATTTGGAAGCGTGGCAGAAGGCTTCAGCGGCGCTGGGATTTCCTGTGGAGAAGCCGCTGAAGCGTCCGGAGCTTCCGGGAATCGCGGGTGAGTGGCGCGGGCCGTCGCAGTTTTTCAACGGCAAGATTTCGCCGGTCGTGCCGTATGCGATTCGCGGGTCGCTGTGGTGTCAGGGCGAGTCGAACGCGAACGACGGACGCCTTTACGCAGAGCGGATGGAGGCGCTCGTTCGCGGCTGGCGCGAGGCGTGGGGAATGCCGGAGATGCCGTTCTATTTCACGCAGATGCAGAACTACGGCGCGGCGGATTCTGCGGAGGCGGGGATGGCGGATGTGCGGCAGGCGCAGCATTTGTTTTTCACGAATAATCGCGCCCATGTCGGCATGGTCGTGCAGACGGATTTGAATCCCGCGGCGCCGGGTAATATCCACTACCAGAACAAGCTGCATCCCGGCATGAGGCTCGCGCGATGGGCTCTGGCAAAGGACTACGGACGCGACATCGCGCACACCGGCCCCATTTTTGAAAAGTACACCGTCGAGGGAAACAAGGTGGTCGTCGCGTTTGAAAAGGGCAGTCTCTTCGGCGGTCTGATGGTCGGCAGCAAAGGACTGGAAAAGGACTTCAAAGACGCGGAGAAATTCGTGGAACCCGCGCGGCCCACGCCCGGCGAAAAGCTGAATCATTTTCGACTCTGTGGCAAAGACCGGAAGTGGCACGCGGCGGATGCGGTCATCGCCGGCGACAGCGTGGTAGTGACTTCGAACGCTGTGCCAGAGCCCGTCGGCGTGCAATACGCCTACAGCGCCGCGCCGCAGAATGCGAACCTCTACAACAAAGCCGGCCTGCCCGCGACGCCCTTTGCCGCGGTGGATGGTAAGCTCATCTTCGAGGAGGATGACCCGGCGAAGGTCGCCGCGGAGAAAGCGAAGTATGCGCAATACACCGACCCGGATTTCCCGGTCTTCACCGTCGCGGCGTATTATCGCGATGGCGCGATTATTCAGCGCGACCGGCCCATCCCCGTGTGGGGCTTTGCGAACAAAGGCGTGGAAGTGACCGTGACGCTCGGCGGTGTCACGCAGACCGCCGTGGCCAACGAACGTCAGCAATGGTCGGTTTCCTTCCCCGCGTTGAAAGCGTCCGCGCAGCCAATCACGCTCACCGTCAAGGCGAGCCACGGCCACAGCCGGAGCGTGAAAGACATCCTCGTCGGCGACGTGTGGTTCCTCACCGGCAGCACGCAGCTCACGTCCGAGCCCGCCTACGATCGACGCGATCCAAAAGCCACCGCACCCGAGCCGATGCCGCTGGTCCGCGAGTTCCGGCGCAGGACCTCGGCCAGCACGAGCCCCGTGCCGAGAAAGCGCGGATTCGAAATCGGCGGCGACCGGAAATATCAGTCGTTCTGGCAGACCGCAGACTTCGCCGACGCGGGCGACTGCGTTTCGATGGCCGCGTATCAATTCGCCAAATCGCTCAACCGCCCCGGCATCCCGCAAGGCTTCGTCACGATGTCGTCCGGGCAGGGAAAAGAAATGGCCTCGCCGCTTTCGTGGACGTCATTCGCCGGCGTGAAAGGCACGACGCACGCTGCATTTCAGCCGCGCCTCAACGCGCTGCTCCTGCAGGACCCGAGCTCCGACATTTCCCGAAAAGCCACCGCCGAATACGTGACCGCCGTGAAAGCCGAAGTCGCGAAAATCGCCGGGATGGCGCAAAAAGGCGCGGACATGTCCGCCGCACCGCTGCAATTCCCCGCATTCCCCGAGCCCGGCCGCAGCGGCGAAGTAAAGCCCGACACCGTCCCCACGCTCGCGCACAACTGGTGCATCAGCCCGCTCACGCCCATGGCCGTCGCCGGCGTGGTCTGGATACCCGGCACCGCAAACCTCGGCTACACCCCCGCGACCGACTACGCCGCCGAACTGGAACTCTACGCCCGCAGCCTCCCCGCCACATTCGGACAGGACAAAGTGCCATTCCTCCACGCCCAGCCAGCCGGCGCGCTCGTTCCCGGAATCACCGCACCGAAGCTCGAGAACGCCGCGAGCGTGGAATTCACCCAATGGCCCAAAACCCTCCGCGACCTCGCCGCGCAACTCGGCGCAGCGGCGGGCGGGCATTGAATGTAAATTACTCATTCCATTCCACCATCCAAACGAACCGATGGTCAGCGATTACAAAGCCTCTAGAAAACGGCTCAAACCGAAGGTCGCCGTCGAGATAATCGGGGATCTTCTTCGCTGGGGAAAAACCCGGAAGATTCACCGCGAACTTTTTCGGATCCGCCTTTCCCGGCTTAAATTCCCAAAGATGAATCGCGAAAGTTCCCGTCACGTAATCGCGAGATTCGCTGAGGAGAAAAGCGGAGTCGTTTTTCGAAATCACGCGCGAGCAATTCACGAGCGCACCGATCGGCTGATGCGTCAATTCGCGCGGTAGATTCCATCTCGGCTTTTGAGCGAGAACATCCTTCAGCACGCCGGCAGGCGGTGGTTCGACTTGCGGCGATGGCGTGTTCCAAAGCAACTCCCACGTCTTGGTGTCGGGCGTCCAAATTGCAGCGCGGAAGGGGATGCTACCGACGTAGTCAATTCGCTGATCGAGAACCATCTTGTCTGTCTTGTCGCTGGCGTACCATGTAAACCAAGTTCCATTGAAACCACCCTTCATCACGTCCTTGAATTCGCGGTTTCTCGAATCGGTGGCGATCTGCAGAGTGCCTTCCCGTCGAACTGTCCGATAATCGTACGAGCGGTATCGTTCGGTGGATGAGATGACCAGTCCGATAGCACCGCTTTCCATTACGAAACATTCCGCCAGCCCCTCGACGTTGACCTTTCGGCCATTTCCTTGCGCGTCGCGAAACTCGAGCCGGTCTTTAAACGATTCGAGCAACTCTCTTTTTTTTGCTTCCGATAGCTTCGGCAGACTTTCATCTTCTGCCTGTTCCAAGTGCATGTGTGGAGGGTTCCGGTAGGCCGACATCCACTCGTTTCCCGCTACCACAGGGTTGTCGAGATAAACGTCCCCTGTCGGGCTGTCGTAGCTGGCAGTCCAGGAATTGGATTTGAACGAGAAAGAATGTCTCGAGTCGAAAAAGTGATTGTCCGAAATTCCGACTCGCAATCCGACATCGTCTTCATTTTTTGGCGTTGGAGCTTTTGTCCACTTACGCGTAGCGAGGTCGTAGATATGGAGCGAATCGAGACCGTCGCGGGCGAGAATCTTATTGGGAGATGTGAAAAGGTCGCATTTTCCTTTTCGAGTCACAGAGCCTTTAATTTCGGGCACGTTCGGTTCTTCTCGTCTCTGGGCGCACCAGTCGGGCCAATGTTCCTGGAAATCATCCGTGAATCCGAGGCCATGCAGCGCGAGTCTGGATTGTTTCGTCTCGTTTTTCGACTCCTCACGAAGCCGCTTCAAATACTTGTGAAGCATGTAACGCACTTCGACGATTTCGTCTTTCAGCAGATCGTCGTCAAAATTCCCGACGAAAACCAGCGGGTCGGCATATTTCCCCGCATTCGAGTCGAGTTGGCGGGTCAATTCTTCGAAGTGTGAAGTCGGCTGATCCGGATCGGGATTGGCAGGTTCGTTGGGCTTCGCTTCGTTTTCCGCATTTTGTAGCTCACGCCGTTCTTGCCAAGTCATCCACCGAGTGCGGAATTCGTCTTTAATCGGCGGCTCCGCCTCGGCGTCTTGGACAAAAAAAGCAGATATTGAAACGAAGCCTATCAAACCGGATTGCACCAAAAAATTGTCTCTGCTCCGCATCCGCTGCGGCCAGTTGGCCACGGCGAAGAGCAGTGCGAAATATCCGGGAAAGCACGTATCTCCGAGAGTTTTCCAGCTATCTTCGAATTCGTCGTCCACGACCCGCGTGTGCAGCGTCATCTGTCCGGGGAACGCGGAGAAGACGAGTAGGGCGATTCCGATTCCGGCGATTAGTTCGGGCAGCCATTTCGTGCCCGTCCATACTTTCTGCAAAAACGGAATGCGCAGCACGAGGCCCGCTACCATGCACGCCACGACGGCGATTGCGCTCACGACGGCCGCCATGATCGGTTGCATGATGAAGGACAGCATTCCGTCCATCACCGTCAGAACGGCAGCGAAGAAGTAAGTCGCTGCGCCGATAACCCAGGCTTTGAAAAAATGCAGAATCGTTTCGGTGCGCATGGAGTTGATGTGAATGGCTTTCGAAAAATCTACAGTTTGCGAAGTCGCTCTTCGCATTTTTGGCGGGCCTGTAGATACCTGCTTCTCGCATTTTCAAAAGCAACGGCCTTTTCGTATCCAAGGTAGCCGCCGATCATTCCCCACAGAATCAGCCCGCATCCGAGTAGAATCGCGAAGACCTCGGTCTGGCTGTATTCACGACTGTGTTCCACCCACGTCCCGGTTTTCTTCATGTACGCTTCGATGCGGTCCGGCGGGAGCTTTCCAGAAATAAAAGCGATGAGGATCGCGCCCACAACCGCCTTCCAGATTCCTTCGGGAATAGCGCGTGAAGTCGTCGGCACGTAAGGTGCCCCGTATGCGTTGCGGACCAGGAGTTTCTCGCGCTCTTTGCTCCACTCGGCATCAAGGGCCAGAAGCTCGGTCTGAAGTCGCAACTTTTCCAATTCGGCTCCTTGGGGCCCGCCTGATTGCGATTGATTGGTCTTCGTGGAAACCGTCGAATCGGTCCGGATTATTTCGAGCTGGCTACCGCAGGAATTGCATGTAGCGAATCGGGCATCGGCGGGGATTTCGAGGAGTGCTCCGCATGCGTCGCAGCGGGTGGCAATGGTATTCATCGTCCCGATTTAGCCCGTGGAATGGGAAACTTCAATGCCCGGGGGAGACGGCCGTCCGGAAGGCATTTTCGCCGCTCAATCGAGCCGTGGAACATCGCGCGTGGAACACTTTTGGCCCATTGGATGTGTCGTTGATGTTAATCTTTGTAAGTGGCTCCGCATGAGGTCTCAACTGGAGTAGGAGCCTATTGCGGGCGTACGCAATGGAGGAATTTGCGGGTAGGAAGGCGTTGCGGGAGTACGCAATCGGGGTCGATTCGAGTCGGCGGGGCTTGCGGGTATGCGCAAAGGGTCCCGTGGCGGCTCGGCGGGTGTTGCGCGTTCCCGCAATGATGGTCGAGCCGGGTCGAGGCCACTGCGGGCGTCCGCAATGGAGGTCGTGGCGGGTTGAGTTGCTCTGCGTACTCCCGCAAAAGGCGCCGTGCCGGGGCGGCTCGTATGGGTACGGCCGCAGTGGATGTCGTGCGGGAGCGATGGACGGAACGCGGCTGAGAGACGTTTCAATTCCCCGGCTCAAGCGAGACTTCCAGCGCGGAATCGGCGCTCGTGGGGATGTTGCACGTGAGTTGCCAGCGTTGAGTCGCGGGGTTCCAGTCGGTCTGCCAGTTCGCGATCGGTTTTCCGTTTGCGAGGATGCGGTGCCCGCGCGGTGCGGTGAGGCCGGTGAATGTCACGGGCAGGTGTCCGATTCCGCCGCTGACGGTCGCTTGCGCGCGTTGCGCTTCGTTCACGGCGATGACGAGCGGGTAGGGCTTCGCGATGGTGCCGAGCTTCGCGGTCGGTGTGAGATGATTTCCCGCGGCTTCCCGGTGGACGGGACGCCATGTGTCGGCATCGCGGGCGAGCGTTTCCTTCAACGCGACATCGGGGCCGTAGTACGCGACGGCATCGGCGGGGAAAACGACGAGCTCCAGCTCGGCCTCCACGAAGTCGCCGGGCTGGAGTTCGGCGAGGCCGGGCGGCGTCGCGAGTTCCACGGCGGTGCGGTGATTGCCTTTGCCCCACTCGTTGCAAAATGTGGAGAGATGCGGCGCGGCGGGCTTTCCACCGAGCACGGCACGCCATCCGCGAATGATGATCCCGCGTGTGGCGGCGGCGTTTCCTTTTGAAATCGCCTCACGCTCGACGCCATGCACGGAGACCCACGGGGCGTCGCCGGTGAGTGGCAGTGAGGTGCGGTCGTATTTGTCCTTCGCGCGCGGCGCCTCCCATTCTTCGCGTGGGCCATCGCGATTGCCGACTGCGATTTTCCGCGCGGGCACGGTGTTGTAGAAATCTGCGCCGAGTTGAAAGAGCGCGAGCCGCTGCCAACGCACCGGCTTTTTTACGTCGTAGCGCATTCTCAGAAACGTGCGCAGGTGGTCGTTTGCAGCGGGAACAGAGACATCCATGCGCGCCGTGATTTCCCCGCCGATTGTTTCCTCGGTGTAGCCGACATCCGTGAGACACGGGCCGTGCGCGCGGTAGTCCGTGCGCGTGCCTTTCATGCTCTGGAACCGGCCCTGCGGATCCTGCCACACGAGAAAGTCGCCGCCGCCGCAGTTCTCCGCCCAGCTCCAGCGTTTTGCGTCGGGCTTGTTCAGCGGCAGCGTCATGAGCGGTCGCACGTCGGTGATGAAGCTGCGCCTCTGCACGCGCCCCGGCTCAAAGCAGATGCTCTCGCCGAAACTGCCGACCGCCGCCTGGTCCCAGAATTGATTGTGAGCCCAGCCGATGAGGCTGAGCTGCGCATGCGATGCCGCGCAGACGCCGCCGTAGCGGGCATAGACCATTTGGAAAACGAAATCGCGCTTCGATTTCGGCGGAACCCTCACCCACGCGAACCCGTGGAACCACTGGCCGTCGTGCGGCACTCGTCCCTTTTCGACGCGCGTGTGCCAGTTCTTCGAAAGCTGCACGGGGATTCCCGTCGGCACGCCATCGGGATCACAAAGCATCGGCGTGAAGCCCGTGATGGGCAGATGCTTTTCCTGCGTGAACATCAGCCGCGCCACAGCCGGCGAATCGCCGTCATTCCGCAGCATCACGCGCCAGCGGTCGAGACGATCGAGGTGCTCCTCCGGATAAAACGTGCCGCCCGCATTGCTCCATGGCTTGTCCGGAAGTGCGAGCCGGTGGCAGCCGAGCGTCTCGTCGCGCGTAACCGTCAGCTCCGATTCCACCACGGCCGTCGCGGGCGCATTCACAGCCTCCAGTGCGACCGATTTCACTCCCTCGCGCCGGGTCGTTTCAAATCGCAAAAGCAACGTCGCATCGCTTTCGCTCTCGAGACGGAAGGCAAGCCGGTCCGGCCAAACCGAGATTTCCAATCGAGCTTTCCCGCCCCACTCGCGACCTTCCGAATCGGCGAACTTCAATCCTTCGATCACCACGCGCTGGAAGAATCTGCCGCTCTCCACAAACCGCACTGGCTGGAAAAAGTCGTCGTTCGTCGCCGCATAGCCGGTGCAGTCGAAACGGCGGCCATTTTCGATCACCGCACATTCCCAACCACCTTCCACGGGGCGGACACGGCGCGTATCAAAGCGGAGGACTGTATCGCCGCGCGCAAAACACAACACCTCGTTCGCGGGTTTTGACGGGATGCTGAAAACCTTCGGCGCGCCTTCCTCCCACCACAACTGCGTGCGATCCTCCGCACGCGGCATCCACTCCGCAGGCGATGGCTTTTCCGCAGCAGCGAGCGGCAGGAACAGCGCGACGAGAATTGAAATAAGCGATTTCAGGGACACGTCCTACAACCGCCGGAACCTTCGCCAATTGGTAACTACCGCGCGCTCGTCTTTCCGTGAAGCGTAACGCGGTGCATCGGGAGGAATTCAGCGCCGCGCATCCGTCTTCTGCACCGGGCGTCGTTTTAGAAATCCCGATGTGAAGAGGAGCGCGACGACGAGGCTCACGCCGTGCAGCGGGATGCGCCACCACGACGGAACAAATCCCGGATACGAGCGCACCGCGGTCTTCGCGAACCATGGACGCGCGGTTTGCGACCACGCGATGAATGCATCCGCCACCGGGAGCACGCCTGCGGCGTAGCGCTTCTCCCCGCCCCATCGAACCGGCATCGCCAGTGCCTCGGCGGATGGCACGAGGTGCGCGACGGCCTCGGCGTCGCCCATGATTCGTGCAGCCCCATTCGTCACGACTGATGCCGACATGCTGATTCCGAAAACGAGCGGGCCGGAATCCACATCGCCGCTTCCGTTCACGCCTTTCGGATACTCGCGCACTCCGGGAATCCCGAGGCGGGTCGTCATCATTTGTTCCCGGAACTTTGAGTAAAGCTCTGCCGCCAGCTCCGGCGCAGACTCGCCAAGGAAGCGTAGCGTGATGCACATCGACGTCGCGCGCGGTCCTTCGATCAAGCCACCATCCTCCACCGAGACACGGTGCCCGAGTAATCCGGTCCCAGCGTCGAGACGCTCGCGAACGCCAAAGACCCAGCGCTCAATCACCGACGCGTATCGCGGCTCCAAAACATGATCGCAGGCATGGAGCGCGAATATCGCTACTGCGCTGTCGCACGACCACGCCTCGCCCTCATACGCTTGCAAGTATGGCGTCTTCGATTCTGTAAACGCCGACGCAATCGCATCGCACCGCGCACGGAGCGCTTCCTTATCGCTCAAAGCGCGCGCTCCTTCCGGCTGGAGCGCAAGCGTCCCGGCGTGCAGTGCGGCAGACCAGCCGGCGTAAAAAATTCCGTATCGCGGGCGGAGCGCAGTCGGGAAAACCGCCCGGTTCTCCGCCGAACCGAGACGCTCCAAAGCCCACCGCGCCTCATTTTGAAATACCTTCCGCGCAGGCGAGCCCGCCGCTTCGCGCAAGCCGGCTTCGACATTTGCGAGGCCATAGAGGCAGTTCATGAAAAATCGTCCTTCGGGAAAAAGCCGCTGCATATCCGCATCCGCCCCGCGCTCGATAGCCCCGCGGAGAAATCTCAATTGCGCAGCGACATCCGCGTGGACCGGAGCGTCCGGCGAAATCTCCGTCCCGTCCTTTGTGTAAAGGCGCAGATTGATGAAAAGGAGCGTCGAAATCACGATACACGTGAGCACGACGCGCAGTGCTTTGAGTGCAGCCCGCGGATTCATTCCCGATAGCATGTGCCATTTCGACAATGAGATCACTATCCGGAACGTCCGGGTCCTCCCTTTCTTGGGGAAGTGCCATTCTGCTTTGGTGTTTACTTTGACCGCTGAAACGTGGCGGGGTGTCGCCTGTGAAACGCATCCTTTGCATTCTGGCTGTCACCGCGTCCGCAGCGCACGCGGACGAGACTTCGCGCGCGGCGAAGATCGACTTCAATCGGGATATTCGCCCGATCCTCTCGGATGCGTGCTTTCACTGCCACGGTCCGGACAGGAACGTGCGAAAGGCCGGGCTGCGGCTGGATCTTCGCGAGGAGGCAATCAAGCCGGCGGAATCAGGCGAAATTCCCATCGTGCCGGGACAGCCGGATAAAAGTGAGTTCGTCCAGAGAATCCTTACGGATGACAAGGATGACCTGATGCCCCCGCCCAAGGCGCACAAGGCGCTGACCTTCGCGCAAAAGGAACGACTGAAACAGTGGATCGCCGAGGGCGCGGAGTATCAGATTCATTGGGCGTATTTGCCGATCCAAAGACCGAACGTTCCGGCGGCGAATCTGCATCCGGTGGACGCGTTTATCCGCCAGCGATTGAGCGTGGAGAACCTTCAAGCAGCAGCGGAAGCAGACAAGGTCACGCTCATCCGTCGGTTGACTCTCGACCTCACTGGATTGCCGCCGACCCCGGCGGAGGTTGATGCCTTCGTGAACGACGCGGCACCGGATGCCTACGAACGGTTGGTGGATCGCCTGCTCGCTTCGCCGCACTACGGGGAGCGAATGACCGTCGATTGGATGGACGCCGCGCGGTTTGCAGACACCAATGGCTATCAGGTGGATCGAGACCGCACGCTTCACGCGTGGCGTGATTGGGTGATACAGGCGTTCAACGACAACAAGCCATTCGATCAATTCACGGTCGAACAAATCGCAGGCGACCTTCTTCCAAACGCCACGCTCGAACAACGGATCGCGACGGGATTCAACCGCAACCACATGATCAACGAGGAGGGCGGCATCACGCCGGAGGAGTTCCTCGCCGAATACACGGCGGATCGCGTGGAAACCACGGCGACGGTGTGGCTCGCGCAGACTTTCAATTGCGCTCGCTGCCATGACCACAAATTCGATCCTTTCACACAGAACGATTTTTACAGCCTGAAAGCGTTTTTCCACAACGTCTCGGAGAATGGAGTGGGCGATTACGGCAGGCCGCCACAGTTGAGCAGCCCGCCGTTTCTGTCGCTGCCAACGCCGGAAGTGAGTGCGAAGATTGCGTCACTGAAGGCGGAAATCGAAGCGGCGAAACAGGAGCACGCTTCCGCGGCGAAAGAGTTGGCGGAAGCAGTGAAGGAACAGCCTCAAGCAGCCAAAGACCAGCCGTCGCCGGCAAAGGACAAGGCCCAGGCTGCGAAGGAGCGACTTGCGAAACTCACGAAGTCACTCGCCGACTTGGAGAATACCGTGCCGGTGACGCTCGTGATGGATGAGGGCAAACCGCGCGACACATTCATTCTCCGGCGCGGCGTATTTGATCAGCCCGGAGAAAAGGTCGCCGCAACAACTCCATCGTCGCTGCCCCCGATGCGCGGGGATTTGCCCCGCAATCGACTGGGACTCGCGCGCTGGCTGGTAGATCCGGCAAACCCGCTGCCCGCACGCGTCACGGTGAACCGCTACTGGCAGATGCTGTTTGGCACCGGGCTGGTGCGCACGGCGGAGGATTTCGGGTCGCAGGGCGAACCGCCGAGTCATCCGGAACTCGTCGACTGGCTCGCATCGGAGTTCATTTCGAGCGGATGGAATACGAAGGCGATGCTGCGCATGCTCGTGACCAGCGCGACCTATCGTCAAAGCTCGAAGCAATTGCCCGCGGCACACGAACGCGATCCGGACAACCGCCTGCTGGCTCGCGGACCGAGGTTCCGCTTGCAGGGAGAGTTTGTGCGCGATCAGGCGCTCGCGGTGAGTGGCCTTCTTGTGAGGAAAATCGGCGGACCGTCTGTGAAACCGTATCATCCGCCGGGACTCTACGAGCAGGTGGTCAATCAGAAGGATAATCCAAAGGCGACCTACACTCAGGACAAAGGCGAGGCACTGCACCGGCGCAGTCTTTACACCTACTGGAAGCGCTCGGTTCCCAATCCTGCGATGCTGCTTTTCGACGCACCGTTCCGCGAGACATGCACGCTGCGCCGCCCGCGCACAAACACGCCGCTTCAGGCGCTCAATCTCCTGAATGATCCCACCTACGTGGAGGCTGCGCGATTTCTGGCTCAGCGCATGTTGCGCGAGGGTGGCGATTATTCGGAGTCGCGGCTGGAATTTGGCTTTCGCCTCGTGACTGCGCGCAGTCCGCGTCCCGCGGAAATGGAGATCCTGAGGGCATCGCTTGAGCGCACGCTTCGTGATTTTCGATCCGACCCAGCCGGTGCTGCAATGCTCCTGAAGGTCGGAGAGGCGGCAACGGATGCCGCGCTCGATGTTGTGGAACTCGCGTCCTACACCGCGCTCGCAAGCACGCTGCTGAATCTCGATGAAACGGTAATGAGGGAGTAACGCATCATGAACACGCAACCATTTCACGAAATCACGCGCCGGCAATTCCTCGGTCGTGCCAGCGCGGGAATCGGCGCGGCGGCCCTAGCCTCGTTGTTGAATCCCACGCCATCCGCCGCACTAGGTGTGGCAGGCTTGCCGCACTTCGCACCGAAGGCAAAGCGCGTGATCTGGCTCACGCAGGCGGGCGCTCCCTCTCAACTGGATCTTTTCGATTTCAAGCCGGGCTTGCGGGAGCAGTTCGACAAGGATCTTCCGGCATCGGTGCGGAACGGCCAGCGTGTCACCGGCATGACTGCGGGGCAGGCGCGTTTTCCCATCGCGCCGTCCGTGTTTGAATTCAAGCAACACGGAAAAGCCGGGCACTGGCTTAGCGAATTACTTCCACACACGGCGCGGATTGCCGACGAACTCTGCATCGTCCGCTCGATGAACACCGAGGCCATCAATCACGACCCCGCGATGACCATGCTGCAAACCGGCAGTCAGGTACCCGGGCGACCCTCGTTTGGTTCATGGATGGCCTACGGTCTCGGCTCGGAGAATGCGAACCTGCCCGCATTTGTGGTGATGATTTCGCGGCCGAGCGGCAACGGGAACGCACAGCCACTCCACGAGCGTATGTGGAGTTCGGGTTTTCTTTCTGCGCGCTATCAGGGCGTTCGATTCAGTCCCGGAAAGGACCCGGTCCTTTTTCTTTCAAATCCGCCGGGTATCACGACGGAACGCCGGCGCGCGATGCTCAACGACATTGCCGGACTTAACCGACTCAAGCTCGACGAGTATCAGGATCCAGAAATTCAGGTCCGCATCGACCAATACGAGATGGCGTTCCGTATGCAGGCATCAGTCCCGGAGCTTGCCGACCTTTCGAGGGAACCAGCGTCCATGTTCGAGCGATATGGCCCGGAATCGCGCAAGCCCGGCACCTTTGCAGCGAACTGCATTCTGGCGCGGCGCCTTGCCGAGCGCGGCGTGCGCTTTATCCAACTCTACCATCGCGGATGGGATCAGCACAGCGACCTGCCGGAACACATCCGCACGCAATGTTACGACACCGACCAGCCAAGTGCGGCTTTGGTTGAAGATTTGAAGCAGCGAGGCATGCTGGAGGACACGCTCGTGATTTGGGGCGGGGAGTTCGGACGCAGCGTATATTCGCAAGGGCAACTCACCGCGAAGACGTATGGTCGCGACCACCATCCGCGCTGTTTCTCGGTCTGGCTCGCCGGCGGCGGAGTAAAGCCGGGCGCTCAGTTTGGCGAGACGGACGATTTTTCGTACAACGTCGTGAAAGATCCCGTCCACATTCACGACCTCAACGCGACCGCGCTTCACCTGCTGGGCGTGGATCACACGCGGCTGACAGTCCGGCATCAAGGCCGGGACTACCGGCTCACAGACGTTCACGGCGAAGTGGTGAAGCCGATTCTCGCATGAACCCGCAGGAGTCTTTGAAGCACCAAAAGGAACGATGAATCACGAATCGAAAACTTACGACGTCATCATCGTCGGCGCAGGACACAATGGACTCGTTGCTGCGAGCTATCTCGCGAAAGCCGGCAAATCGGTTGTGCTGCTTGAAGCGCGAGAGGAAGCGGGCGGCGCCACGACGAGCGTGCGACCTTTCCCCGACTATGATGCGAGGCTGTCTCGATACTCCTATCTCGTGTCGCTGCTGCCGGATCAGATCGTGTCGGATTTGGGAATGAGTTTCAGAACGCTGGAGCGGTCTGTGGCTTCATACACACCGTATCATCGGGATGGCCGTGATGATGGCCTGTTGGTGGCTTCGGATTGGGACGCTGCGACGGCTGAGAGCTTCCGGAGACTCACGGGATCGGACAAGGAAGCGCGGGCGTGGCGGGAGTTTTACGCCGGAATCGCGGAACTGGCAAAGCGGCTCGCGCCGTCGATGCTCCAGCCGCTCAAGTCCGCCGATGAACTCAAAGCGCAGACGGGATTTCCGGAGGTTTGGCGCAGTTTGATGGAGGTTCCGATCGGAGATGTAATTCGCGAGCGCTTCACCGATGATCTTGTGCGCGGCGTGGTTCTGACCGATGCGCTGATCGGGACATTTGTTTCCGCCGATGACATGCAGGCGAACCGGTGTTTCCTCTACCATTTGATTGGAAACGGCACCGGTCAATGGCGCGTGCCACAGGGTGGAATGGGAGCCTTAGTGCAGGAGTTGTTGCGCATAGCGAAGGCGTCCGGAGTCGATATTCGATTGCGATCGAAGGTGACCGTAATGGAGACCAGCACGGGAGGAGTGCGCGTGGAGACCGAATCCGGCGAAAGATACGTTGCGAAGGATCTGCTCTTTGCGGCAGCACCGCAATATCTCGCGCGCCTGCGCGGACAGTCGGCTCCCCAGTCACTGGAGGGCTCGCAGATGAAAATTAATATGCTGCTCACGCGTCTGCCCCGATTGAAGTCTGGAATCGATCCGCGGCTCGCGTTCGCCGGGACCTTCCATGCGAACGAGAGCTTCACGCAATTTGAGAACGCGTATACCCGGGCACGCGCAGGAGCGATGCCCGAGCCGCTTCCGATGGAGATGTATTGTCACACTCTTACGGATACGACGATTCTTTCGCCGGAGCTGATCGCGAAAGGTTTTCACACGCTGACCCTTTTCGGTCTCCACACGCCGGCGAAGCTGTTTGATGCCGACCCCGAGGGTGCGAAGGCACTCGCAAAGGAGCGCGCGCTCGCAAGCCTGAACGAATACCTCGCAGAGCCGATTGAATCCGTCCTTGCGCCGTGCGGCGACGGATCGCTGGCGATCGAAGTGAAGTCGCCGCTCGACCTGGAGAAGGACATCTCACTTCCGCGCGGGAACATCTTTCACCGCGACCTGGATTTCCCATTTCTGGAGCATGGGCAATCGCAGCAAGACAGACCGCTGTGGGGTGCGGAGACGGATGACCCGCACATTTTCCTCGCTGGAGCGGGAGCCCGCCGGGGCGGCGGAGTCAGCGGCATCGCAGGTCACAACGCAGCGATGGCATTGCTTTCGAGAAATTACTCGGAATAACCCGGTTGGCGCATGGGGAGTGCGTAAGGGCAATTGACTGCTTCTACCGTGCAGAGCACGGGCCGACCGTTCCTCCCGCGATGAAGCGCGCCGGAGTAACCGTTTGTCGCCGATCAATTCGCCCGCGGCGCACGTTGTACACCCACTGAACGAGGCGCCGTATCACGGGCTCCATTTCCCAACGCACGTGCGCCACTGTCGGAGCACACCAATCGAAGCTCGGGTCGGAATCGAAGCATACGAGCGATACATCCTCGGGAACCCTCAGTCCGCGCTTGGCCAGGAATTGCTGGGTCGCGAGGAAAAATTCGCCTATTCCCAAGATGAGCGCCGTGGGCGGGCTTACACGGAAAAGCGATCACAGAAGATCTTGAAAGCCATCAATACTCTCGTCCCAATCCGGAAGATTGTATTCGCTGGTCGGAATCCCGTACGCGGTGAGTTCGTCGAGCATGGTTCGTTCGGTCAGGCCGGGATCCGGCTTCCGGCGTTCGCTACGGCAGAGCATGACGATGCGGCGGTGTCCAAGCGCAATGAGCTGCCTTGTTGCGTGGGCGCATGCGTCGTGGGTTCCGGGTCCGGCAGCGGCGATAGGTATGCCGTCGCGGCGCCCGAAGAGCGCAATCGCCGGCACCGGTTGGGCGGCAAACCATTCGAGAACTTCGCGTGAACCGGCCTGGATAATCCAAGCGTCGGTCTGTGTCCTCCGGACGAGCCGGCTGATGCGGGCGGGATTCATGCCTAGTGCAACGAGGGATTTTTCCGCGATGATGACCTCGTGGCCGGCTTCGGAGAGCGCGTGCTGGAGTTCCACGATGCTCAATGCAAACCGGTCCTTCGCTTCGTAGGGAAGAATCGTCACCCGCGTGGCGCGCTCCGTCCTGACGACCTTCGAAATAATCGCCCTCTTCCGTCCCGGGCCCTGACCTTTGAGCACGCCTTCCCGTTCCAGTTGACGAAGCGCCTCTTCGACGGACTTGTGATTGACGTTCAGCAGCTTCGCAAGCGAACCGACACCCGGCATGGTTTCCTTCCAATGACCGCGCATGAGTTCTGCGCGCAGGTGCGCGGCGATCTGTGCCGGAACTGAAAGTAATTGGAGTGGAGGCATGGTGATAACCAGCCCCAAAAAGGGGATAGGTGTCGAGCGGGAAGTTGATTGAATGGGGAAAATGTCACCGCCATAGAGCAGGAATACGAAGTCGTGTCAGGCATCTGGGTTCCGGAGCAGGCGCGGCCGGTTCTTGCAAAGGTTTCCCGGGTTCTTGACGGAAATCCCGGGTTTTGGGGCTGGAGTTTCTTGACGGGTACTCCAGCAAGGGGATGGAGTTTCCAGCGAATACGTGGCCGTTTATCGGTTCGCGTTTCATGGGATTCCGGGGCGGCGGTGTCGCTGGGGGGCGATGCCGCCGCTCGACCTCCGCAACTATGGAGTGTCGTTTAGAAAGGCTTTTTAGAAACGTCCTGTGAGTTTTAATACCGCCTCGCGAATCATGCACAAATCTTTCTCCGCCAGCAATTGCGCACACCGGGTTTTCCGCCTGATTGTATCCGCATGGATGGCTTTCGCGTGGAGCGCGATGGCTGACGTTCCACAACTGTCTGATCCATTCACCCTCGCCGGTGCGACGAGTGATTCGAATATAAACGTCAACATCCCTGCGCGGCAATCGGGTCCACTGGCTGGCGGGACCTATACGGAGCTGCTGACCAGTTCGACTGGTTATACAAATGACGCCTTCATAGAGAAAAGCTCTGCGACCTTCGGCGGCAGCGATGCGCTGCTGCTGCGGACCTATCACGGAACTACATCCTCGGCGACGGCGGTGAGGCTTTCCACAAATTTTGGCCCGCAGGTGGCGGGGCGAAAATGGCGGGTCGCGTACACGGGCAACATTCAACGGAATAACGCAACGGCAGTTACAGACACGTGGTTATCGCTCGATCTGGGCGATACTCCGGGTCACACGGGGCCGAACAACGCATCGACCGACATCGGTTTTTTTATCCGTGGAAACGGCGCATGGGCGACGTGGGCGGATAATGTGAACATCGCCAGCGGCGCGACAGGCGTACTGAAGTCCCCCGACATCTATGCGACAAACTGGAACCTCGTGCTCACGATCGACGAGACCGTTTCGCCGATTGTCGCGACCGCGGTGGTGACGGTCACGGGCGGAGGGACGTTCAATCTCGGTCCGTGGAATGTGACATGGGAGAATGCCGTGCGATATTTGGAAATGCGCGTGCTTCAATCCGGCAACGCCACCGGGGCAGGCGCGTTGTGTGATGCGCGGATTGAGAACCTTACGGTCTCGCTCGTGGGCGATCCGCTCGCGCCGCCGGTATTTGTAACTACTCCACCATCACAAACACTGTGGTTCGGTGATAGTGCGACTCTGAGTGTGAATGCTGAGAGCATCGTGGCGCCGAACTACCAGTGGTACCTGAACAATGTGGCGATTCCCGGCGCAACGTCATCTGCTTTGAACATCACAAACGCAGTTTTCGCGAGCACCGGAAACTATTCGGTGGCTGTCACAAATCCGAACGGCACGGTGACAACATCCGCCGCGATCGATGTGATTTATCCAAATCGGTGGCAGCGCAGCGCGGAACCGCTCGCCGTATCCAGCAAAAGGACACCGTTGATTTTCTCGGAAATCATGCCGAATCCGGCACCGCGCCTCGATGGAAGGAATGTGGAGTTCATCGAGCTGTACAACACAAATCCCTGGCCAGAAGAGCTCACGGGATGGCGCATTTCCGGAGATGTTGATTTTTCGTTTCCGCCAGGAACTAGCATTCCAGCGCAGGGATTTCTTGTTGTCGCGGCAGCACCTTCGGACGTGCAGGCGGTGTACGGGCTCAATGGCGTTCTCGGACCCTGGACCGGCACGCTTTCCAATAACGGTGGCACGCTGAGGCTTCGGCGGAAGAATGATGCGATCGTGCTGGATGCGATTTGGAACGACGGGCCCGATTGGCCCGCTGCTGCCGATGGGGCGGGGCACTCGCTCGTGCTGGCGCGGCCCAGTTTCGGCGAAGCGGATGTGAAGGCATGGAGCGCGAGCGCGTCCATAGGTGGGACACCGGGCGCTGCGGAAAACGTATCTTCGAGCGCGCAGGATCACGTGCTTATTAACGAAATCCTGGCGCACTCCACCATCGGGACCGATTTCGTGGAACTGTTCAACAGCAGCCCGCTGAATGTGGACGTGAGCGGTTGCTGGCTCTCGGACGACAGTGCCATGCTCGCCAAGTTTCAGATTCCGGGCGGCACCGTTCTGCCGCCGCGCGGACGGGTGAGTTTCTCGCAGACGCAGATGGGTTTCGGCCTGGATGCAGAGGGCGAGACGATTTATTTCACCAATGCAACGCAGACCCGAGTTCTTGATGTAGTGCGCTTTCGCGGGCAACTGGCCGACACGGCCGCTGGTCGTGTGCCTGATGGCGAAGGTCCCGTGCGGCGGCTCTCGGCTGCAACACCGGGTGCCGCGAACGCAGCTGCGGCGCGCGGACCGGTGGTGATTAATGAACTGTACTTCCATCCGATTACCGGCGACACGGAGGACGAGTGGATGGAGCTGCGCAATCTCTCCGGCAACGTGGTGAGTCTGGCCGGATGGCGCATAAGCGACGGCGTTTCATACACGTTTCCCGCGGGTGCGAGCATCGCGCCGAACGGCTACGTTGTAGTGGCGAAAAATCCGGCGCGGACGCAGGCCAATCATCCGGCGCTTTCACCTGCGCTGATTTACGGTCCCTTCACCGGAGCGCTTGCTGATGGTGGTGAGGAAATCGTGCTGGCCCAACCAGTGGTGATTCCCGGTTCGCTTACGTATTTTGCCGCCATGGACGAAGTGAACTACGCAGATCAATCGCGATGGTCGCAATGGGCCGACGGTGGAGGGAGCAGTCTCGAACTAACCGATGCGGCCGAATCGGCTACGCCTTTCTGGGCGGACAGCAACGAATCCGCGAAGGCCCCGTGGACTCTGGTCGAACTGACCGGGGTTCTCGATCATGTGCACACCGATGCCAGCGCTGTGGCGAACCGCATCGATGCGATGCTGCTCAATGCGGGAGAAGCCCTGCTGGACGAAGTCGAGGCTATCCCGTCGGGCGGTGGCAATCAGGTCATCAACGGCGGTTTTGAAAGCGGAATCGGTGCATGGCTTGTGCAGGGGACGCACAATCAATCAGTCATTGAGAATACGGGCTTCGCAGGCGTAAACTCACTTCGAATCGTGGCTGCCGGAAGAGGGGACCTTGCCCCCAACCGCGTCAGGAGTGCCCTCGCGAGTACGATTGCCGCAGGTTCCACCGCGACGATTCGCGCCCGAGTTCGCTGGCTGCGCGGTTCGGACGAGTTTCTCATCCGATTCCTCGGTGGCGGACTGGAAAAATATTCGAGACTGGTGGTGCCGACGAATCTTGGCACGCCGGGTGAAGCAAACAGCCGTGCCATTTCAAATGCGGGTCCTGGAATCACCGAGACCCGGCACAGGCCGGCGCTTCCGGCGGCCAATGTTCCATTCACGGTGTCCGCCCGAGTGCAGGACGCTACCGGTCTCGGCGCGGTCAGTCTGCGCTATCGTGTGGATCCATCTTCGACACTCACGATCGTGCCCATGAACGACGCGGGTTCCGGTGGGGACTTGCTGGCTGGTGATGGCATATTTTCCTGTACCATCCCCGGTCAGCCTGCATCGTCGCTGATCGGGTTTACGATCACAGCGATGGATTCCACGAGTGCGAGTGCCGTGTTTCCGCCTACGGGCGAATGTCTCGTGCGTGTCGGTGATGCGCTGCCCGGCGGGGCCTTCGGCTCCTATTCGATGTGGCTCACTTCGGCTGCAATGACTGCATGGAATGCGCGGCTTCCGAAATCCAACGAGGATTTCCCGCTGACGCTGCTGCACAATACGAGCCGCATTTTCTACGGAAGCGGCGCACACTTCGCGATGAACTTCGAGAGCGCGAATACGAACCCGCTCAACACGATCGGCGGATACGAGGTTTCCCTGCCGCCGGGCGAGCGCCTCTTCGGCGAAACGAGCGTGACACTCGATTGGCCGGTTCGCGATGCGACCAATCAACGCGAACAGTTGATGCACTGGATGCTCGAGCAGATGCATTTGCCCACGCTTCATCGACGGGACGTTCACCTCATCGTAAATGGCAACCGTCGTTTCAATGCGACGGTTCCCATTTACCACGATGCCCATCAGCCCGGCGGGTCGCACTTGGAGTCCAATTTCGCGGGAGACGCGGATGGGCGTCTGATCAAAACCAACACGTGGGTGGAGTATAATGACACAGGCACGCGGCTGAGCGGTCCGATCAACTCCCTGCTCCCGTTCACCACCGCCGGCGGCGCTTATAAAACGGCGCGCTATCGATGGTGCTGGCAGCCGCGTGCGGATGGGAGGAATCAGGATGATTTCACGGATTTGTACGGCCTCGTAAATGCGGTAAATACCACGGGCAGTTCCTACGTGGGTGCGGTGTCAGGCGCGGCCGACATGGAGCAATGGATGCGCAGTTTTGCTTTCGCGGACCTCACGTGTCTGTGGGATACGTTTGGAAACGAGAATCACAAAAACGCATACCTTTACAAGCCCGCGAACGGGCTTTGGCAGGTGATTGCGAATGACATGGATATCGGACTTGGGCAGGATAATGGCAACCGCCACCCTTCTTCGTATGCGCTTTTTCCCGCGGGCAGCATCGATCCGCCGCTGCTTACAATGTATGCCACGCCGGCCTTCATCCGCCACTACTGGCGCGCGATTTCCGATTCCCTCGGCACGTTCTTCAGTAGCTCCGCAGTGAGCACTCGGATATCACAGCGTTACAACGGATATATCGCAAATGGTGTGGCTGTGACTTCGCCGTTGGTTGCCAGTGGCTACTACACAGCGATCACCGGAGGCATCCCCGAATGGATGGATTTGCGAGTCGCATTTCTGCAATCGCAGCTTGCGACGGTAAGCGCTTCATTTTCGGTAAACGGTCCGACCACGATCAACACTACAACGAGCCCTATCACACTCACTGGCACTGCTCCGGTAAGCGTGAAAACGATCACGTTTAACGGCGTGGAGATCCCTTTGACATGGACGGGCACGACAACTTGGAGCGCGAGCGTGAGTATACCGGGCGGCACCAATCCGCTCTCGGTTCGGGCCTTTGACAGTACGGGAATCGAAACTTCGGGCACGACTCTCTCGGTAACCTTCACCGGGACCAATGCGTGGGCGGCGATCCGCATTAATGAATGGCTTGCAGATAACGCGGCGCTCGTCACGGACTCAGCCGATGGCGATAGCGACGACTGGCTGGAACTCTATAATCCCACCGGCGCGAGTGTGAGTCTGGCCAACTGGACGCTGAGTGATTCGACACCAGTGCCGACGACATTCGTCATTCCATCCGGATACAGCATTCCCGCGAATGGCCGGCTCATCGTGTGGGCCGATGACGAAACGATTCAAAATTCCGGAGGGGGACAGTTGCACGTTCCGTTCAAGCTCAGCACCGGCGGCGAAACGCTCACGCTCCGGGCACCGGATGGAACCGTCATCGACTCGGTGACATTTGGTGCCCAGGTAAAGAACATCAGCCAGGGCCGGATTCCTGACGGCGGGCTGATGGTCGATTTTCTCGCCGCTGCAAGCGCCGGTTCATCGAATTCCCCGATACTCGCTCCGCCCACAGCTACTGCAACAATCTCGGGAGGAGTCGTGACATTTAGTATCACGACCACGCCGGATTTTACCTACCAGGCGCAGTTTAAGGATGACCTCGACGCCGCCGTTTGGGTGAACCTCGGTCCGCCTCTCAAGGCGACATCGGCCACGCTCACCATCACGGACACACCGGGAGCACAGGTGCGGCGTTTTTACCGCGCAGTACGGGTGCCGTAAGCGCGCGGGTTACGAGTAATTGATGCTCTTGCCAGGCTGCATCTCGTACGTTGCGACGAATTCTTCTTCGACCGTGCCTGACAGAACATCAGCGAGGAATTTAATGTAAATCGGGTCTTCGTGGACGAGCCGGAGGCGGTCGAGACTCTCTACGTCGAGCGCCACAAAGAATCCCCAGGGTGCTCCGGCCTCTACGTTCTTCCCGGTGCGGACGCCTTGCACCTCGGGAATCTTGAGCATGCTCACCCGCGCGGCGATCATCATTTGGTCGAGTTTGAGTTCATCGACATCAGCGCGAACGCGATAGAGTGTAATGGAATGGATCATCGATAAAAAGAAGCGGCCCGGCTGTTACTCAGGCAACAGCAGGGCCGCAAATACAGTGTTTGGTTTTCAGGTCAGCTCTTCTTCCAATCGAGAACGCCCTTTTTGATGGCGTAAACGTACCCGAATGTGACCAGCGCCAGAAAGCCGGTCATGCTCCAGAAGATGCCCGAACCGTGGGTCTGGATCATCGATTTGAAGTTAACCGCCCATGGATACAGGAAGACCACTTCGATGTCGAAGAGAATGAAGAGCATCGCCACGAGGTAAAACTTCACCGCGAAGCGCGGTTGGGCTTCACCCTGCGGAATCATGCCGCATTCGTACGGCATGTCTTTTGCCGCTGTGCGTTTGGCCGACTTCCCGAGCAGCACGCTGATTGCCAGCGTGACCACCCCGAACCCCAGAACGATACCGACCTGAATCAGGACGGGAAAGAAATCTTTCACTTAGATCGCCGGAGTGACGTTGGTTTGGAGTGTCGCAAGCTGCTTGGGCAGACCCTTGTAGCTCTTCTTGCCGTCTTTTCCGACGGTAATCTTCACCATGCCGCGGGAGACGAGGTTCTGAAGTTTTTCATACGCGCGGAGGCGGAGCATCTCTTCGCCGCCACTGGCTGCGTTGCGGGCCTTCAAGTTCTCGTGCACGACGTCAAAAAGGTCTTTGAACTCGTAGGCGGAGCGGCGCGAGAGCGCTGATGCGAGTTCTTCTGTCACCAAATCCGGGAGCCGACGGCTGAATGCGGGTTTCTTTGCGATAGACATAGGACGGGTAACGTATCACACCTGTAGGCCGAAACGAAGGGAAATTTTAATTTTCCTTCCTGAATATTTTGTAAAGCAATAAGCCAGTGTTGTTTGCGAATTTGGTGTGCGGCATTCGTGGGTCGCTGTATAATTTCTCAAGGTGTTTGTTGCAATCGGAGGGCGACTCCGTTTCCATAGCGCCGTTCGTTGAATCCGCACATCGCGCGAGATGGATGAGCGCACTGAAGGCCGGCATGGCGAAATGGCAGACGCAAGGGACTTAAAATCCCTTGGGGCGCAAGCTCCGTGTGGGTTCGAGTCCCACTGTCGGTACGCTTTCTGGTGGCGTAATTTGAAAAAATCACTGGCGCTCCGATGAAAAATCGTTCTGTTTCACAAGGTAATGGAGAAGGCAGATATTCCGCGGAAAACCGTTTACCGACTTTCAATCTACAACCGGGCGCTTCAGCGCCTTAAAGCAAATGGCGTCGAAACCGTGAGTTCGGAAGCGCTTGCGACCGCTGCTGCGGTGAAGCCCACCCAGCTTCGCAAGGATTTGACCTACTTCGGGCAGTGGGGAACGCGGGGGCTTGGTTACAATGTTGCGGAACTGAGCAAAGCAATCACCAAAGTGCTCGGAATGGCGACGCTTCAGCCCGTCATTCTGGTCGGGGCGGGTCAGCTTGGAACCGCGCTGCTTCGGTACGGCGGGTTCGCGAAGGAAGGTTTTGAATTCGTGGCGGCATTCGACATGGACACCGAGCGAAAGCGCCCTCGTGATGTGAAGGTTCCGATTTTGCCGATGGGCCAACTCTCGGAGTTTATAAAGGAGCGCAATGTGCGGATGGCAATCCTCACCGTGCCGGGCAACACAGCTCAGGAGGTCGCGAACACGCTCATCGACGCGGGTATTCAGGCGATTCTTAACTTCGCGCCGACTGTGCTCCTCGTGCCGGAACGGATCGCAGTGAACAACGTCGACTTGGCGATCCAGCTCGAAAACCTCAGTTATTTCGTGAACTGAGGCAAACTCAGGCGAGGCCAAGTTTTCGCCTAAAATACCAGTCTGCGGCGAACAGTCCGGCAATCAGCCAGAGAACGAATGAGTTATCCCACAACGGCACCATCGCGGTCGTGGACTGTGCATCGACGGATGTATCGTTGAGTTGCGCGAGGAATTTCGGCAGTTCGGCGGGTTCGAGCAGTCGGCCGCCGCTGGCTTCGCAAAGTTTGCGGAGGAACGTGATGTCGGTTGCAACTTCGGTTTCTTCCGCGTTTTCGTCGAAGACGATGAAGCGCACGGTCTGTTTGACGCCTCCCGGGAAGATGGCTGTTGCCTCGTACTTTCCTTTTGCCGGAGGCTGGAAATCGGCGGAAAGTCGATCCTGCGCCTGCTCGGATTCCGTCAGGCTCGTGCGAGCAACCTCCTCGGTGCCGCGCGTAATCACCAGTGGAACGTCCTTCAAAGATGCGTTTGCATCGCGAACAATTGCGCGGAATGAAATGCGTTCGCCAAGGGCGACATTTGCCGTGCTGGCGCGCAGGCCGAATTTGTCGGTGGGGAGAAAGTCGCGGCTCGCGAGCATCCACAGAATCATTTGGTCCCAGAAGCGATCGAATACAGTATTCGGGCCGTCCACTTTTGCGTTGAAAGCCCAGCGCCACAGCCCGTCCACGCCGACGCTAAGGACCTGGCCGTTTCCGAACCTGCGGTGCACGAATCCCGGCATCACCGGACCGTCACCGACGGAATTTGCGAGCGTCGCAGTGAGCGGTTTCTTTTCCGAAACTGCGCGTCCGGCGATTAATTCGGGCTGCCCGTCCACGCCGCCGGGCGAATTGGTCACCGCGCGAAATGGCGCGAGGGATGAACCTTCGCGGGCGATCTGAAGCTTCACGTGCGGAACGGGAACTGGTGTCCATATCACAGGCTCCAGTTCATTTTGCGCGAGCGCGCCTGTAAAAGCGGGTCCGCGGGCGAAAATCACCGCACCGCCGCCATCGCGCACGTGGGCCTCCAGACCGCGGAGTTGCGCAGGACTCATGATCTCCTCGATCCAGCGCCCGAGAATGACGACATCGTATCGCCGCCAATCGGCCGCACTTTCTGGGATAGTGAGCGGCCCGAGTTTCGGATCCTTGCGAATCGAACGCGCTTTCTCCTTCGTGAATTTCACGACGCTGTCCACGTTCATCTTGTCGTTTCGCAGCAGTGAGCGCTGGAGGAATGTGGTGTCCCAGTAAGGCGAGCCTTCGAGGAAGAGGACCTGGATTTGCTGATCGATGACGTTGAGGAATGTCAGCGCAGCGTTGTTATCCAGTTCCGTTTCATTGCGCACCGCGAGCGTCCGTACTTCGTACTCGTACTGGCCGGTCTTTTCCTCCACGACTTCAAAATCCACCGGCACCTCGCTGGAGTCGCCGGTTTGCACATCGCGGCTTTGGATTACTTTGCCGTCGCGCAGCAACTCAACACGAACGGTTTCAAGTTCGATCCCGATGCACCGGAGCGCCGCAGTGATGCGGGATTTCTGCTTCACGTAGGTGTATGGCTGGAATCCGGTGATGCGCACCGAAACGTCGCGCACTTTTCCCTGTTTGCCCATCGGAACGGCGTAAATGGGCGTTTGCCGCTGACGCGCGACGAATCCCGTTTTCGCGGGGTTTACGAGTTCGAAGTCGTGGCCGTCGGTGAAAAGAAGCATCGCCCGTGCGGATTCGCCGGCGCGCAGCGAGCCGAGCATCGTTTGCACGCTCGTGTGAAAAAGCGTGGTTTTTCCCTCCGGTTTGAAAGTGGTCGCAGGCTCTGCATCCTCGGCAAATTTGTAGAAGCGCAGTGAGCTTCCCGAAGGATTTCCCGAGGCGTCTATCAGCTCCGCATCGCGCAAGGATTCCATCGCGGCTTCCGTGCGCGTGCCAGCGGGCATGTCGTCCTGTTTCATCGACTTGGAAGTGTCGACGCCGATGATCGTCACGCGATTCGCGGGCGGTGGCGGAATGACCTCGATACGCGATGGCTGGAGCAGGATTAGAACGACACCAGCGATGCCGGCGGACCGCAGCGCGGTAAGCAGGAGGTTTCGGCTGCGAGGAACTGCCGCGCCGATTCTCAAGTATCCGAACACCGTTGCGGCGATGAGCACGAATCCCAGCCCGAGCACCACGGGGATTGGAAAAAGCGGATCCCAGACAATCGCCGCGATCATGTTTGCGCCACCCTTCGTATCCACATTTGAAAAACAAGTTCCATTACGAGCATCGCCGTCGCCGCGAGGATGAACCACTGCCACAGCGGACGCCCGCGGACGAGGTCATCGAGATCATCGCGACCGGACACAACGAAACCTGTGCCCGCGCCGATCTGTTTCTGGAGTTGTGCGGCATCGAGCGGACGCAGGTCGGACTCTTCAGGCGGCGGATTCACGGCAAATGCCTGCGTGAGTTGTGTCGTCTTGTGCGTGTAAAATCCGGGCAATTCCGCGACGAGCGAGAAGCCCGTGCGTTCGCCGAGAGCTTCGCTCTTGATCGCCGCGGGCGTGCCATCCGGTGCGCGGAGCGGCGCGGCCTTCAGGTCGGCTGCCCATCCTTCGCCGGTGACCGTCTGGCCGATTACTGCGGAGTGTTGAGTCGTTTCCTCGGGCGATAGATATTTCACCATCTCATGAATCCAGGCTGGGAACGCACGCTGCCGCGCGAGATTGCTGGAGAGTTCGTTGGCGGAGAAATTGAGCATCACAATCGTGCCGAGGCCGTGGCCGAATTCCGCCATCGCCGGAGTGTCGTCGCCGAAATGCAGCAGCACGCGGCCGGTGCCGTTCGCGGAACAGTCGCGGATGTCGTAGAACTCCAGCAGGCTCAAATCCTGCCGCCGCGTCCCGCGAAACATGCGCAGGAACTTCGACTGGAAATCGCCGCGCGCAATTTGCTGCGCGTCCGTGCCGGCGCGTTTCGCGATTCGTTGCGGACCGACATTGAGTGGGAGCGGACCTCCGAGTGCTTTGCGCAGTGCGACATTCGATTCGACGTCGCCCGGACCGTCCAGAAACCACATCACGCCGCCACCGTTGAAAACAAATGCGGCGAGATCCGTGGCGACCCGCTCCGAAAGCGGTCCTGCTTTTGCGATGACGACCTTTTTGACTCCGGCAAGCTTCGCCGCGGAAAGTCCAGCGCCGGGAATCAATTCCGGTTTCAGCGAGCCCTCGCGGCCCTCAAACGGATTCAAGGCAGTTCGGAGGTAGTGCGGAGCGTCGTTGCCGGGTTCGGAAGAATCGCTGACGAGCAGCACGCCTTCCTTGTCGCCGACTTCGAGGACGAGATGGTATCGGTTATCGCTCGGGAGATCGTCCGCGGGAATTGTGATTTCGCAAAGATGCAGTCCAGGCGCGCCCGCCGGAATTGGGACCGCGACTTTCGCCGATGCCCACGGCCCCACGAACGCCTCGCGCTCGAAGGTCGATGCACCGTCGATGGTGATACGCAAAGGTGCCTGAAACGGGGCGGGGGAGTAATTGCCGAGTTCGACTTCGATGGAAATGGTGTCGCCCGTGAGGATGCGTCCTTGCTGCGGGGTCGCGGCGAGAATCGCGTGATTCCCGCGCTCGCTGTCGCTTGCGGGATTCCAGAAAAGCCGGACCGACGGCGGCAGTGCGGTGTAATCAACGCCCGCCCAGTTTTTCCGCTGGAAGTCCGAAAGGTAGTAAATTTCGGCATTCACGGGGGCCTTGCCAAAGAGTCGTGCCGCCGTCGCGTTGGCGAGTGAGAAGTCGGCGCCGCCCATTCCCGGTTTCAAGTCGCTGACAAAGCTCCGGGCCTGTGCGTGATTGTGCGACCAGTCAAAGAAACACGTGCCCGCACTTGGCCCGGCGATAATCACATTCGATACATCGTCCGCAGAAAGGCCCGCGAGAATTTGATCTGCCGACGTGATGGCCCGCTGCCGCGCCGATTGGCCGCCTCCGGTATGTTCCATCGACAGCGAGTGATCGATTACCACGATGACCATCCGACCTTGCGCGCCGGAAGCGATCCCGCCGAAGCGTGGCAGCACCGGCTTTAGAAATGCCAGCAGCAGCAGGATGAGAAAAAGCGTGCGCATGGCCATCAGGATGCGGTGCCGCCATTTGTAAAGCCGCGAGCGCTGGGCCATTGTTTCGCGAAGCAGCGCGATGGATGAAAACTCGAACAGCTTCGGGAACTGTTTGTTCAGCAAATGGATCACGAGCGGCATGGTGACCGCCGCGACGCAGCTCCCGAGGATGGCGGTATTCAGAAACGTCATGGTTGCTTCCCGCGAAAGCCCATGTAGGCCTCGATCGCGTCGATGTAAGGATTCGCCGTGTCGCAAAGACGGTGCTGGATTTGGAGAAGGTCCGCCTCGCGGGCGAGTGCGTTGATTTCATCTCGCATACGGCGTTGGTACGCGGCGCGGATTTCGTCAGCATCGACCTCGACGGTCTCGCGTGTTTCGGCGTCCACGAACTTTGCGACGGAGCGCGCGGGGAGATTCAACTCATCCGCATCAAGCACCTGAAGGAGCAGGATATCGAACCGCTTGTGCACGAATTGACTGAGCGCATCGAAGAGCGCGGTGCGGTCGTCGAGGAAGTCGCTGATGAGCACCAGACGCCCGCGCTTTTTACAAAGAGGGACGGCTTCCGTGAGTGCGCCGGCGATTCCCGTGCGGTCGGATGGTGTCGTCTTCTCGAGCTCCTGCACCATTTTGTGCAGATGTCGACGTGTCGCGCCGGCCGCGAGGAATGTCTTCACCTTGTCGGCAAAAAGAATCAGTGCCGATTTGTCGGCCTGCTTGTGCATCAGGTAGGCGAGGGCCGCTGCAATGCGCGAAGCGAGCAGGAACTTCGACTGCTTCTTGGTTCCCGCGTAGCGCATCGATGCGCTCGCATCGACGAGCAAGTAGACGGTCATGTCCGTTTCGTCCTCGTATTGCCGCACGAAAAGTTTCCGCGTGCGTCCGTAAACACGCCAGTCGAGGCGCGTCAGTGGATCACCCGGTGCATATTCCTTGTAATCGGCAAACTCGGCGCTGCTTCCGGTGAAAGGCGACTTGTGGCGGCCCGCAAGGTAACCCTCGACGGCGGATTTCGCGAACACGAGCAGGTTTTCGAAACGCTCCAGTTCATCGGGGTTCAGGATGCCGGTTGGAGCAGGGGCCTTGGCCGCTATTGCGGCGCGGCGCGCCTTCAGCGATGCGGTCACCGAGGACAGGCCCCATGAATTGGCGGACGATTCGCTCACTGGGCGCGGTTCATTTCACCCAGTCGTTTTGCCGCATCCAAAAGACGAGATCCTTCGCCCACGGATGCGCATTCTCGGCGGTGTTGCCTTTGCGTCCGTCGCCGAGGCCGATTCCGTGTCCGCCTTTTTGGTAGACGTGAAAGTCGAACGGCACGCGCACCTTTTGCAGCGCGGCGACAAAGCGGAGGCTGTTCTTCACCGAAACGCCCGGGTCCTCCCACGTGCTCCAGACGAAGCACGGCGGCGTGTCTTTCGTCACCTGCTTCTCGCTGGAGAGATACTCCACGAGCGCCGGGTCGGGATCTTTGCCGAGCAGATTGTTCTTCGAGCCCGCATGGGTCACGCCGTTCTCCATCGAGATCACCGCGTAACAAAGGACGCCGAAATCCGGCCGGCTGGATTGCTTCTCCACGGGGTCGGCGGCGTCGGCTTTCCCGGCGTCGAAATGCGTGAGCGCCGTGCTCGCGAGATGACCGCCGGCGCTGCTGCCCATGATGCCCACGCGCTTGATTCCCCATTTCTCTGCTCCGGCGCGAACGACGCGGATTGCGCGCTGTGCGTCGTTGAGCATCGCGGGATGCCGGTAGCCTTTGCTGCCCAGCCGGTATTTCAAAACAAACGACGTGACGCCGAACTCCGCGAGATACTTTGCGTAGCCTTCGCCCTCGTGTGGTGCGAGGCCGCCGTAGCCGCCGCCGGGGCAGATGACCATCGCCGTTCCCGTCGCCTTGCCGGGGGCGGGCTCATAAATGGTCAGCGTCGGGATATCATGTTCCGCGTTGCCCAGTGCGCCGGGCGCATCGCCCTCCCACAGTCGCAGCGGTTCGGCGAACGATTGGGCGACTGGAGCGAAGGAGAGCAGGGCGGCGAGAAATACTTGGGCTTTCATCGGTGCGGAGGCTGTCCGACTCTCCTCCGCAAGCCTAGCGAAAAATCAGCGCCTCTGCGGTGCATCCCGGTGGCGGAGTTGATCATCGCCGGATTTCCCGTTGAAAGGCCGCGCTGCTTGCACGACAATTCCATCATGGCAGTTCAATCCACCATGCTTGCGCTCGGCACCCGGCTTCCGGAGTTCGCGCTGCCGGATGTGTCCGTGGGCCGCGCGGTCCGGTCGTCGGACTTCCGTGAAAAGCGCGCACTGCTCGTCGTTTTCCTGTGCGTCCATTGTCCCTACGTCGTTCACGTCCTTCCTGAGTTGGTGAAGATTGCAAACGACTACGCTCCGAAGGGCGTCGGCGTCGTCGGAATCTCGTCGAACGACGTCGAGCAGTATCCCGAGGATGCGCCCGTGTATCTCGCGGCGATGGGTCGCAAGGTCGGGATTAAATTCCCGCTGCTCTACGACCAGACGCAGCAAGTCGCGAAGGCCTTCTCGGCGGCCTGCACGCCGGACTTCTTCCTTTTCGATTCCGAGATGCGCCTCGCCTACCGCGGGCAGCTCGACGACTCCCGGCCTTCCCGTGGCGCGGACCGCCCGGGCTCCGGCACTTTGAATGGCCTCGATCTCCGCGGCGCCATCGACGCCATCCTCGCCGGCTGGCCGCCGAATCCGGTTCAACGCCCGAGCATCGGCTGCAACATCAAGTGGAAGCCGGGCAACGCGCCCGACTACTTTACGCTCTAGCGCTGCGTCGATGCGCCCGCCCACTCCTCCGGCCCGCGGCGCGGGCTCGAATCCCGACAACCGTTTCGTCGCCCAGCACATCGAGCTGGAGCCCGATGCGCTCGTGGACGACGACGGCAACCCGCTCCCGCTGCGCACGGTCTTTCTGCGCGACGACTCGCAGAGCATCATCTCGTGGAACGACTCGCCCGACATCCCGTTCCGCGCCGGGCTCAATCCCTACCGCGGCTGCGAGCATGGCTGCGCCTATTGCTACGCCCGCCCGACGCACGAGTATCTCGGCTTCAGCGCCGGGCTCGAATTCGAGAGCCGCATCATGGTGAAAATGCGCGCCCCCGAGCTTCTCCGCGCCGAGTTTTCGCGAAAGGCGTGGAAGCCGCAGACGATCATGATGAGCGGCGTCACCGATTGCTACCAGCCCGTCGAGCGCCGGCTGGAAATCACCCGCGGCTGCCTCGGCGTGCTCGCGGAGTTTCGCAATCCCGTCGGCATCGTGACGAAAAACCACCTCGTCACGCGCGACATCGATCACCTCCGCGAGCTTGCAAAGTTCAAGGCCGCGGGCGTCGGCATCTCCGTCACCACGCTCGACCCCGCATTGGCCAAAGTGCTCGAGCCCCGCGCCAGCACACCCTCGCGCCGGCTTGCTGCGATCGAGGAACTCAGCGCCGCGGGCATCCGCGTTCGCGTCATGGTCGCGCCCGTCATCCCCGGGCTGAACGACCACGAGATTCCCGCCATTCTCGCTGCGGCGAAAAAGGCGGGCGCGCGGTTTGCGAGTTACATCCTGCTCCGGCTCCCGCTCGCCGTGGCGCCCGTCTTCAGCGAATGGCTGGAGCTCCACCGTCCCGGCGAAAAAGAAAAGATCCTCGGCCGTATCCGCGACCTCCGCGGCGGCGCGCTGAACGTCTCCAAGTTCAAGGAACGCCAGCGCGGGAGCGGCGATGCAGCCGACCAGCTTGCCCGGTTGTTCGACGTCGCCAAGCGCCGCGCCGGATTTGTCGATGCCGACGAACCCCTCTCCGCCGCAGCCTTCCGCCGCGTCACCGACCAGCTCTCGCTCTTCGACTATCCCTCCGTCGGCTAGCGCGTCCGTTTCATCTACTGCCCCGCCAGCCGATACCGGTAATCCCGATAGTTCCCCGGATTCCCCGTCTTCCCGTCCTCCGCCGCGTGCACGATATTCACCAGCTCCCGCGCCGACACATAGTGGTAGCGGAAGTTGTGATCTCCCGCCGCGCGCGCCGCCAGATGCTTGTGGAAATCCCGCATCGCATCGCCCAGCAGCGCCGTGCTGTTCCGCTCGATCGCCCCGTGCGTGTGCAACTTGATAAACACCCACTCCGGCCTTCCCTCCACGTGCACATGGCACTTCTCCCAAAGCCGCAACCGCAGCGCCGTCGGCGGATTCGCCCCCGTCAGATCACTATTCTCAATCCGCGGCAACACCCCGAACTTCCGCCGCTCCCAATTCAAACAAAGCGGCCCCTGCACGCACAAAAGCTCATCCCCGCGGTCCGTCCGCGGACGCCCCGCCTTCACCCGCTCGCCCCGCTCGTGCGACCGCGCCTTCCCGTCCTCCCTCGCGTAGTAAATCGAATTAATCGTCCGCACCTGACACGGGCTCGGCGCGCTCGGCAGCGTCAAATCCCCATAACACCCCGTCTCCCGCAACACCGGCAACTCCTCCGGCACCCCGCACCCGCGCCCCTCCGGGTGCGAATCATCCAGCGCCCAGTTCCCGTGGATAAACCCATACCGCACCGCCCCCGTCGCATCCCGCGAAAGCAGCCCCAGCCCCGCCAGCGCATCGCGGCCCCGCACCAAAGTCGCGCGCAAATTCTCCGCCGTATCATTTTCATGATGCAAATGAATCTCCGCCTCGCCCCCCGTCCCGTGGCAAAGGTCCGCCAGCCGCCCGCACACCTCCGCATCCCATTGCTCCACCGGATAAAAAAACGAATGCCGCGGAGCCACCCCATCGCTATCCCGAAACACACTGCACATCGCCGTATGCCGCGTCTGCCAAAGATTCACCCGCGCCAGCGCCGTCGCCTTGTCCGCATCATGAAACGGCTCAAAATGATCGCACACCGCGATCATCACATCCCGCGCCACCGGCACCGTCGAGCGCCTGCGGAGCACATAAGCCGGAAGCCAGCGATTAAGACCCTTCATCGCCCCCGACATACCCACCCCCGCCAAATCCGTCCACGCAGAACCACCCGCCCACGGCTACGACGGCAAATCCAGCCGGATGACGCAGTGCCCCAAATCCAGCACCGCCGCCCCCGGCTCCGGCTGAATGCCCGGCGCGAGTTTGTAAAGCCGACCATAACCCTGCACCACGATCTTCGCCTCCTTGAGCATCGTCACATGCTTCTGCACGACATCGGACGACCGCCCCGTCCGCCCCGCCAGTTCCTTCACTGGCAACGGCTCGCCCTTTGCCAATTCGCGCAAAATCTTCCACCGCGTCATCTCACCCAGGACGGAGCAAAGCTTGCTCAGAGGCATCGGCGGTTCGCGTAAAACCGACCCTTGATTGGAAAGGGGAGCGCCACCACCCGAAGCGAGCACGGCTCCACTCGATGCAGGCCCAGCAATACCAGATTGAGCCGTATTCACAGTGCCTCCATTCGGTTAAAGACCTGCTCCACCCGGCAATCGGCAACAACTTGAAGAAAAATCACTGAATATAAAGTCATACGCACTGAATCGGGCGACAGTGCTTGTGAATCGGGCGACAGTCAAACCGAATTCTAAGTTAGAAAAACTGAGTCTATCCGAACCTAAACTGAGTTTAAATACAGTAAAACTGAATCCAAAGTCGGCATTACTGTCTCCATGCGCGGACAGACTGGTTCCACAGGCGGACATACATGCTTATCTAGGCACTGGATGCAGTGGACGTGCTGCTTTCTTCTCTGTTGGCGGCAATTTATTGAGATAACGCGTGGATTGGAATTGCCATTACGCAAATGAAACTTGTGTCCGCACCATCCGACGCGTCCTACGCATTATCCGAAAATTCGGACATCCTGGCACAACAGCTCGATGCCGTGTTGGAATGGAAGAATGAGGGCTTCCGCTGGCTGTTGATGCGGGAATCGGTGCGCGACAGACGCCAGGAAGAAAGTAGCCCGCAAAAAAGGAAGCAGCCCGCGCTACGAAATCGCCTGAAAGGCAATCCCTTCGCGGCTTAAAACCACTCCCGAAGCGACACAGATTTAAAAGTGCCGCTTCGCGGGAGCGGTGACGACGCGTCCGGAGTAGCGGGGGGCGGCCGGGGTTTATTCTTTCGCTTTGACGATGATGCCGCTCATCAGCCCGCCGTGCCCGCCGCCGGACCACGTGCCCGCGTAGGTGCCGCCGTGGATGAGGACGCGCGCGGAGTATTTCGCGCCGCCGGGGATGCCGACTTCGTCCACGGTGATGACGGGCGTGTCGCCGGCCAATTTCACCTTCACGGGGAAGGGCGCGGCGAAGTCGGACTTGCCGTACTGGACGCGGGCATGGATGAGCCAGTTTTCGCCGAAGAGCTTGGTCGCGCCGGTGATGGTGTATTTGTCCTCCTTCACCTCGCCGGCTTTGCCGTCCGTGACGAGATACCAGGTGCCGACCATGGTGGCGTCGGTGAGGGTTTTCTTGAATTTCGCCTCCAGTTCTTCCTGCGCGGCTTTCTTGGCGTCAGCCGGAGCGGGCTGCGCGGGCGCGGCGGGGACGGGCGCATCGTCGGCGCGAACGGTGGTGAGGATGCCGAGGGCGGCTGCGAAGATGATGCGGCGTTTCATGAGCGCGACGTTTAGCCGGGGCCGGGGCGATGGCAAGCCGCCGGCGGGGCGGTAGGGTTTGGTGCGGAGTGCGCGGATGTTCGC
>SXWH01000025.1 GCA_005791535.1 Verrucomicrobiaceae bacterium | reverse complement strand
CCGCACCAAGCGAGTCCGCATGGAAGCCAGCCGCCCCCGCCTCGCTCCCGCCGCTCTTGATTCAACAACCACTTTCAGTCACAACACGATCATGAATCCCAGTTTTGCGTTGACTGCCTTCTCATGGAATGCGCTGCAGCGCCTATGAAGGTTTGTCAAGGGGCGTGTGAGGGCGACAGCGTTTGGGGCTGTTAAATACTGAGAGTGAAGTGAGGTTAGAAGATCATCAAATTGTTCCCCCCGAGCCGGGGTTTGGGGCGGCGGAACGCCCCCGTTTTTTGTTCGGCGCGGAGCGCCCGTTTGGTTGCGCGACAATTTGACAGACTCAAAGTTGCTTCGTGCGGATGTGGAACCATTCAATGTGTTGCGTATTGCCGCATGAATCGCCACAACCACCCCGACGAGCGTCGCTCCGGGGTCTTCCAACCAGTTACCACCTATGAACCTCAAAGAACTGTTCTCATTCCGCGGACGGATGAGTCGGAAGCACTACCTGATTGCATTCAGTATCGGCTTCGCGCTGGTTGTTGCTGCCTTGGCGTACCTTCAGCGAGCGTACGCGATAAATGTCTATATTCCGTGGGGCACATTCCTTTTGGCAATCGCACCATCGTCGGTGCGTCGTCTGCACGACATCGGCTATTCGGGATGGTTTTTCATCGGCCCCATCCTTTTTCCGCCCGCCTTCTTACTGCTGCTGCTTGCGCCGGGTGAAACCAGTCCGGATGAGTCCGGAATCAACACACACTCGCAAGCCACCACTGCAACGCCCAAGCATCGCCGTCTGGATTGGAAATTCTACGTGGGAATCATTTGCGCACCGTTTTTGCTATTCGGCATGGACGGTGTGTACATCAGTCCCTGGGTCGCCACCGCGCTTGGTCTGTGGCGTTTTGTGTGGTGGAAGACGGAGACCGCGGGCGTCGTGGGTCGCACATTCCTGCGCTCGTTCGTTGTGGCTTTTGCCTTCGCTCCGACGGTGCTCCTCGGCATGTTCCCAGTCCCGTTTCCCGGAAGTCTGGCTCTGCTGGCAGAGTTGGGCCCGCGCAAAGTGGGGGAAAACAATGTGCTGATATCGAGCGTGGCCTTTTGCGTGTTTTGGGTGATCGCCTGGGCTGTATTCTTCGAGAGAGCGCGGTCGGCCGGGACGGAAAAACACGGCGCATCCACAGCCGATTCCGAACGGACGGAGCGCAATGAACTACGATTGGTGCGAACACTGAACGGCAGCCGAAGCATGAGAACCGCCATAGTAATTGCACTCGTCAGCCTTCTGATCGTGGTTGTGTTGCTAGTCTCGGGAGAGATCAACAGGGGAAACATGAGCCAGACTTCCGGTGATGCCGCGATGGCAACGAAAGCGGTCGAACTCGTTTCCAAGGCATTGCAAGAGGATGCGGAGATCAAGTTCAAGCTCGGCCGATTTCTAAAGCTATCCGGGAGCGGCTACCGACGAGCAACAGCTTGGGTGCTCATTGAGCGTATCGAGGTCGACCGTGAGGCCCAGTTTGAGCGCGGTACCTTGGCCGTGCGCATTATCGTGCCGGGAACATCTCAGAGTTGGTCCGCTGGTGCAGATCTGGCCATCAGCAAATGGGGGGCTTACGAGCTCGATCAAAGAGGAAGAGGTTTTCTGGAAGTCTGGGTTGGTGCAGAACGTGTGTCTGTGGCCGACCAATCTTCAAAGAAAGAAGGTCCATCGGCCCCTCCGGCAAGTCCGCCGAATGCGGCTTCTCTATCCAAGGACGCCGGGCGCATATTCGTAGGTTACAATGGAAAGGTCGAGGTATGGGACCGCTCGACCAGGAAATTATTGAGCAGCTTGGATGTGGGGCAGGCACTCGTGCAGGCTATTGAGCCTTCAATGGACGGCACGAAGCTGGCGGTCGCGTGCGAAAATGGTTCGGTCAAGGTCTTAGACATCGCGACCGGTGCATTTACGGGCACAGCCTCTTGGCATTGCATGTATTGGCATGGACCGAATCCGGTTGCCCTTTCTCAAGACGGCTCGGTTCTTGTGGCGCCGTCGTACTACTTTGCAAAGGGACCGGCTCAGATCGCTGTTGTTACTCACTTGCCAGACCAAAAGAAAACGCGGCTTGTGGATTCTACACAGAAGAGTGTCTCTCATGCTGAAGGGGTGCGGCTTTCCCCCGATGCTCGTTACGCGGTGGCAAAATATGACAACAGCAGCAAGGTGGCGGTGTGGAGCACGACCGCCGAGGAAGTCGTCACATTTATGGATCTGGGCTCAGAGGGGTCCGAACCCCACGACCTCGCATTCACACCGCGCAGTGGTCGCCTCATAAGCGCATCAAGGTCTCGCGCCTTGAATCTGTCGATCTGGGAGATTCCTTCGGGCGGAAAGAAGGCGACGCTCGAGCCAGCGCCGCTGAAAGACAAGAACTACGAATCAGCAGAGGAAACTGAGGGCATATTCGCGATCAACCGTGAAGAAAGTTTGCTCGCATTTGGGCTTATGACCGGTCGTGTCCGCGTGTGGGATCTGAACACTTCCAAGTTTTTGGGTACAATCAGTGAGAAAGCATGGACGCTGGAAGGCTCAGTCGCCAACCCAGCCGGTCTCACTTGGGAAAAGGCCAAAGGCAGCCATATTTCGTCGGGGGGCGGTCGCGTTGCAGGTGACGCCAAGAAGCCAGCCAAGCGTTTGATGTCACTGGGCTTCGACGAGGCCAATCGCATTGTGGCTCTGTCGTTCACCGACGGTGTTTGCTGGATCTGGTCAGCGAATGCCCTCGCGCTCCAGCCCGACAATACCCGTCCCGACCGGGAACACGGCGTTAAATGAGCTATCGTATTTCTGTGAGGCGCGCAGTGAAAGGGCGAGTTCACGTGCGAACAATAAAATAGACGCAAAGCAGCGCAGAAAGTAGCACGCAACGAAGAGCCGAACCTTGATACGCACATGGAACCCGAATCCACGAAGCCGGACCCTGAAGAACCGCCGAAGCAGTCGCCGCTGGTGTGCTACGCCGTTTGGTCCGGCGCGGCTACGGTCGGCGTGCCGCTTTTGTGGGCGATGCTGACGAGCGCGCTGGGTGGCGACGCCGGGCTTGCCGTTGGCTGGTTCGGTGTGCTGCCGGTCATTCTTTTTGTTCCGCTTGGAATCGTCGTCACTCTGGCGCTGTCCATCGCGGCGGCGGTGAGCACGAACAAGCCGAAGGAGGACGCAAAACCTGCGGAGCCGGGCACGAAGAACCCGGATGACCGCAAGGTGTGAAGGTAGTGAGGAAGTGGGACGTGGACCTCGGTGAGATGATTGAAATTTACGCAGAACAGCGGTCCGGCTTTTTGCGAAGCATCCGCGGGTTCCGTTACTTCACCAATTCGCCGAGGAGGAGGAGGCCGCCGGGGTAGAATGCGGTGGCGTTGAAACGGGCGGGGTCGTCGATGGTTTGTTTGCGCTGGGCGAGGATGGCGGCTTTGTCGGGCTGGTCGCGGTGGATTTCGATTTTGACGCGGTGGACGGCGTCGGGGAGGTCGCTGGCGATGAGGAAGGTGGAAAGCCGGTGGCTGGTGCAGTAGGCGTCGAACCGCGGGATGGTGCGGGGCGGCTGGTCGTCGAGCGTGACGATGACTTGTCCGCAGTCGGGGCCGACGATGTCGTAGATGGCGGCGCGTGTGCCTTTGAAGGTGAATGCGAGGGTTTCGCCGGGGGCGGTGGCTTTGTGGAGGTTTGGGAGTTTGGAGAAGCGGGAGGCGAAGGGGTCTTTTGCGCCGGGCTTGGAGAAGCCGGCGGAGAGTGTGGCTTCCTGGATGGGGACGAGGCGCGCGCGTTCGTAGTGGTCGGCACGCAGGGGCTCGGCGAGCGGGTGGGGGGCGGGTGTTTTTCCGGCGTCGCGGATGGCGGGGAGTGAGCGGACGATGGAGTCGGTGTAGAGCTTGTGGCCGGTCTCGGTGTGGGGATGGACGCCGTCGCCCGCGAAGATGAATTTGTCGCCCGCGGCGGCTTTTTCGGCGTCGGTCTTCGGGAGTTTCCCGCGCCATTCGAGTCTGCCGGCTTTGGCGAGCCTTGCGACTTCGAGGCCCATGTGGATGGAGGGGATTCCGTAGTGGTTTGCGACGGCCTCCATGGCGCTCGCGGAGCGCTGGAATTTGCCATCGACGAGCGGCGCGATGAAGGGCTCGGAGACGGTGTAAACAAAGCAGATGTCGCACTCGGGAAGCGCGCGCCATGTCTGGCGGACGATGCCTTCCATGCAGCGTTGGATTTGCTCCACGGGTGCGCCGCCGTCGTTCACGGCAAACTCGACGAAGAGGAGGTCGGGCTTTGCGCTGAGGACGTCCTGCCCGAGGCGGAAGACGCCGAGATCCGAGCCGGTGCCGCCGATGGCTGCGTGGACCTCCGAGAGCTTTGCGCCGGGTGCGAGGGACTGGAGGTGCTCAAGGGATTGCACGCGCCAGCCGGGAGCGGCGGTGATGGAGCCGCCGAGGTAGGCGACTTTGATGGGCACGCCGGGTTTGGCCATTTTGGAAAAGAAGTTCGGCAGCCCGGCGCGCGGCCGGCATTCCTGTGCTTCGACGAGGGCATCCTGTGCGAATGCGTGGGAAACGAGGACGGCTGTGGCGAGTGCGAGCTGGCGAATCATGATGGCGAGCAGACCAATCCCCGCGGGCGCGGAACTGTGGGATATTTTTCCGGACGGCTACTCCGGGTGGCCGTCATGAGCGCATTCGCGCTTCAATCGGGAATCGTTGCTGTGAAAGGCATCGCGGGCAGTCCCGCGCTGTTCGTGAGATTGCAGTTGGAGTCGGATTTCCATCCGAGTCGCACGGTCCTGGGCTCCGCGATTCCATCCGCGCTGACGATCACTTTCGCCCCGGATATCTCGGCTTTCGCAGGCAGGAACTTTCCGTCCGCCCCGGCGATCTCCCAGGAATCGGCGGGTTTCGCATCGCGGGTCTTCAGGCCTTCACCGGGAGTCGAGAAGGTCACGATGATTCGCGCGCCGTCGCGTGCGACGGATTGCATCATGGGGCTGGCATCAATGATCCCCTTCACGCCGTAGGTTCTTGCGAGGGCCAGGCGCGCGAGGCGCTCGCCCACGTTTCGCTTGTCGCGCGGATGCACCTCGAAGCGTGTACCGGGCTCGGCGATGTCGTTGCACACAATCATGCCGCTTTGCGGAATCTTCGCGAGGGCGCGGGTTTGCGCCTCCCACATCGGGGTGAGGCCCGTTTCCTTCTTGGCGGGCATCTGCACGTAGTAGAACGGAAACTCCCGGCCCCACTGGCGGCGCCAGTCGGCCACCATGGTGGCCATGAGGTCGTCGTAGATGGCCGTCTTGTCGCCATCGGCCTCGCCCTGATTCCATAGCACTCCGCGAATGCCGTAGCCGATCATCGGCTGAATCATGGTGTGGAAGAACATGCACCCGCGCCGCTCCGTCGGGTTTTGCTGAAATGCCGAGTAGAAGGGGCGCACCGGGCTGGCGTCGATGGGGAACGGCATCATCGGCCTGGCCAGCGCGCTGTTCCTGCGCGCCTCCGCCACCCACGCCCGCACGGTCTTCTCGATGAGCGGGAGATTCGCCATCGCTTCCGTGCTGGTCTGCTTTTGATAACCCGCGAGTGCGGCAAACTTCGGCGATGAGGCAAGCGCCGCCTCCGTGGTCCACGAGAAGATGGTGGAGCCTCCATGGTTGGCCTCGATGATTCCCACCGGCACATGCTTTTGCGCGTGGATGGACTTTGCGAAATAGTAGCCCATGCCGGACATGCGGCCCACGGTCTCCGGCGAAAGCACGCGCCATTCTCCGATGTTGGTGCGCTGCGGCAGCACGTTTGCAGCCTTGGAATTGAAGAAGCAGCGGATGGCCGGGTTGCCCGCCTTTGGCTGCTCTTCTTCAAAGCCGAGCGTGGCGCTCATCACAAAGCCTGCATTCGACTGGCCGGAGTTCACCCATACTTCGCCGACCACGACGTTCTCAAACTTCAGGGTCTCGCCGCCGGCGGCGATGGTCATCGTACGCGGCTTGTCCGTGGCATCGAGTGCCGGGAGTTGTGCGTCCCAGCGGCCGCTCGCATCGGTGCTGGCGTTCACAGACTGTCCTGCAAAGGAGATCGTCACCCGCTCGCCCGCCTCGCACCAGCCCCACACGCGGACGGGTTGCTCGCACTGCAGCACCATGTTGTCCGAGAACAAGTGGGCTGCCTCCAGCTTGCGCCGCGTTGGCGCGGGCTTCGCGTCAACGGCGGCTGCCGCGGGCCACGCGGTGATCGGTGGAATGCTTACAGCCGGCTGCGCGGGCGCGCCCTGCGCGATGGCTGCGATCGACTTCCAATAGTCCTCGCTCTTCTGCTCCTGGAATGCCGCAGGCGCGGGTGCCTTCAGGATTCCCGGCAGGCCCCCGGCTGCTTTCAGTGCGGCATCCACGCTTGCGGCCTTGCTCCGCTTCAATGCGGGCTGCGCAAAGACGAACGGCAACGCGGGCCGCCCCCATGCTTCCCTCCACGACTGCACAAGCTTCAGGAAATCGTTCGCAGCGACCGGCGATTTTTCGTCGAACTCGCAGTGAAACAGCACACCCCGAATCGCCATCGGTGCAATCGGGAATACGGCGGCATTGTATGAAATGGAGGGCTTGTAGGCGACGGGATACTCCGTGCCGAAGACCGGATGGAATCCATAGAAGTTGAACGGGATGTGGCAGGGGAAGAGCAGCAGATCGATGGGCGCATCTGCGGGCCGCTTTTGCATGTGGAAGAGCCACGACTCGGCGCGTTCGATATCGCGAGGCAGCTGCTCTTTCACCACTTTCAGGGCGCTTGCCTGCGATTTATCCGCAGCATCGAGCTTCCATGCAAACCACTCGCTTGCCGCTCCGTCGCGGTTCAAGAGGATGAGGCCCACGGGAACGCCGGAAGCCAGATGCAGTTCGCGCCCGAAGTACCAGGCCAAGGGGTACGGGCCCACGGTCTCCGGCGTCACGGGAGCCCACGCGAGCGGAGCGGGGTAATCTGCCACGGGCAAAATCGAGGCATAGTTGTCCGGCCGCAGGAGCCGCACGGCGGGATACCTGGCCTTTGCCAGTTCCGGCTTCGGATTCTGCAGGCCATTCATGGTCCGCGCCAGGCCGGGGCCGGCGCAGATCCAGACATCGCCCACCAGCACATCCCCAGCGGTCACCCTGCTCCCGGATGATTCGACGACCAGGTCACTTCCCTTTGCATCCGCGGCGACCGCGTCAAAGACCACCTGCCAGCGGCCATCAGCGTCCGCCCTCGTGCTCTTGCGTTGCGTCTTGAATGCCACTGCGACCTCGGCATCCGGGGCGCTCCAGCCCCACACTGGAACCGGTGTGTCCCGCTGAAGCACCATGTGGTCTGAGAACGATGTTGCGAGCCTCAGCTCTGCGGCCTGCGCCGTTTCTGGAACGATGAGCGATAGAGCGCTGAAGAGGAGAAGTGATGGGACAAGGTGGAGACGGGTCACGATGGCTTTTTATATGTGGATGTTGGGAAAGAGGGGAGGGTGCCGGGAGCGCCGACTTCCAGTCTGCTATCTGTAAAGCGCGAAGCGCCGATTGGATGGTGCGTTTGGATTAATCGGACGGGTACTAAGTGAAAGCGCCAGAGGCCTGGCGCATTGTGCCGTTGTGCAGATTCGCTTCGCTCTTGTTTTCGGCACCACCTTCGGTTCCAAGAACTGGCGTCAATTCGATATCCCCGTTTGTGGGTCATGCACTGCATCGTTAGCGCGCTCCCACCCACTTCACTGCGTTGGTGAGCAGGGTCTTGAAGGCGGGGTTGCCATGGGCTTCGGCGGCGTGGCCGAGGGTGATGCAGGCGATGCGCGTCTTCGCATCCTTCACGACCCACACGCTCGGATGCGCGCTGCCCTTGTCCGGGGCGTTTTCGGCGAGCACTTCCACGGCGGCAGCGGGATCGAGCTCGGCGTGGTAGTTCTCGTCCTTGATTTGGAAGGTCGCGGGCACGCCTTTCAGGATTGGGTGGGCGGTCTGTTTGAGGGTGACGGTGAAGTCGCCGTGTCCGTGGCTCTTTGCCCCGCCGCCCACGAAGCGCTGGTTGAACCCGCTGGCCGGGGCCCAATTCCGCCACGTGCCCGCGTGCAGAACGACCACCCCTTTGCCAGCGTCTGCAAACTGCTTCAGCGCCTGTTGGAACTCGGGTTTGCCGAATTGCGCATGGTTCGCGCTCAGTACGAGCACATCGGCCTGCGGCAGGAGCGCGAGGGCTTCTTCGAGGTTTGGGGTCGCAGCGGTGTCGATGCCGCCGGCCGCGCGCAGAATTTCCGAATCGGCACCGAGGAAGTACCTCGGGAAGTCGTGCGAGGCGCCGGCACCGATGAGCAGGACGCGCAGGGTGTTCGCGGCCTTTGGTTCGGCAAACTTCTGGCCTGTGGCCGCAGTCGTCTTCGGGTCATCGGGTGCCAGTGCCGCCTTCGCCGGCGAAGGCGCAGCGGGAGCGGGTGTTTCCGTCGGTGCCTTTGGCGCCGGGGTCACTGGTGCAGGCGCAGGTGTCGCGGGAACTGCTGGCGCGGGAGTGGCGGTCGGGGCGCCCAGTTCGGCGGTGATCGCAACGGTTGTCGGAGCGATCTTGCTGCCGGGGCTTTCGAGCACCACTTTCTCCAGCGTGGCGGCGTGCGCGACCGGAATCGCAAACGTGCGCACCTGGTGTTCGCTCACGATGCCATCCGCAAACTGCGAGCCGGGGGTGTCGATGCGCCGGATGTAGTCCACAAACTCGCGGCCTGCGCGCAGATCCGCGACCTGCGTGGCGCCGCCTGCAAAATGCAGCGTGGCGGTCATGGCCGGGGAATTCGCGCCCGGTCCGCCGCCCCATCCTGCGACACCGCCGAGGAAGTGCAGCCGCGCGACCTTCGCGCCTACGGCGACCTCCACGCGTTGGGGCATCGTGCGCGCGACGGATTTCTCAGGTCCGCCATTGAGCACGATCACGTTCTTGCCGTTCGCGCTCTTTGCGGGGTCGGCGATTTCATAGGGCACGCCATTGGCAAGCACGCGCCCGAACTTCACGAAGGGCAGGGAGTCCTTCACCGCCTTCTCGGAGGAGTAAAGACCCTTGCGAGTATCGGCGGTGAATGCACCGGACAAATCGAGCGGGCGGAAGTCTCCGCTCAGTGCCGCCACGGGGACGACTGTGCCACCGGGTGCTGCGGGCGGCTCCACCTTTGCGGGACGGCCTTTCTTCGCCAGTGCGAGCAGTTCCTCGTGAGTCCACGGGGTCTTGCGCTCGGCAATCTCCTTTCGCACTCGGGCGATGTCGGCGGCGGATGCGGGCTTCTTCCAGGCGTGCCACCGCTCGCCGATGAAGTTCAGCACGCTCGCGAGCTGCTCGTCGTTGTAGGCGGCCTCCAGCGCGAGCATGAATCCTTCGCCGTAGCTCACCCCGCTGATTGGGCCGCTCTGGCCTTTCAGGACGATGCGCGCGAGGATGTCTGTGTTGCCGTCGTTCTTGAACCAATCGGAATCGCGGAAGGCGGGCGCGAGAAACTTGTCGCCGGCCTTCACGCCCTTGCCGTCGGGGCCGTGGCAGGTGGTGCAGAGCGTCTCGTAGATCTGTCGGCCCTGCTTTGCCGATTCCGTGAGCGCGCCCTGCAGGCCATCGGCCTTCTCCTTCGAGATCAAGGCGTTGATGATGGGCGAGCGTATGGCGGTGAGCTCCGCGGGGGCATCCTGACCTGCGGCGCGGTAGGCGAGGAAGAGCTGGGTGCGCACCTGTGCATCCGCATCGCCGAGCATGGAGGCGAGCGTCTTTGCGATGTCCGCATCCTTCGCCACTAGCAGTGACTCCGCGAGTTGCACCGCAGCGCGGCGCACGCGTGCGCTCTCGTGCTTTGTCGCGGCGATGACGGTTTGCTTCGGCAGCGCATCGAGCCCTTGCAGCGTCCACATCGCATGGATGCGCGCGTTCACATCGGCATTGCTGTCGGCCATCGCGGTCAGCGCGGGAATCACAGACTTGTCGCCACGGGAAACGAGCAGCTTCTGCGCGCTGTCGCGCCACCAGCCATTCGGGTGCGCGAGGTGCGCTACGAGCTGTGCGGGGGTCTCATCGAGCATGCGCGGCTGCGGGCCGGGCTGCTTTCCATCGGGCACGAGGCGGTAGATGCGCCCATGGCGGACGACCTCCACCATGCCCCACTTTTTGACGCGATGGTAGCGGGCCACCCAGTCCTTGCGATTGTCGGTATCCTTGGTGGGGAACCATGCCTTTTCCTGGATGATGCCGCGATAGAGATCCGAAAAGACCAGCGTTCCATCCGGCGCGGTCTCGCTCCACACGGGGCGAAAATACGCGTCCGTGCTGCGGATGAATTCGCTCTTCGGGAATGCGTTGTCCGCCACGCCGAGCCCGTCCTTCCAGTCGATGCGACTCATGCGCAGCAGCCGGCCCACGGGTTCACATGTCACCACGCGCCCGTAAAACTCCGGCATGAGATGGCTGCGCAGCACAGTCTGGCCACAGCACGCGGAGAAGTCGCGCAGCACGCGCTGCTCGTCCGTCTTGTACCCGCCGGAGGACTGGTCCCACACTTTGCACGACGCATACGGAACGCGGTAGCCATCGGCGTGCTCGTTCAGCTTCAGGATGGGGTAGCCCGCCGGGAGCTGAAAGGAGTGCGCGGGATTCGCGCCGCCCGCCCATGTGCAAAAGAGCCGGCCATCGTCATCGCGCGCGAGGCCCCACTGGCTGATGCGCCCCACCGAGTGCTTGCCCGGAACGAGCTTCCCGCCCGCATAGCGGAAGCGGAAATCATTGGAGCAGATCGTGTTGTCCAGATTCCACAGCAGCCCTGAGTTCTGATGCTCGATATTGCCGCCGTTCGGCCCGGACTCAAAGGCCACCTCGCGGCGGTCCGCCACGCCGTCCTTGTTGTCGTCAAAGTAAGCAAAGACCGAGTTCGATCCCGTGAAGTTTACCAGCACGCGATCCTGCATCGGCAGCACCGTGCGGGGAAGGATCACGTTATCGATGAAGACCGTGCGCTTATCCATCACGCCGTCACCATCGGTGTCCACCAGCTTCACCACGCGGCTCACGGCTTCGAGTTGGTTGGTGCCCTCCTCATTCTGCATGTACGTGCGCCACTCGCACACATACATCGCGCCGTTGCCGTCGAAGGCAAAGCTCGCGGGTTCCTCCACCATGGGCTCGCTGGCGATGCACTGCAGGTGGTAGCCCTTCGGCACTTCGATGGTCTTGATGGCCTCCGCAGGCGGCAGCGGCGGAAACTTGGTGTCGGGGTCCCAGCCTTGTTCCTTGTCGGCGGCGACGGCGTTGAGCGCAAAAACGGAGAGGACGGACGGGATGGAAAAGAGCAGTTTCATGTTTGCTTACTTTTGTGCGCCGGCCTGCATGGACTTCATCTTTTCCGCATAGCGCTTGCCCAGCGTGCGGGCGGATGCGGTGCTGAGGTGCAGCTTGTCGCCCTTGTCCTCCAGGCCCTCGCCGGAGATGCAGCCATAGCCGGGCATGTTCAGGCCGCGCACGATCTTGTTAAACTCCGCGACCGCTGCCGCACTTGCGGGGTTCAGGGGCGAAAGTTCGGAGGCGATGAATGGCACCTTTGGCGCGGAGAGGTCCTTGCGCAGGCGCTCAACGAGTTCCGTGAGGTCCTTCCCGTAGCCGGGGCTTTTCAAATCGGATTCGCCCTGGTGCCACAGGATGCCCTTCAGCTCCCCGGCTTGCAGCGCCACCTTTGCGCGCTCCAGCATGTCATCGTACGGATGCGTCTTCGTCGCCTTGTCCTCCGCCCCCGGAGTCCACGAGCGAATCGCGGAGCCGCCCACCGCACACGGGATCAGGCCGATGCGCACCTTCGGGTTGTCCTCCGCCATCTGCTTGCCAAAGGCGAGTCCTGGTCCGACGGCGGCGGCCGGTTTGTCAAAGTGCATCGGGTCCGTCGCGGGCACCCACTCCTTCGCCTTGTTCAGCATCAGCACGCGCGGGTGCGCCGCCTTGCTCTCGGCATCCACCGGACCACGTCCCGCCATGTTCGACTGGCCGATCAGCAGATACAGATGAAACTGCGGGTCTTGCCCTGATTTTGCTTTTGCCGGTGAGTCGTCGGAGCGGAGTTCCTGAGCGCGGGCTGACGTCGGGTTGATAATCCCGGTCAGCAGGAGCGCCGATAGCAGGATAAGAATGCGTTTCATAAGTGGCAGGTGTATCTGATGGTTCACTTTTTTACGGTTGGGCGATTGTGCTCGATGATGATTGGGTTGCTCCGCGGATCGAGTTTCGCGGGACTGGGCGCTTCGGCGGCGCCCGCAGATGAAGAATTGATGAGCGGGGCGGGCACAGCAGCGACTGTTCGGAAGGAGCGATATTTCATGCAGCGATCTTTCTGAAACAGGGAGCGGGCGCAACAAGGAACCGCTCCGCCTCGATGCTTCAAGCGCGACGGGATGGGGCGGTGCAGGTGCGTATTGCCGGCTTGTGTCGCGGAAGGTAGCGTCGCGAGCGATGCTCGAAAACCTTTCGCACTTTCTAAACGGTGAACTTCCCGCTGCGCTCGAAACGCTGGAGCGGATGGTGCGTATCAACAGCTTCACGGAGAACCGCGCCGGCGTTGATGAACTGGGGCGGCTGACTGCGGAGACGTTTGCGCCGCTCGGTTTCACGGCAGAGTGTGTGCCCTCGGTGAATCCGCGTTTTGGCGATCATCTCGTGCTCACGCGGCGGGGGAGCGGTCCGCGTTCGGTCGCGCTCATTTCGCATCTCGATACAGTGTTTCCCGCCGCCGAGGAGGAGGCGAATGACTTCCGGTGGCGGCGTGAGGGCGACCGCATTTACGGGCCGGGCACGAATGATATCAAGGGCGGCACGATGATGATCTGGCTGGTGCTGCGCGGGCTCCGGCAGTTTGCGCCGGATGTGTTCGAGTCGGTGACGTGGAGGGTGCTGCTCAATTCCTCGGAGGAAACGCTGTCGCCGGATTTTGGGGATGTATGCCGCGGATGTTTCGATGCGGGGACGGTGGCGGCGCTGGTGTTTGAAGCGGAGGGAACTACCGGCGGCGGACGCAATGTCGTCGTCGCCCGCAAGGGCCGCGCGACGTGGAGGGTCACCGCGACAGGCCGCGGAGCGCACGCGGGATCGAAGCCGGGTGTCGGCGTGAACGCGATCGTGGAGCTTGCGGGTGTCATTCCCCGCATCGCGGCAATCGCAGACCCTTCGCGCGAGCTCACGGTGAATCCGGGCGTGATTCGCGGCGGCTCGGTGCTGAACCGCGTTCCGCACGAGGCGGTGGTGGAGGGGGAAATGCGCGCGTTTGATCCCGCTGCGCTAGCCGATGGACGGGCTGCGATTGTGGCGCTGACAGGCGAGGGCGGGGTGCGGGCGCTTTCGGACAACCATGTGGGCAGAGTCGAGGGCGTCATCACCGCGTCGAGCCGTCCGTGGCCTCGCAACGCGGAGACCGACCGTCTCGCGGCAATCTGGCTCGCGGAATCCGCGCGACTCGGCATGCCGCTCGGCACCGAGCAACGGGGCGGGCTGAGCGACGGCAATCTCATCTGGGACAGCGTTCCCACGCTCGACGGCCTTGGCCCGCGCGGCGACCACGCGCATTGCTCCGAGCGGAGCGCCGACGGCCAGAAGGTGCCGGAGTACGTGGAAGCCAGCTCGTTCGTCCCGAAAGCCGTGATCAATATTCACGCCATTCTCGCGCTGCTCGGGGAGCGGTAGGAGCCGGCGATTCGGGTGAGGAACAGGACGCGTATGCCTGCGTTCACTGCGTGCATTTAAGTCTAGAGTCCACGCGGGATGACGCGCACTATCCGACGCGAATTCAACGATCGCATTCTTTATGAGCACACCAAAAATCGCACAAACCACCCCGATTCCCGTAACCGTAGAAGCCGGCAAAACCTACTACTGGTGCTCTTGCGGCGAGAGCAAGTCGCAGCCGTTTTGCGACGGCTCACACAAGGGCACGAGCTTTACTCCCGTGCCTTACAAGGCGGAGAAGGATGGGCCGGTTTACTTCTGCGCCTGCAAGCAGAGCGCGAAGGGAGCGCTCTGCGATGGCTCCCACAAAGCGCTGCCGCAATAAGCCGGCAGGAGCGCGACGCGTGACGATGACTATTACAAAGATTCACCCGAAGGTTTCCATCGGCCACGTGCACCTGAAGGTGGCCAACATTGAGCGTGCACTCGGCTTTTACTGTGGCGTGCTGGGTTTTGAGGTGACGCAACGTTACGGGCATGGCGCGGTGTTCATTTCTGCGGGCGGTTACCACCATCACATCGGACTGAACACTTGGGAGAGTTTTGGCGGTTCGCCTCCGCCCCCGGGCACCACCGGGCTTTTTCACCTCGCGATTTTGTATCCCACCCGCGCCGCGCTTTCCGATGCGCTGCGCCGGGTGATCAATGCGGGTATCGCACTCGATGGTGCGAGCGACCATGGCGTCAGCGAGGCGCTTTATCTCCGCGACCCGGATCAAAATGGCGTGGAATTGTATTGGGACCGACCGGAAGCCGAATGGCCGCGCGGGGCCGACGGAGCTCTCGCAATGTTTACGCGGGCTGTGGATCTCGATGGGCTGCTAGCTGCGGCGCCGGACTCGGGTAGTGTGTCGTAGGTGTTCTCTGCGAAATGATCCGTCTCGCGCTTCGGACGCTGGTTGCGTACGAGTCGCGCATGTTCATTCGCTCCTTGCTCATGTCGGTCGTGCTTGCGTCCCCCGTGTTCGCGGCGGACTGGCCCCGGATTCTCGGTCCTTCGGATAATTGCACGACGCCGGAGGGCGGGCTGCTGCGCACCTTGCCGGAGACGCTGCCGGTGCTCTGGGAAATGGAGAAGGGCGAGGGAATGGGCGGGCCCGCGATTGCGGGTGATGCGGTGTTTGTTTTTCACCGGCTCGATGAGGATGAGGTGATCGAATGCCGTGATGCGGCGACGGGGAAGGCGCGATGGTCGCAGCGGTATCCCGCGCCGTACCGACCGCGTTACGGAGGCGGCCATGGTCCGCGAACAAGCCCGGTGGTCGCCGGTGGGCGCGTGTTCACTTTTGGCGTGACGGGCAAACTCACGGCGCTCGATGCGGCGACGGGAAAGATTTTGTGGCAGCGGGATTGTGCGCGGGACTTTGCGATGCAGCCGGCGTTCTTCGGCTACGGCTCCACGCCGCTCGTGGTGGGGGAACGGTTGATCGTGCAGCTCGGAGGGCGAGAGGAAGGCCGGCCGATCCAGTGCGCGGCGCTCGATGTCGCCACGGGCGGCAAGCTGTGGACGGCCACGCATGAGTGGGGGGCAAGTTACGCATCGCCAGTGCCTGCGACGTTGCACGGTCGCGAATGCGTGCTGGTGTTTGCCGGCGGAATGAGCCGTCCGCCGACCGGTGGATTGCTGGTGATCGAGCTTGCGAGCGGCAGGGTGCTGGGCAGCGCGCCGCACCGCGCGGACATTGCGGAGTCGGTGAATGCGTCGTCGCCCGTCGTCGTCGCGCCGAACAGCGTGTTGGTCTCCGAGGCCTACACGGCGGGCGGATTGTGCGCGGAGATTGCGCCGGATTTTTCCATCAAGACAGCGTGGAAGGACGAGGCGCTCGGGCTTTACTGGATGACGCCGATCGTCCGCGACGGCGTGCTTTTCGGAAGCGCCGGAATGAGCGAGCGCCTCGCGGAATTCACGGCGCACGACGTGGCTACGGGCCGTCAGCTGTGGCGGGATGATCTGGGCGGGAGCTTCGGCCGTGCGAGTCTGCTCGCGACTGCGGACGGTGTGCTGTGCCTGGGTGAATACGGCGATCTCGCTTGGCTGAAACTTTCCAAAACCGGCGCGCGGGTTCTTTCGCGAACGAAGCTGTTTCACGCTCCGGAGACGTGGACGCTGCCCGCGCTGTCCGGCGGGCGCCTATTTGTCTCCCAAAACGAGCCCGGAAAGTCCGCGGGCAGCCGCCGGCTTGTGTGCTACGACCTGCGGGCGAAATAGCCGGCCGGTTGACGCCGGAGGCGCGGGCACTAAGGTGGACGCGTGACGACCGGAATACCGAACTCTGAAGCAGCCGCGCGCTGCCTCGAAACACGATGAACATTGTCCTGCTCACGCCCGGCACCGGGAGCTATCATTGCGGAGTGTGCATGCGTGACAATGCGCTGGCGAAGGAACTGATCCGCCTCGGGCATCGCGCCGTGATGCTGCCGATGTATCTCCCGCTCACGCTGGATGAGAGCGCTGCGACGCCGGAGACGCCGATTTTTTTCGGCGGGGTGAGCACGTATTTGCGGGAGAAGATTCCGTTCCTCCGCAGGATGCCGCGCTGGCTCGATCGCCTTCTAAGCGCGAGGCCGCTGCTGAAGCTGCTCGCGGGAAAAGCCGCGCGCACCGGCGGTCCGGAAGTTGCGGAAATGACGATTTCCATGCTGCGCGGCGAGCAGGGAAATCAGGCCTCGGAGATCGAAGAACTCATCAAATGGCTTCGCGTGGCGTTTGATGGACAAAAGCCGGACGCCGTGTGGCTCTCCACCGCGCTCCAGGCCGGGCTCGCGCGCCGTATTCGCGCGGAACTCGGCGTGCCGGTGATCGGGTTCTTGCAGGGCGAGGACAGCTTTCTCGACGGCCTTGGACCGTTGTCGGCCCAAACGTGGAAGCTGCTCGCGGAGCGAATGCGCGATGCCACGGCTTGGGTCGCGCCGAGTCGTTATTACGCCGAACTTATGGCGCGCAGGCTCGGTTGGCGCGCGGATGATTTCCGTGTGATTCCGAACGGCGTCGCAATCCCCGATCCGCTTCCGCGCGATACGCAGCCTTCCATCGGCTATCTCGCGCGCTTTGTCCCGGGCAAGGGCATCGGACATCTTGTGGAGGCGTTCATTTTGTTGCATCGCGAAATGCCGGACGTGCGGCTCCGTTGTGCGGGTTCGATGACGGACGGTGACGCGAAATACGTGGAGACGCTGAAGGCCCGCTTGCGCGAGGCCGGATGTGCGGATGCCGTGGAGTGGAGGCCCAATGTCACGCTCGCGGAAAAGCAGGCGTTTCTTGCGGGCGTCACGGTTTTCTCCGTGCCGGCGACCTACAGCGAAGCGTTCGGCATGTATGTCATCGAAGCGCTTGCCGCCGGGACGCCGGTCGTGCTGCCGGAGCTCTCAGCCTTTCCGGAGATCGTGCAGGCAAGCGGCGGCGGCGTTCTTTTTGCGCCGGGCCAAAGCGACCGCGCGTTTGCGGAGAATCTCGCAGCTGCGCTCACGACGCTGTTGCGCGAGCCGGCGAAGTGCCGTGCGCTCGGTGAGGCGGGACGAGTCGCGGCGATGCGGGAGTTTTCGATGACACGCCTCGCAGAGCGGCTCGTGGAGCTGACTGCCTCGTGTGCTCCGCGTTAGCGTCCGCCCCAGAAGAAGCCTTTGTAGAAGAAGTCGTAGTCCTCCTTCGTCACCGAGGGGCGCCACCAGTCGTCTTTGAAGACCTTCCTGTGCGCGCGTTCCTCGTCGGTCTCGGATAGCACGTCGGTCGTCGGCTTTGGTGGCGTCACGCAACCTGCGGCGCAGAGAATCGTGGCACACGCTGCGGCGCGGAATGTGAGTCTGAGAATCATGGCGCGCATCGTTGCACGAAATGGCGGATTCGTCATCCAGTTTGGTTTTGCGGGGAGCGTCGTGCTTTCTGCATGGAAATCTTGCGCCTCGGAAATGCGCCGGTAGAGTGCGCGCGATTTTAAGCCGACCAATGAATATCACACGCCGCCACGTCATCGCAGGAGTTATCGGAATATTCGCGGGCCTTTTCGCGCCAGCGTCCGCCGAGGCACAACTCTTCGGTCGCGGCGGCGGGCGGGGCACTTCCGGCTATGACGCAAGTGCATGGGTGATTGCCGATTCCACGACCGGTGTGGTGCTTGATTCCTCAAATGCGACCCGGCGTTTGCAGGTGGGCAGCATCACGAAAATCGCGACGGCGATGGTGCTGCTCGATTGGGTCACCGCGAAAGGCGGAAGTCTGAGCGAACTCGCCACGGTGCCGGATACGATCGCGCCGCTGGCCAGCCCGAACAGCATCGGTCTTCAAGTCGGCGACCGCATTTCGCTGCGCGACGCGCTTTATGCCTCGATGATGCAGAGCGACAATCAGGCCGCCGAGACGATTGCCGTGCACGTCGGCCGGCAGCTCGGTGGCGGCGACAATGATCGCGCTGCTGCGGACTACTTTGTTGCGCAGATGAATGCGCTTTCGCGGAAGCTCGGAATGCGCAGCACGCGGTTCTTGAACGCCCACGGGCTTGATGATCTGGAAGGCCCCACGCCCTATTCCACGGCGGGTGACGTGGCGCTTCTCGCGAACTATGCGGTCGGCCACAGCGGCTTCACATTTTACACCTCACAGAAGGATCGGAAGATCAGCTGGAACACCGCGACCGGCGAACTCGCGAGCGCGCAGCTTAAGAACACGAACGAATTGCTCGGTGGATTGATCGACGGAATGAAAACCGGAACCACGCGCAAGGCTGGTCCGTGTGTCGTGGTGAGCGCGGCGAAGCGCCCCGAGAGCCGGCAGGAGGGCGAACAGTTCATCATTAACCCACGGCGCTTGACCGTAGTCGTGCTTGGCTCGCCGACGCGCTTCGACACAGCGCGGAGTCTTTTGGACCGTGGATGGGAACTTCTGGATGAATGGGCTGCCGCGGGCCGCCCGCTGAAAGGTTGGAGATCAAAACGATGAGCAAAACGATTGGTGTGTTGACGAGCGGGGGCGACTGTCCCGGATTGAATGCGGTGCTGCGCGGCGTGGTGTGTGCGGCAAAACATCCGGAGCGAAACTGGAAGGTTATCGGATTCAAGGACGGTTACGAAGGGTTGCTCGGCGAGGATATGTTCATGGAGCTGACGCTCGCGAACACCGAGGGAATTACTGCTCACGGCGGAACGATTCTCGGAACGACGAACCGCGGGCATTTCGTCAGCAAAGTCGGCGGCGGAAACAAGAGCCGCATTTCCGACGAAGTGATTGCGAAGACGAAGGCGATCCTTAAGCGGCTTGAGATTGATGCGTTGATCACCATCGGCGGCGACGGTTCGCTTTCCACGTCACAGCAGCTTTTTGAAAACGGCATTCCTGTCATCGGCGTGCCGAAGACGATCGACAACGATTTGGAGGCGACGTCCATGACCTTTGGCTTCGACAGCGCCGTTGCGTGTGTGACGGACGGTCTGGATCGCCTTCACACTACGGCCCGCGCGCACAAGCGCATCATGATTATCGAAGTGATGGGCCGCCACGCCGGATGGATCGCGCTCTATGGCGGGCTCGCCGGCGGTGCGGATGCGATTTTGATTCCGGAGATTCCCTACTCGATGGACAAACTCGCGGATTTCGTGCGCAAGCGGAGTGAAGAAGGACACCCAAGCACGCTGATTGTTGTGGCGGAAGGTGCTACGGCAATTGGAAGGCGGGAGCAGTATCGCGCGGGTGCAGGCGGAGAATACCGCCTCGGCGGCATCGGCGACACGGTTGCGCGCGAACTCGACAAGCGCATTAATGCGGAATCACTGGTGAAGGAAATCCGCACGTGCGTTCTCGGTCACCTTCAGCGAGGCGGCGACCCGACAACGCTCGACCGCATTCTCGGCACGCGGTTTGGCGTGAAAGCGGTGGATCTTATTCAGGCCGGCAAATTCGGCCACATGGTGAGCTATCTGAACTACTCGGTTCTCGACGTGCCCATTGCCACTGCGGTGCGCAAACTGAAGACCGTCTCGCCCGATAATCAAATGGTCGAAACGTGCCGTGCGATCGGAATTTCGTTCGGGGATTAGCTTTCCGACCGCCGGGCGCAGACGTGAAATCTTTTGCCATGGCACCGGACTTGCGTTAGCGTCTCGGAATTCATGGCACTTATCCGCAACATTTTCTGGATCGCGTTCTTCGTCGTGGCGACTTTTGCCTTCATCGTGCTTTTCGAGCACGGCCCCACGAACTTCGCGGACAACGCGAAAAGGGAGCTGACCGAGCTTTCGGTGATCTTCGGGGTGCAATCGAAAGCCGATTCGAAGAAGTCTCCGTAGCGGCCAGGTGGCGGTGTGCGCCGCCTCTCGGGACCACTTTCCGTTTGTGCGATGGAGCGTGGAGAGGGTCGTGCTGTCGCAATTTTGGCATTGCAATTGCTCAGAAATGAGATGCGCTAGAAATGTCCTCTTTTTGAGGAAAAACCAACAACATTGCGGTCACGTTTTGCGCAGACCGCTCAAAAATAGACACCAACAACACAAAAAATGGCAAAGTACAAACTCGAATACGTGTGGCTCGACGGATATGAGCCCACCCCAAACCTCCGCAGCAAAACCCAGATCAAGGAATTCGCGGAATTTCCCACCCTTGAGAAGCTCCCGATGTGGGGCTTTGACGGCAGTTCGACCCGCCAGGCCGAGGGCCGCAGCTCCGATTGCATGCTGAAGCCTGTCGCTTGCTATCCGGACCCGGCCCGCACGAACGGCGTCCT
>SXWH01000201.1 GCA_005791535.1 Verrucomicrobiaceae bacterium | reverse complement strand
GCCGACGCCACCAATGCCCTGCTCGCCGTCGTGCAGAGCAAAATCGACTTTCACAACGTGGAGCAGTTGAGCAACGAAATGCGGTTCGGAAGGGACGTCGCGCATTCGGAGCGGCGGCTCGTCGAGCTTCGCGAAATGCGGGAGACGCTGCGGGCGCTTTGCATATCTGCGGCGGAATCCGGCATGCGTGTGGAGGCGAATGGCTGGCTCGAAGTAAGACTCGTCCCGGCGACCGGGGAGTGAGCCTCTGAATCGCGTGAAGTCCCCGCGGCTTTGCGCGTCGATTCCTGTGCTGGATTCCCGCGCCGTTGACTATAAGATCGGTGGTGCCGTATTCCATGAATCAGGACGAATTTTCCGACGCCATCCAGAAGGCCTATAAGGACGCCCTCGCCGGGGCCGATGCCATCACGGCGAATGCCGCGCTCATTCGCAGCGAAGCGGAAAAGGAACTCGACGCTGCAAAAGAGGCACGGCGTGTCGCCGAGGCGGAAGGGGACCGGATTGCCGAGGCGTACTTCGACAAGAGGCGCGTTCAATTGATCGAGGCCGCGGTCACCGAGCGGCTTCGCAATCTCACGCGTTCGCATCTCGAAGCGGGAAAATCTCCCGCGGATATTTGCGCTTGGCTCGGCGTTGACGCCGGGTTTGTCGATGCCGTCGCGCAGGTCGTCGATCGCGTCGCCGCCATCCGCGCCTCGGCGTCGGACGCCAGTCGCCCCGCGGGCCGGCCATTGCTGCGTTACCAGAACTACGGACGCGGCGGGACAATTTGGTATGAAAACGGCGGCACCACGTTCGACATGTGGTGGGAGTTCGCGGGCGGCGATGCGCTCGTCATCGTGGACGTCCCGTCGCCGGAACAATGGGAGGCCCGCACGAAACTCCCGCTCACTGCCCGCACCGAGGTCCTCACGTTTGTCGGTGAAACCGTCGTCTCCGACCACGCCAGCGGCGGCTCGTATCTCATCGGCGAAAACGTCATCACCATCTACGGCCCCGGCAGCGCCTAGCCGGCGTCGGCATCCTGCACTTCCACGTTTGCACTGCAGCAATCGCTGCTAAATATCCGCGGCATGAAATGGCTCGCCGACAAAGCCCTCGCCACAGCGCAGGATGTCAAAGACCTCGCCGCCCGCCTCATCTCGGACGGCACCGGTTTTCTGCGCTCCACCATCGGTTCGCTCCCATTCGTCTCCGGCACGCGCGTCATCCAAATCGCGGGTGATATTCCGGCTGACGAAACACACTACTTCCTCGTGCCGCTCCGCACCGCGCCCGATGGCTACGCGCTCAGCATCCAGCGCGCGCTTCCGCCCGGACACGGGCTTGTAAACGACCTGCCGAAAGTCCGCATCTTTCACCTCCCGTCCACCGCTGCGCGCGAGCGGCTGGAGCAAATCCTCACCGCCGGCTTTGGTGGCAAATTCCGCGAGGAACTCGCCGCGGAAATTCACAGCGACCTGGCCGACCGCATCGACCGCATCGCGACGGAAATCGACAAACAAAGCGAACGCGTCACGGGCGGCCTGCTCATCATCGGCGGAGTCGTCGCCATCGCGGCAAAAGCCCTGCTTCCATCCGTGGGCAGCAAAGTGACGGGCGAAGCGATGAAGTTCGTCAGCGAAAAACTCCGCATCTCCGCCCGTCGCGGCGCCGAGGAGCAGGCGGAGGAGAAAGCCGCCGCGGAAGTCAAAAAACTCCAGCCCGTCATCCACGTAAACCCGCTGCTCACCACGCTCGAAGCCGCACTCGCAAACGAAGACCCTGCACACGACCCCGCCGCGCAAACCGTCGAGCCCGACCGTTTTCACACCCACACCATCCGCGCCATCGTGCAAACCTACGCCGACCTCATCGCCACCGATGAAGCGCCCGCCGCCGCCTGCCTCCACGGCTACGACATCGGCTGGCTCCGCGCCCTCAGCCGGCAGGATGCAAAGTGAACCGCGTGTCTTTTATGGCCGTCTTCCATTCCCGACCAGCGCTTGGTGCGGGCCCCGGGAAGACGTCGGGAAATTGAAGGTTTGGACTTTCGGCGGCTTGCATCGCGCGGGGAATTGTGGGTGTTGTTCCGGCATGTCGTTTGCGAAATCTTTGAAGTCCGGTCTGGCGCGCCACGAGACGGTGTTATTCGTCGTCATCGTGCTCGAGGTCATTCTGTTCAACGCAATGGGCCGGAGGTTTCTGACGGGAGATAATGTCGCGAACATCGTCAGGCAGTCCGTGGAAATCGGATTGCTGGCGCTCGTGATGACGCCGGTCGTTCTGACGGGCGGGATCGATCTTTCGGTGGGATCGCTGATGGGACTTTGCTCGGTTTCGTTTGGGATGCTGTGGCAGGATGCGGGGCTTTCGCCCTGGGCGGCTGCGGCGGGCGCTGTGGCCGTGGGTGCAGTTGGCGGAGGGCTGAATGCGGCGCTGATTACGCGGCTGGGGCTGCCTCCGTTGATTGTGACGCTGGGGACGTTTTCGCTGTTTCGAGGTCTGGCGGAGGCCTTCACGGGCGGAACGAAAGCATACACGAATCTGCCGGAGAACTTCCTGACGCTCGGCAACGGTTTTATCCTTGGAGTGCCGGTACAGGCGTGGGTGTTTATGGTGATGGCGGCGGGGATCGGATTTCTGGTGCACCGCACGACGTTCGGAAGATCCGTTCGTGCGATTGGGTTTTCGCCGGAGGGCGCGCGCTTTGCTGGAATCCCGGTGGAGCGGCGCGTTGCCGCGGCTTATACGATGGCGGGTGCCGTTGCGGGGCTGGCGGCGGTGATTTTTGTATCTCGCGTTACGGAGGCGCGGGCCAATGCGGGCGTCGGCTACGAGCTTGCGGCAATCACAGCCGTGGTGCTCGGCGGCACGAGCATCTTCGGCGGCGTGGGGAGTATACACGGCACGCTGCTCGGTGTCGCAGCGGTGGCGATTCTCTCAAACGGTCTGTCGCGCATCCTCTCCATCTCCAGCATATCCCGGGAGCTTTCCGGAATGCTTACCGGTGCGCTGCTGCTTTTGGCGCTGGCGGCGGGTGCGGCGATGAACATGATTGCGGCGCGGCGGGCGCGGCGGATCTAGTAGCTCTTTGCGAAGAGCACGCGTTTGCGGCTCGGGCGGCCGCTCCAGACGCACTGGCCGTCCTCCTCCGGGGAGTCGAACGGGATGCAGCGGATGGTGACTTTGAGCGCTTCCTTGATCTCGGCCTCGACTTCGGGCGTGCCGTCCCAATGGGCGAACGCGAAGCCGCCGTGGATCTCGGCCTTGTCTTTGTTCTTGGGCGTGAAGAAGGCGATGAATTCCTCCTTCGAGTTGATTTTCACCGTGTGCGTGTCGCGCAGCGTAGTGGCGCGGGCGAGCAGGGTGTCGTGGATTTCCTGAAGCGTGGCGCCGATGCCGGCGACGAACTCCGCGGCGGTGGGGAAGGTCTTTTCCTTGTGCCCGCGGTCGCGGCGCGCGACGGCGACGGTGCCTTTTTCCAAATCGCGCGGTCCGATTTCCACGCGGACGGGAACGCCGCGCTTGATCCAGCCCCAGCTCTTTTCGCCGCCGCCGATGTCGCGCTTGTCCACCTCCACGCGGATGGCTTCGCCGCCGTAGGTGGAGGCGCGGAGTTTCGCGGCGAGATCCTCGCACGCGGCGAACACGGCGTCGCGCGTCTCGGGCTTTGGCGCGACGGGGACGATGACGATTTGCGAAGGCGCGACGCGGGGCGGGAGGATGACTCCGTCGTCGTCGGCATGGGCCATGATGACCGTGCCGATGAGGCGCGTGCTGACGCCCCATGAGGTCGTCCACGCAAACTCCTGCTTGTTTTCGCGCGAGACAAACTGGATGCCGCTGGCCTTTGCGAAATTCTGTCCGAGGAAGTGCGAAGTTCCGGCCTGGATGGCCTTGCGGTCCTGCACCATGGCCTCGATGCACAGCGTATTCACCGCGCCGGGGAAACGCTCGCCCGCGCTCTTCTCGCCGGTGAAGACGGGCAGCGCCAGCCATTCGCGGGCAAACTGCTCATAGACGCGCAGCATCTGCTCCGTCTCGGCGACGGCCTCGGCGCTCGTCTCGTGCGCGGTGTGTCCCTCCTGCCACAAAAATTCCGCCGTGCGCAGGAAGACGCGCGGACGCATTTCCCAGCGGACGACGTTTGCCCACTGGTTGATCAAAATGGGGAGGTCGCGATAGCTCTGCACCCACTTCGCATACGTCGCGCCGATAATCGTCTCGCTCGTGGGCCGCACGATGAGCGGCTCGGTGAGCTCGGCACTCGGCGCAGGACGCAGCCCGCCCTTGCCGTCGGCCTCGAGGCGGTGATGCGTCACGACCGCGCATTCCTTTGCGAAGCCATCCACGTGCTCGGCCTCCTTCGCCATGTAGGAGAGCGGGATGAAAAGCGGGAAGTAAGCGTTTTTATGCCCCGTGGCCTTGAAGAGACCATCGAGCCCGCGCTGCATCGCCTCCCAGATGCCGTAGCCCCACGGCTTGATCACCATGCACCCGCGGACATCGGAATTTTCCGCGAGGTCCGCGGCCTTGACGACTTGCTGATACCACTCCGGGAAGTCTTCGTTGCGGCGTGGTGAAATGGCGTTTTGCTGCTGGCTCATAGTGATAAAAGGGGGCGGACGCTAACGGCGGCGGCGACGCATCGCAAGCACTGGGATGGAGCACGAAATGGAGGCGCCCGGCCTCTCGTGCGAAAGACCGGGCGTGGATTGAAACAGGCTGTAGCAGGGTTTAGTGGACGCGGAATGGCGACCAGAATCCCATCGGTGCCACGCTCGAGAGTGCGTTGTAGGTGGCTTGCTGGAAGTGGACGACTCCGTCGACGTAGAATTGCGACGGGACCTGGCCGGAGCCGTCGGCACGCTCCGACCCGAAAACGTTTCCGAGGATGTCGTTGCATCCGCTGGTGTGGAGGCGGGAGCCGGATTTGATGTATTGTTGGATGTCTGACCAGTTGGCGAGGAACTCCGGCGGTTTGTTCGTTTCGATGGCGTACTGGTCCACGGCAGCGTCAATGAGGCGCATATCCTGGAGGATTTGCGTGGCCTGGGAGCGGCGGCGGCTGCGCAGGAAGTTGGGGACTGCGATGGCGGCCAGGAGGGCGATAATCGCAACCACAATCATGATTTCGACAAGCGTAAAGCCGCTGTTCGATGAGGTTAGTCTTTGTTTCATTACGGTATTATTTCTGTTTATCTTTTATGTTTTGTTTGCAAGGGCGGCGGTTTGGCGTCGCCAGAGCGGACGACTTTCCAGTAATGGTTATGCCACCTTGAGTATTCAAATTGGGGTTGTCTGCGGTGTGCTCCGGGGCGCAGAAAAGACGTGTCAATTCGGACGACGGGACGCATGGTGCGCGGCCTATGAACCGCAGAACGTTTATTGCCGCCGCCCTGATTGTTTCATTTTCCGGTCTTCGTGCCGACGAGTCCGCTTTGGAGCCCGGGTTCGTGTCGTTGTTTAATGGGAAGGATTTGACGGGGTGGTCGTATAACGCGAAGGAGGTTTTCGATGGGAAGACGGAGTCGTCGGACGGCCGGTATTCGGCCAAGGATGGGGTGCTGGTGGTGAATCCGGAAGATAAGGCGAAGGGGCCACATTTGCGGCAGTTGTGGACGACGAAAGAGTTTCCGACGAATTTCGAGTTGCGGCTGGAGTTCCGGGCTTCGGTTAATGCGGACAGCGGGATTTTTATCCGCAAGCCGCAGCTCCAGTGCCGGGATTATTTGGTGGCGGGGCCTTACAAGGAATTGAAGGCTTACAAGCCGCAGGACTGGAACCAGATCGTAGTCGTGGTGAAGGACGGTGTGGCGCATTGCACGTGCAACGGCGAGGTGCTGGAGGCGGCGCTGAAGTTGCCTGCTACGGGGCCGATCGGGCTGGAGGCGGACCGCGGGACGATGGAATACCGGCGCATCCGGCTGAAGGCGGAGTGATAAAGGGCCGGGCGGTTGGTGTTTGGTTTTGAATTTTCCGCGTTCTGCGGTATCTCACAGCGCATGCTCAGGGCGTTCATTCTTTTTCTCGCGATGGCGGTGTCGGCCTTCGGGCAGCGCGCGCTGCCGTTTGGGACGGTGTTCAAAGGGCAGGATCGATTTGAGACGATTATCCGGAAGGTGAAGCCGATGGCGGAGCGTGCGCGCGCGGTGCCGATTGGGGAGCGTGCGGCGTGGTTCGGGCAGATTTTGCTGGGGACGCCGTATAAAAATTACACGCTGGAAATCGATGATGTCATCGAGGCTCCGTCGGTGAATTTTGTCGGAATGGATTGCTGGACGTTCTTCGAGACGGCGCTGGCGCTGGCGCGGATGGCGGAGCTGCCGGTGGAGAAGTGGACGCCGGAGACGCTGTTGTATTTTATCGAGCAGGATCGGTACTGGGGCGGGAAGTGCGATGGGACGTATCTTTCTCGTCTGCATTATCTCGAGGACTGGGCGAAGGACAATGACCGGCGCGGATGGGTGAAGGATTTGACGCGGAGTCTGGGTGCCATCGCGGTGGGGAACTCGGCGACGGAGATGACGACGAATTACCGGAACTACCGCTACATGGCGAATAGCGCGGACAATCGCGCGGGCATCGCGGAGTTGGAGGCGGGGTTGCGCCGAAGGCCGCTGTATATGATCCCGAAGGAGCGCGTGCCGGATATCGAGGCGCGGCTGCAAACGGGGGATATCATCGGGATCATCAGCCGCGACGGTGATAAGTTCGGGACGTCACATGTCGGAATGGCAATCCGCCGGGACGGTATGCTGCACTTTATGCACGCGAGCCATCCATCGGGCTTTGGGCGTGTGGTAATCGATGCGCGACTGAGCGATTACCTCGCGCGTTTTAAAAAGCACGCGGGGATCCTTGTTGCGCGGCCTTTGAAGTAGGGCGTGGAGTTTTTATGAAATCGAATTTTTTCTCAAAATGGATGCCGGTGATGTGCGCGCTGGCGTGGTCGTGCGCGGGCGCAAACGCGGCGCCGCTGGTGCGAGGCGATGTGGTGAAACTGAAGCACGGCGAAACGCTGATGCTGAACGGAAAGCGCTTTCAACAGGCGTCGAAGGGGCAGGAGTTTTCCGTTTTGAAGACGGACACCGCGAATGTGTTCGTGTCATACACGAAAGAGGACGGAAGCGTCGTGGCTGCGACCATCCCCGCCGACGCCGTGGAGCCCGTGACGCCGGACGGATGGACGGACATCATGGCGGGGGCGGAGGCATTTCGTGAACAACGCTGGGACGATGCGCGCAAGCTGTGGACCCGCGCCGGTGCCGACGCCGCGCAGAAGCAACTCGCCGCAGCAATCCTCACGCGCGTTCAAGGCGCGCTTACCGCGGGCAATACCGTGCGCTCACTCGCCGCTGATCCCGCGCGGACAGCGGTGGCGCAAAAGGGATTTGTGACGACATTGCAGACCTTGCGCGAAATGGCGGAGCAGTTGAACACGACCGGGCGTGTGTCGCTCGCAGTCGCCGTGGATGAAGGAACGGATCGCCTGGCCGCAGCGGTGCTCGGCGCCGCAGCGACGGGAATTCCAGCGACGAAGCTCGATCGCGCCACGCTCGTCCCGCGTGCGGCGACCGCACAGAAGGCCGTCGCGCGCGCACGCCAGAGCATCGGGCAGCACAAGCTGATCGAGGCCACGGCTTTGATCGAAGAGGGACTGAAGGCCGAGCCAAACCGGATCGAACTCGTGGCATTTCAGGCGAAGGTGAAGAAGGACATGGAGGAGGCGGATTATCTGCACAAGACCGCGGATTCGTTCCGCACGCGAGGGCAGAAGGGTGTGATCCATGCGTTGTCCGCGCTGGAGGACGGGCTGAAGTTGTGCAGCGATCATCCCGCACTCCGTGTGCTCAAGCAGCAGATGCAGGCGCAATTTGAGGAGCGCACATCGCCGCCCGTGAATGCAGCCTTTCTGGCGAAGGCAAAGGCGTCCGCGCCCGAGAAGACGCTGGCCGAGGGACGCGAGCTTTACGTGAACCGGTGCACCGAGTGTCACGATCTGGAAATGCTGAGCTCGCGCGGATACTCGGGATGGGAGCGCACGGTCGGAGGGATGGCGCGTCGCGCGGGGCTCGATGGCGGAGAGCAGGGGAAAATCATGGCATATATCGCAGCCGCGCTGAACGTGGTCGGCGATGAATAGCGCGGACACCATCGCGGCGATCAGCACCGCGCCAATGGAGGCCGCAATTGCGCTCATCCGCATCAGCGGGCCGCTTGCAATCGAGATCTCGGGTTCACTTTGGGCCGGACGGCGTCCTGTGGCCACGCTGCCCGCGCGCCATGCGGAGTTTGGCCGCGTGGTGGAGGACGGCGCGAAGCTCGACGATGTGCTGCTTACGGTGTTCCGCGCGCCGGCCAGCTATACGGGCGAGGACATGGTCGAGATCGCGTGTCATGGCGGCGTTTTGGTTTCGAGGCGGATACTGTCCGCGTTGCTGCGGCGGGGCGCGCGGAGTGCGGAACCAGGTGAGTTTACGAAACGCGCGTATCTCCACGGAAAGCTCGATCTCACGCAGGCCGAGGCGGTGATGGATCTTATTTGCGCGCAGACCGAACTGGCTCTCGGTGCGGCAGCCGAGCAACTCGAAGGGCGCCTCGGTACGCGCATCCGTGCGTTGCGCCAGCAGGTGCTCGAAATCCTCGCGCACGTGGAGGCGTATATCGATTTTCCCGACGAAGATATTTCGCCCGACACCGGTGCCGCGATGAGCGCGCGCATGGCGTCCGCCTCCGCGGAGATGGACGCGCTGCTCGCAACCGCGGGGCGTGGTCGTGTGGTGCGCGAGGGCCTGCGCACGGTGATTTATGGCGAGCCCAACGTGGGCAAATCGTCGTTGCTGAACCTGCTCCTCGGCTACGAGCGCGCCATCGTGAATGCGCGGCCGGGAACGACCCGCGATGTTCTGGAGGAGACTGTGAATCTGCGGGGTATTCCGGTGCGCTTGATGGACACCGCCGGCGTTCGCGAAACGGATGATGAAATCGAGCTTGAAGGCATCGAGCGCACGCGGCGCGCCCTGGATCGCGCAGATCTCGTGCTGCATCTCTTTGACGCGAGTCAGGCTCCGACGTCCGCGGTGGATGCAGGGAGTGCGAAAGTGCTTCGTGTTTTAAACAAGAGCGATCTGGGTATTCACGGCGGGTGGAGTATCGCCGCGGATGCTGTGCCGATTTCCTGCTTGAACAACACGGGCATCGCGGCGCTGGAGGATGCAATCCAACTAGCAGCCACCGGCGGTGCGGATCGCGGAAGCTGGAGCGTGGCGATCAATGCGCGCCATCAGGAGTGCCTCGAGAAGGCGAAGGCTGCAATGATCGCAGCGCAAAAGGCGTTTGCGGATGGATTATCGCCGGAGTTCGTTGCTGAAGACTTGCGGGCTTCCATGAATGCCGTTGGTGATGTGGTCGGAAGGCCGGACACGGAGGAGTTGCTGGGGGTGATTTTTTCATCCTTCTGCATAGGAAAGTGAGGCTTTCCTTTTCGGTCGCGAATTGGATATAGACGGCATCGCACATGGACGCGCCCGAAAAACTCACCACCGGTGAACCCCTCAGTATTGAGGAAATGCTCAAGCATCTCCCGGCACTGGGAGAGGTATCGATGGGGCTGCTCAAGAATTATGCGCTGGGCGCGGCAGTGCTTCGGAAGTTCTCCGCGGGTGATATTGTTTGCGAAGAGGGCGAGTTCGGTTCCACGGCTTTTTACATCGTTGAGGGTGATGTGGATATTTACATTGAGAACCCGCTGGCCAAGGTCCAGAGCGCGCGCGGCGGAAAGGGTATCTTCAGCTTTTTCAAAAAAGTGACGGGCCTTTTTGGCAGCGGCGCTTCCAGCACGGCGGACCAGCATGGCTACATCGCCATTGATGCGGATGTGGACCTCCCGAAGATCAAGCCGCTCGCCACGCTCGGCGCGGGCGATCTTTTCGGAGAGATGACCTGTCGCACCTTCCAGCCGCGCTCGGCGACGGTGCGGGCGAAGGGCGATTGCGTGATGGTGGAGATGCTGCGCGTCGTCCTCGACATGCTGCTCGGCACTCGCGACGTGGATGCGGATACGAAGGCGAGCACGAAGGTCAAAGCGCCGACGTTCAAGGGCACGAGCTTCAAGAAGGCGATGGATGAAAAGTATCGCGCCCGCTCGCTTTCCAACCACCTCAGTTCCGTTCCGCTTTTCGCCACGTTGGGCGATGAACTTCTCGGCTATCTGCGCGACCACGCGGAATTGGTGAGTTGTGGAAAAGGACAGGTGATTTGCAAGCAGGGCGACGCGGCGGATGCTTTTTACCTCATCCGCAGCGGGCTGGTGAAAGTCTCGCAGTCCATGCCCGGCGGCGAGATGGTGCGTACGTATCTCAAGCGCGGCGAGTTCTTCGGCGAGATTGGCCTTTTGAGAGAGCAGCCGCGCAATGCGACCTGCACTGCGCTTGATGCGGTGGACCTCGTGAAGATCAACGCCGCAGACTTCAGCATGATGCTTGAGAAAGCGCCCACCGTGCGCGATTCGCTGATGAAGATCGCCGAAGCTCGCATCGCCGCCGCCGCCGACCGCAGGCCGCCGCCGGGTTTGCAACTCGACGATTTCCTCAACCAGGGTCTCTACGAAGCGCAGAATCTTCTGCTGATCGACCTCGACCATTGCACGCGCTGCGATGCCTGTGTAAACGCCTGTGCCGATGCGCACGATGGCGTCACGCGGCTCATCCGCGATGGATTGCGCTACGATCATTTCATGGTGCCGACGGCGTGCCGCTCGTGCCGCGATCCGTTGTGCATGACGCAGTGTCCGGTTGGCAGCATCCGGCGCAAGGAGTCGCTCGAAATTATCATCGAAGACTGGTGCATCGGCTGCACGAAATGCGCGGAGCTTTGTCCGTACGGAAACATCAACATGCACCCGTTCGAGGTGATGAAGGAAGTCCCTGCCGAAACGCCAAAGCCCGCATCACCCGCCGCCGCCGCTCCCAAGCCCGCTGCCGCTTCTGCGAAACCAGCGACTCAACCCGCCGAACCAAAACCCGCTGCATCCGCACAGCCGGTTGAAGTGCCGGCTGCAGCCAAAGCCGCACCACCAGTACCAGCCGAAGCAGCAGCGGTTGCGAAGCCCGCGCCGGCACCGCCAGCAGCAGCGACCGCTGCCGCGAAACCCGCTCCTGCGCCAGCGCCCGCTCCCGCCGCACCTGCTCCGCCGAAGAAGATGGTGAAAAAGAAAGTGAGCGTGACCAAGGCGACCACCTGCGACCTTTGCACCGACCTCAGCGTCCCGAGTTGCGTCTATGCCTGCCCGCACGACGCCGCCAAGCGTGTGGACCCTGCAAAGTTCTTTGCCTCTCAAGACAAGGAGAGCGGTTGGAGCTTCCAGAAGCAGTCAAGGACGACGCACTGACCTTTCACCGACATGGTAATCAACCGCACACATATCTCGTGGTTCATCGTGACACTGCTCGCCACGGCAGCGGCGGCGCTGCTTTACATTGCGCGCTTTCATCCGGCTTCGCTTCCGTTCGCGTTTGAGCTTCCTGAAATCCTCAAGGACTCGGGGCCGCAGAAGAACACCTTTGGCGGCACCCGCGTCGGACTGCTATTTGGCACTCTTGCCTTCCTCATATTCCTCTTCGCCGCCGCGCTCGGCGTGCGGAAAAAGAAGCGGCTTTGGCGGATTGGCCGCGTGGAGTTGTGGCTCAAGGCGCATGTGTGGTTCACGATTTTCACCATCCCGCTTGTGCTGTTTCACAGCGGGTTTGCGATGGGCAGCCCGCACACATCGGTCATCATGTGGCTGTATTTCATCGTCATGGGCACGGGGTTTTTCGGTATCGCGATGCAGAACGTCATTCCTGTTTTGCTAAAGGAACGACTGCCGCGCGAATTGGTCTTTGAGCAAATCCCCCACATCCGAAAACGTGCGGTCGATCTCGCGGAGACGCTCATGAAAGACTGCACACCTACCGTGTTGAAGGAAGGCGAGAAGCCCGATCCGAAAGCCGTCGTCATCAAGCCCGAGGACAAGGACAGCGTGGAAGCCATCCGCGAATTCCTGGAGCACGATGCCCTCAGCTATCTCGGTATGAAGCGCGGCGAGAAGCACCGCCTCGGCAAGCAACGCAATAGCGATGAAGCCTTTCGCCTTTTGAAATTGAACGTCACCCCGAAATGGCTGCCGCGGGTAGAGGAATTGCAGGGCTGCTGCGACGAGCGCCGCCGCACCGATTTGCAAACAAAGCTCCAGCACTGGCTGCATGGCTGGCTGCTCATTCACGTGCCGATTTCTTTGCTGCTGATCATCCTGACCCTGTGGCACGCGATTGTGGCCGTGCGCCTGTTTATCGTGAATCCGTAACCGCCATGCCTGAGAACACGCAAAAGCAAATCGCGCAGAAGTACAAGGACAACCTTACGTACTACAAAGCCGGGCATTATCTGCGCCGGTGGCGTTTCTGGCTCAGTGTGCTCGCGGTAGTGGGTGGGCTTGTCTGGGCGCTTGGATTCAAGCACTTCGGCGGTTCAAACGAGTTTTTCAACACCGGCCCGATTTCCTCCAATCACGCGAAATTCACGGACCGCTGCGAGGTCTGCCATGAAGGCGCGACGACGGACGTTTTTTCCATGCTCCCAGTGGACCATGCCAAGCGGGCTCTCCTGGACAAAACGACTCCTTTGACTGAACGCCTCAAAGCCTCCGGTGAGCGTGCGATGAAGGAACTTGCCGAAGTGAAAGCGACCGTGGCGGACAAGGCGAAACTTGCGCAGGCTGCGCATGCGGCTCTCGCGTCGATGAACCTCACAAACATCGATAACGCATGCCTCAAATGCCACGACGGAATGGCGCTGCATCAACCCGGGACCAAGGCGATGATGTTCCGCGAGACCACACGTGAACTGAGCGTAGTAGCGTCCAGTGCGTGTTCCACCTGCCACAAGGAGCACGTAGGTTCCCAGAAGATGGCGCTTCCGAAAAGCAACGTCTGTATCGAGTGCCACAGTAATGAGAAGATGATGGCGGATTCGCTAAAGCGCTCGCCTTACGACGGAAAAGTTGCCGCCGCCCACAGCCAGAACGTCCGCGCAAATGGAGGCGATTTGGTCCAGTGGATTCCGGCGGCCACTGCGGGAGCGAAGCCTGCGATTATCCGGGGATTCCAGGACGGGCATCCATCGTTCTTGTATGAGGCGCAGGGCGCGAAGGACAACGCGGCGATCAAGTTCAACCACGCGCGGCATTTCGCGGACGATATCCCGGCCGTGAACGGGAAGAAGCTGGATTGCGCCGACTGCCACAAACCGGATGCCGACGGTGTGGGAATCCAGCGGATCAAATACGAGCAACACTGCCAGCAATGCCACAGCCTTGGCATCGACCCGAAACTCCCCGGTTTTTATCTCCCGCACGGGAGCCCGACCCATATCCGGGATTTTCTCAATGCCCTCAACGACCGATGGGCGCAGTGGGCAAAGGAGAATGTGAAAGGTCTCGATGGCGTGGCGCTCAACGCATTTGTGCAGCAACGCGGTGCGGAAATTCTCGCACGCTGGCCCGGTGGCATGGATGGCGCGGTGAACAAAGTCTTCTTTGAGGGGGAGCCGAAAGCCACCGGAAACGACAAGGGTCAGACGTTGCCGGCCTGCGCGAAGTGTCACGACGTGAAGGATGGCAAGCCGTCGCCGGATATCGTTGACCCGAAAATTCCGGATCAATGGCTGACGCGTGGTCCATTTTCCCACGGCGCTCACACGCACATCGCATGCACGGAGTGCCACGGTGCGGCGAAGAAAAGCAAGGAAACCGGCGATATCCTGCTTCCGGCGCAGAAGAGTTGCGCCGAGTGTCACCGCCCGCGTGATTATGCTGCTGTTGAGGTCGACCCGCTGCTGAAAATCGCTCCGACATTCGGAAAGGCGAACCCGAAAATCGCGAAGCAACAGCGGAAGGAAGGCGGCGTCTTTGCGGATTGCCTCGATTGCCACAAATACCACGTCCCGGCCGCGGAAATGGAGATGGCAAAGTCGCTGGTGAAGTAACGTGAGCGATGAGTTCGAGCCACCTTGATGGAGAGCGCAAATTCGGGCGGCGGGTTAACTGGCTGGTCGAGATTGCGTTTACGCTCGGTTTCATCGCCGTGGCAATGGCGGCGTTTGAGCTGAGCTTTATCGAACCTCCAAAGAAGGAGCCGGTTTCCAAGAAGGAAGCATTTTGGGAAGCCGCGAAATCGATCCTGACGAAGAAGGTTTCGCCTGAGCAGGATGAACGGGCCGTGCCGAAAGCGAAGCACCCCTATCAATTGGTGTATATTGGTATCGGGGTTTTTGCTGTCGGGCTGGGTACGCTGGCTTGGACCCGTTTTTCGCGTTCCCGACTCGCGGCCGCTGCAGTTGCGCTGGGGTTGATTGCAATTGCGTGGGATTGGGCCGTGATTGGCATCGGAATCGCGGTCGCGATCTTCATTCTGAGTTCCTTGTCGTGACTGTTTTCTTTCTCCTTTCGCGCTGATGAGTTCTGTGTCACTTGCTCCGACATGACACGCGCTGACGCGATTGAGCGATTGCGGCCATCCATTGGCAAAGACCTGAGGAAGATTGCCGACGAGCAGGGCGTTACGGTTTGGAAGAACGGGAAGAAGAATAAAGGATGGGCGGGGATGGTTGTGGAGCGACTGCTCGGGCACCCGCAGGATTCGAAGCAGGAGGCGGATTTCGGGACTTTCGAACTGAAAGTCGTCCCGGTGGTGAAGGACAGCTTCGGACGATGGAGCGTCAAGGAAACGATGGCGATGACGATGATCGAGCCGAAGAACGTCGCAGAGACACCCTTCGAGCACAGTCATCTTTTGGAGAAATTGCGGGCGCTTCTGATTTGTGCGCGCGTCTTTGAAAACGAACAGGATGATTCCTCGATTCTGCTAAAGGTCGGCGGCTTCGATCTCGGTGACGCAGACACTTTCAAACAGGTTCAGGCGGACTACGAACTCGTGCGGAAGACATTGAAGGATGAAGGGGTGGCAGGTCTCAATGGCTGGATGGGAAATCTCGTGCAGCCGCGCACAAAAGGCACCGGAAAGGGCGAGCGCACTTACGCGTTTTATGCGCGGACGATTTTCGTCGCGCGCATGCTGAAGCTGAATTCTTGATGAATCCCGCCATTCCCATCGCATTTGGAACGTGTGCATGGACGCACGATGACTGGCGCGGTGTCTTTTACCCGCCGCATCTTCCGGCATCGGGACGGCTCGAATACTATGCGCGTTTCCTTTCAGCCGTGGAGGTGGATTCGACGTTTTATCACATCCCGACGAAGTCCGTATCGCAGCATTGGGCCGACGTAACGCCCGGGCATTTCCGGTTCTCTTGCAAAATGCCGCGGGAGATTACGCACGAGCGGAAGCTCCGCGAATGCGATGAATTGCTCGCGCAGTTTCTCGACGGAATAGAGCCGCTTGCACCTAAGCTCGGGTGCGTGCTGATTCAACTGCCGCCGTTCGTGTCGCCCAAGCGCGACGAGCATGCTTTGCGTGAGTTTGTGCATGCGTTGCCCGCCGGTTGGCCATGGGCCGTTGAGTTCCGCAATCATGAATGGCACTTCCCGCGAATAGTTCATCTGCTCGAAGAGCGCCGGATTTGCTGGTGCTGGAACGATCTGTCTCCGCTGAAGGACGCAGGTGCCGCGGCATTCGATTTTCATCCGCAGACGGCGGATTTTGCCGTGCTGCGGCTGATGGGGGATTCATCGACGAAGTATCGTCCCGATGGCAGCCTCGTTCACCACTACAACCGAATCCAGTGGAGCCGGGATGCGGCAATGGAAAACTGGGCTGCGAAAATCCGGCAGACGGCTACGGAACTCAAGCGGGTGATGGTCTTCGCAAACAATCATTATGAAGGATACTCGCCCGAGACAGCGCGGCGAATCGCCGCAAAACTCGGAGTGGAACTGCGCCTGCCGGGCCCGCGTGATTTGCATCCCGCCGCGGCAGCGGAGCAACTCGATCTATGGGGCTGAAAAGAACCGGAGTTGGCTCAGTTGATCGCGAGTAATTCGACCTCGAACACCAGCGTCGAGTTCGGCGGAATCGCCCCCGGGTAGCCTTGGACGCCGTAGCCGAGTTGCGGCGGGATGGTGAGCTTCACTTTTTCGCCGAGCTTCATTTGCGCAACTCCCAGATCCCATCCGCGGATGACCTGTCCCGCGCCGAGAATGAACTGAAACGGGTCGCGACGGTCCACTGAGCTGTCGAATTTTTCGCCGTTGGTGAACCAGCCTGTGTAATGGACGGTCACGCGATCGCCGCGCTTCGGCGTAGCGCCTGTGCCGACGGTGATGATTTCGATTTGGAGTTGATCTGCAGACATGGCGTGAGACGAGCAGCTTCGATACTGGAGGTCAATCGCACTCGTGGTCGCACACGACGACGCGGGCGAGTCTTGGAACGACAAGGCGGACGGCTTCCTGATGGACGGGATGCGGGAGATACGCGTCGCGTGCAGCGGCATTTTCGAACAGCATCACGAAACTGTGCGTGAAGCCCTCGCTAAGCCCTTCGGTGCTCGTGTTCACACCCCAGGTGAGATTCAGAATGCCGGGAATTTTCCGTGGAAGGTCCTCCATGATCCGCCAGACATCGGCGATGTCCTCCGCGGTGCAGGTGTCCTTGAATTGGAAGAATGCGATATGTTTGACGCGTTTCATGGCAGGTAGATACGCGGACAGGCTGATCGAGCACGAGCCGATTGTGAATCGCCGGAATGCACGCGCCGCCGATGTTTCTCCACATCGCGGATTGTCGAACGCCGCTCGTGGCTAGATCTCGAAATCCTGCTCGACGCGGATACGCGGGCGGAGAAACTCGAGGATGTGCGCGACGCTTTCCTGGAGATTCAGCTTATCGGTCGCCACACGCACTTCGGGGTTGTCGGGAGCCTCGTAGGGTGCGCCGATTCCGGTAAAGTCCTGAATCTCGCCGGAACGGGCCCGTTTGTAGAGGCCCTTTGTGTCGCGCTGTTCGCAGACCTCAAGCGGTGCAGCGACGTGGATTTCAAAGAATTCCAGCCCCGCTTCGCATGCGATCGCACGGGCGCGACGGCGATCATTTTGGTAAGGAGAAATGAACGCGGTGATGACGACGATTCCGGCGTCCGCGAGGAGCTTCGCGGTTTCGGCGACGCGGCGGATGTTCTCGACCCGATCCTCCGGCGAGAAACCGAGGTTGCTGTTGAGGCCGTGGCGGATGTTGTCGCCATCGAGGATGTAGGTCTGGATACCGAGGTTGAAAAGCTCGCGATCGAGTGCGGCTGCGATGGTGCTCTTGCCGGCACCGCTGAGGCCAGTGAGCCAGATGACTGCGCCTTTGTGTCCGTTGCGGGCGAAGCGTTGCGCTGGCGTGACTGTCCCTTCGCTCCAGAAAATATTCGCGGATTTGGGCTGGGTCCGATCCACATACTTTCCGTCGAAGATAATCCCACCACCGCCAACCTGCCTGCCTTCGAGCAGGACGAAGCGGCCGAGAAGCGCGTTGCGGTCGGCATTGTCAAAAGCAAGCGCTCCGCGGACCTGGATAGTGACCTCTGCGACGTCGTTGCGGGCGATGTAGCCGCGCTCGCCGGAGATGGTTTCGAGTGTCGATGCATCGATGATTCGCTCAATGCTCACGATCTCAGCATCGAGTTCCTGTGTGGTGAGCTTGAGTTTCGTGCGCTGCCCGACTGCAAGGTTCGTTTTTCCCATCCAGAACAGCCGCGCTTTGAAGCGATTCGATTCAATCGGAGACTCGCTCTGGTGCGACGCCACATGACCCCGTTCAACGAAGATCTGTTCCGTGAGCGTGATGCCGACGCTTTCGCCCGCGCGTGCGCTGGTCTTCGAGGGGGCATTCCAAACTTCGATGCTCTTGATTACGCCCGTCTTGTTGCCGGGTGAAAAAAGCAGCGTGTCTCCCACTTTTAGCGAACCTGCTTCGATTCGGCCCGCGATGATGCGGCGGTCATCAAAACGATAGACGTCCTGCACCGGGAAGCGCAGCGGGAGATCGGTGAGCGTCTTCGGCAGTTCGAAGCTGTCCAGCATGTCCGTGATGGACGGACCGGTGTACCACGGCATTTCGCTCCGGGCCGCATTCGCCACATTGAATCCGCCTCTCGCGCTGATTGGCACAAACGTCCGGGCTTCCATCCCGATTTCCTTCAGGAAGGCCGTGTAGTCTTTCACGACCTGCTCGAAAACATCCTGCCGGTAATCCACGAGATCCATTTTGTTTACTGCTACAACGACCTGCCGGATTCCGAGCAGCGAGAGGAGGTAGCCATGGCGTTTCGATTGCTCCCGAATTCCCTCATTTGCAGCGATGAGCAACACCGCAGCGTCCGCGCTTGCAGCGCCGGTGATCATGTTTTTCAGGAATTCCTTGTGACCGGGGGCATCAATGATCACGTAAGGACGCTTCGCCGTGCGGAACTGAATCTGCGTCGTATCAATGGTGATGTTCTGCGCCTGCTCTTCGAGAAGGGCGTCGAGAAGGAATGCATACTCGAACTCCATGCCCTCTTCTTTGCACGCCGCCTGGATCTGCTCGACCTTCCCATCCGGGAGCGATTTCGTGTCGTAAAAGATGCGGCCGATGAGTGTGGATTTTCCGTGGTCCACATGACCGACGAATACGACGCGGAGGCGACGGGTTTGATCGATGGAAGCTTGCATAGCGAGAGTGAGACGTGGGTGAATATCCGAATAAGCGGTATTGTCTATCGGAAAAATAGACTTTGTCATTTTCGGGTCGCTCTTTCCCCCAAAAAAACAACCTCCACCCGTTGCCGGATGGAGGTCGCGATTAAAGTGGGATGGACCGACTATTCGCCGTCGTTGCCGATCGCTTCGACCGGGCAGCCTTCCATGGCTTCCTTGCACAGAGCCGCCTCGGCGTCGCTCTCGGGCTGCTTGTAGAGGTAGCTGTGGCCACCGTCGTCGTTGCGCTTGAAGTTTGCGGGTGCGGTTTCGCGGCAGAGATCGCAATCGATGCATTGGTCATCGACGTAGAATTTGCCGGGTACGTTTTCAGGATATTTGTTCGCTTGATCAGCCATAGAAATGGGCGCGAAAACTAGCGCGCTGCCCAGATAGGGCAACTTTTTTTTGGCCAACCGCGATTTTCCTGCTTTCAACATACCTCGATGCTGCGGGCAAGGGAATGTGTGCGGACGCGCCTGTTTTGGCTTCGGCTGGTGCGCGGAAAGCCAATAACTGAGAGTTAAGCAGACCTTGTTTCGCAGTTGGATCCGCTATCGAATTCGGCGGAATTCAGGCAGGAGCGCATTGGTATTGCATAAGAATTCCGTAACCAAAAAGCGGGGCCTCCTATCAAAATACCCCTTGCGAAGGCTGCCTATCTGCATAAACCAAAACGCCTCATGAATAAAGACCGTATCAACCTATACAAAGAAGCGATGTCCCTCGAAGAAAAGCGTGCGGAGCTCCAGACGCAGCTCGACGGAATCCTCGTCCGGCTTTCCGAAATCAAAGACGAACTCTTTGACGGCGATGGCTTCGTCCGCGGCGCAGCGACCAGTGCCGCGATTGTCCCACGCACAGCGTCCGGCCGTTCGGCCCGCGGCGCGCTGAAAGTGCAGATCCTCCGCGCGCTCACGGCTGCCGGCAGCGCGGGCGTGAAGGTGAAGGAACTCGCCGCAACGCTGGGCGTGAAGTCCACAAACATTCACTCGTGGTTCCAGACATCGGGCAAGCGGATCAGCGCGATCAAGAAGATCGGCGAAGCCCGCTACCGCCTCGAAGGCGCGCTGCCGGAATCGGAGCTGGTGGCTCCCGTTGCAAAGAAGAAGCCGCGCGCGAATGGACGCAAGCGCAGCACCCGCCCGCTGAGCGGACGCGGCGAACTCGCGGCGCGCATCGTCGCGGCATTGCAGGAAGCCGGCAAAGCGGGAATTACGGTTCGGGAACTTTCCGAGAAGCTGGGCGTGAAGAATTACAAGAACCTCTTCATCTGGTTTTCGACGACCGGCAAGAAGAACAAGGCAATCAAGAAGGTGGGCAAGGCCCGTTACGCGCTCGAAGCGTAAGCGCCTCCGGCTATCGTTCGCTATCAATTCAAACCGCCCGCTGTGTTTCCGCAGCGGGCGGTTTTGTTTTCGGGAAACGGGTGACGGCTATTGGTTCAAAGCAGCGAGCACTTCCGGATCGCGGACATCGGCCCAGTTCCCGGTAAGTTCGATGACGCGCACGGTGCGGCCACTTTGAGCGAGGTCGCGAATCGCGTCGGTGAGCTCGTATTCTCCGCGGGGCGACAGCTTCAGCTTTGCTGTGAATTCGAAGATCGACGGCCGGAACGAGTAAACGCCGGCATTATACCAAGGACTCGGCGCGCGGCCCGCGGGTTTCTCGATGAGGTCGGTGAGCTCGAAGCGCTCGTTCACGACCACGCATCCGCCTTTCGCCATCTCGCCCTCGTTGTGCTTCACGCTCACGAGCGCCTCGGCGGAATCGAGCGCGACGAGTTTGCGGTAGTTCTCCGCATCGATGAGGATATCGCCGTAGCTGAGGACGAACGGGTCGGCGCCCGCGAAATCCTTCGCGAGTTCGACGACGCGGCCGGTGCCGTCCTGCACAACTTGCGTGACGTAACGCACGCTAACGCCAAAGCGCGAACCGTCGCCGAAGTGCTCCTTCACAACTTCGGCGCGGTAGCCCACGACGATGAGGAAATCCGTGACGCCCGCCGCTGCGAGGCCTTCGACGATGTGTTGGAGAATCGGTTTCTCCCGGACGTGCAGCATCGGCTTCGGGACGTCGTTCGTGAGGTCCTTCATCCGCGTTCCTTTGCCTGCGGCAAGCAGGACGGCTTTCGTGATTTTTGACATGAGTGCGCCAGTGCTACACGGCGGCGACCGTCGTTTCAAGACGCCCGTCCATCTATGGCGCAAACGCTTTCCACGCGAGGCGGAGAGCCAGGGCCAGTGCGGTCGCGATGAAAACAGGGCGGATGATTTTCGCGCCATTGCGGACGACGAGGCCGCTTCCAATCCGCGCACCGACGAGCTGACCGGCGATCATCGCCAGGCCCGCATCCCATCGCAAAAGCCCGTCGAATGCGAACGCCGAAAGCGCCGCGAGATTGCTCGCGAGGTTCAGCGCCTTGGTCGTGCCGGTCGCATCGCGGAGATTGAGGCCGAGCGCGAGAACACACGCCAGCATCCAGAACGAACCGGTGCCCGGGCCGAAGAAGCCGTCGTAGAAGCCGAGCGCGCTCCCGAAGATGAAAGCGAACGCCGTTCTTCCGATCGCGGGCTTTCGGTGAATCGCACCGAGGCGGGGATTCGCAGCGGTGTAAACCGCCACGACGACGAGCAGGATGGGCACGAGCTTTTCGAGAAGTTCGCGGTCCATGTGGGTCACCGCGCGCACGCCGAGAACGGCTGCGACAAAAGTGATGGCCACCGCGCCGCGTAACTCGTGCCAGGGAATCAGGCCGTTGCGTGTGTAGTGAATCACCGCGAGCGTGGTGCCGCACGATGACTGGAGTTTGTTGGTCCCTAGCGCCACCGGCACGGGAAGGCCCGCCCAGAGCAGTGCAGGCACCGAGATTAATCCGCCACCGCCCGCAATGGCGTCGATGAACCCCGCGGCGGCGCCGGCGAACGCGAGGACGGTGTATGTGAGCCAGTCCAGCATCGGATGAACTCAGCGCCGCGACAGAGCGGCGTCCTCCGAAACGGTCTGCTTTTCCGCGAGCGTGCCGTGCGTGACGCCGAGCTGGCTCCGGGCGTGCAGTTCCTGCCAGAGCGCGCTGCCATCGCGTTCGCCGCGCGCGAGTGCCTGATAGGCGAGAATGGTTTTCGTCGTTTCGGCTTCGTCCTCCTCAAGCAACTCGATGCGGAAACTGCGCAGGCCCGCCGCAGTCAATTCGGTGAAGAACCCAGCGCCCGTCTGCGCGACTGCGTTGAACAGCGTATTGCGACAGCCGACATCGGCGCGGAGCGGGTGTTTCATGCCCACGCGGTCGCGCAGATGCACGCGGTGTTTTTCGCAAGGCCGCCCGCAATCGAGGAATGACGAGCCTTTGCTCATGAATGCAGCGAACACGCAGTGCTCCATGTGAAACATCGGCATGTGCTGATGAAGCGTGAGTTCAAACAGCTCCGGAGTGGCTCCGTTCAGCAGCGCGAGGGTTTGCTCGATGTTCAGATCATAGGAGATCGTCAGCCGCTCGAAGCATTTGCTGGCGAAGTGCGCGGCTGTCAGCGGATTGGCGATATTCAGCGAGAAGTCCGCGATTCGCCGAAGCGGCGATGCGGTGAAGTAGTCGATCGCGCCAAGGTTGCGAACGAGCACGCCGTCCGGTGCGGCCGATTCGATCAGTTTGAAAAAGCCCTGCTCGCCGGCTTTCTGAATCCGCGGTGTCGCGAGGAAGATTGCCGATTCCGTGCCGTGCTGGCGGACTTTCGCGACGGCGTCCTTGTAGCGGCGGATGTCTTCGAAATCCGCGTAAATGATCGGAATGCGGGCGTTGAGCGCCGCGGTAAGTTGCTCATCCGAGCGGATGAGGACGCTTAGCGAAACATGCTGCGTCGCTGAATCATCCTGCCGCGCGGGCAAAAGATCGTGCCAGTGTTCTGCGTTCTCTATGCGCTTGAACTCCATCGCTGCGTCGAGCGCGAAGGCGAGTTCCCGGCGCATCCGATTGAGTTCGCCGATGGGCAGAATCACATCGCCTTCGACTGCGAGCTGCACGTCGCCGAGTTCGTAAGGATGGTCGCCGAAACGACCGAGATGCTCGCGCAGTCGTTCCGCGGTGAGTGGAGCGGTGCGTGCTGTCTGGAGCGGGATGCTGGAGTTCACGCAGATGCCATTGCTCTCGAGCGTGAGGCCGTCTCCCGCACGGCCGCGAACAACGATAGCAATCGGCTGACGCCGGCGGACGGGAATTGTTCCGGCGTAGCTTTGCTGGAGTCGTTTGTTTAGCGCGGGGTCATCAGTCTTCCACACGCGATTGCCGGGACGGAGTTTGGTGAAATCAATCCTGCCGTGCTCGAAGTAAAGGCGCGCGCCTTTGATTTGGTAAATACGGCCGCCCTGCTCGGCATTGGTGTCGCCACCGGTATCGAAGACCACACCGTCGCCGGGTTTCAGATCGAGCTCACTGGCGAGTTCGATGTGATCGCGCCCTACGGAAATGATGCGTCCGGCGAATGGGCCGCGCTTTTTTCCGGACCGTGCGGGCACGAGTGTCTGGTGATCGACGCCATGCATCCATCCGCTGAACAAGCCGCGAGAGAACGTCATCTCCATCTGATAGCGATCCGCGGCGGAGATTGTGTGTTCGCGGTGCTCAAGCGCGGCGTCGAGCGCCTTGCGATACACCTGGCAGACGGCAGCGACGTATTCGGGGGATTTCAGCCGGCCTTCGATTTTGAAACTCGTCACGCCTCGTTCAAGGAGCGCCGGAATCTCCGCGACGGCGGCGAGGTCCTGCGGTGAAAGCAGATAGCGCCGGTCGCCAAGGTCGCGAACTGCTCCATCCACGATCAGTTCGTACGGCATTCGGCAAGCCTGCGCGCATTCGCCGCGATTTGCGCTTCGCTGGCCGAGACTTTCGCTCGTGAGACACTGCCCGCTATACGCCACGCAGAGCGCGCCGTGGACGAAGGTTTCGAGCGGCAGCGCCGAGTCAAACTTCTCCAACTCGCGCAGGCTCAATTCGCGGGCGAGCACCGCGCGAACGATTCCCAGCTCCTTCGCGAATGCGACGCCTTCCGGCGACGTGATGGTCATTTGGGTGCTCGCGTGAATCGGCAGATCGGGCACGATTGCCCGGGCCAGTTTCACGAGTCCCAAATCCTGCACGATGAGGGCGTCAACGCCGGCCCGGCTGCAATCGCGCAGCATCTGCTCCGCCGAATCGAGCTCCCCGGTGAAAACGAGCGTATTGAATGCAACGTAAGCTTTGACGCCGTGCCGATGGCAAAAGCGCACGACTTCGCAGAGTTCATCATCGCGAAAGTTATCCGCGCGGAGTCTCGCGTTGAAGCGCGGCAGGCCGAAGTAAACGGCGTCGGCTCCGTTCGCGATTGCCGAGCGCAGGCACTCCCATCCGCCCGCCGGCGCAAGCAATTCGGGCAGGTCATGTCTTATCGGTTCTTTTGGACCCATTCGAGCGCCTCCTCCTTTGTGCCGATTACGCCGTCGAGTTGGAGGTTCGCGACGGATTCGAGGACCTCCTTGAAGTGCGGTCCCGGCTTCATGCCGAGTGCTTTGAGGTCGTTGCCCGAAATGAGCGGCGGTGGCACCAGCGGTTCATTCGCGAATGACTCGATGCGTTCCCGCAGGAAATCGTAATTGTCCAGCATGCCGTTTGAACTCATGCAATCAACGCGGTGCAGCTCGAGTTCATCGTCGAAGCCGGGGCGCGCCATGAAGCGTTTGAGCTTCGCGATGCGCATCCCTTTCACGTCCTTGAAAACCATGTGGTTCGCGACGGCACTGATAATGGCCTCCGAGTCCGCATTGCTGAAACGAAGGCGCTCCAGAATCGCCGCGGTCATCTGCGCCCCGAGTTTGTCGTGTCCGTTGAATCGAATGCGTCCCGTTTCGTCCACTGTCTGCGTGCCGGGTTTGCCGATGTCGTGAAACAGTACGCCGAATACGAGCGGCAGGCTCAACGGTTTGTCCGGCAGCAGGCCGAGCATTGCACGTGTGTGGACGAAGACGTCGCCTTCGGGATGAAACTGGGGAGGCTGTTCGCATCCTTTGAGCGCCGTAATTTCAGGCAGGATTTCGGCCATCAGGCCGCTTTCCACAAGCAGGTCGAAACCGCGAAGCCGAGTGGGCGAGGTAAATATACGGACGAGTTCCTCGCGGATGCGCTCCGCGCTGACTTCCTTAATGTCGGATGCATGTTGACGGACAGCCAGCCATGTCGCGGGGTCGATTTCGAAGCCAAGACTCGCGCCGAATCGTACGGCGCGCAGCAAACGCAACTTGTCCTCGCGAAAGCGGGCGACTGGATCCCCAATTGCGCGGATGACCTTTGCATCGAGGTCCCGGCGGCCCTCCACATAGTCGATCACTGCCGCCGGTCCCTCCGCGAACGGGTCGAGGAAGAGCCCGTTGATCGTGAAATCGCGTCGCTCGGCATCCATCTGCGGCGAACTGAAAACGACTCCGGTGGGCCGGCGCCCATCGACATAGGCGCCGTCGCTGCGAAACGTCGCGACTTCAAAATCCTCACCGCGTTCATGAACCACGACCACGCCGAAATGTGCGCCGACGGCATACGTATGCGGGAAAAGCGCCTGCACCTGTTCGGGTCGCGCGTCGGTCGCCACGTCGTAATCCATCGGAATCCGCGCGAGCAGCATGTCCCGGACGCAGCCGCCGGCGTACAGAGCCGTAAAGCCCGCGTCACGCAGGCGGCTCACGATACTTCGTGCGATTGGTTCAAGGTCCGTCATTGGGTGTAAAAGAAAACCGGCTTGGACGGAAATATCCAAGCCGGTTTCTGAATTCGTTTGTCTGTCGGGCTATTTCGGCTTTTCGCCTTCGGGAGCCTTTTCAGCCGGCTTTTCGTCCTTCTTCTCGGCAGGTGCCGCAGGCGTTGCTGCCGCGTTGTCATTCACCTTGATGCCGTAACTGCTGATGATGAGTGTGGCGTCCTTGTCTCCGCCGCGTGAGAGCTCGTCGAGTTCCTTCATCATGGACGTAAACTGGGCCTGCGTGGACGCCGATTGGGCGACAAGCGCCTTGCGTTCCTCGACAGCCTTGTCGAGGCGATCCTTGGCATCACCGAGATCCTTGAGCTGTTTCTCGGCGGTTTCCTTGCGCCACTTGAGGTTGTCCTGAGCCCAAACGCGGCCTTCCTTTTCGAGATTCGCTTCCGCGATCTTTTGATTCGTCGATTTGCTTTCGCCGGAGAAGAAAAGCGCGAGGCCGACTGCGAGGAAAGTGACCGGCAGATGGACGCTGATGAATGGATTTTCTTGTTTCACTGGAGTGCCGTCTTGTTCGTGTGGATATACGTATTCCGTGGACATGGTAGTTTAGCGGGTTGGAGCTGGCGCCGGTGCAGGAGCGGCTCCGCCGGCTGCCTGCTGTGCTTTTGCTTTTTCAAGTTGTTCGTCGATCTGCTTCACCTGCTCGGGTGTCGGGATGAAGGAATCGAGCTTCTGCCGGACCAGAATGTTCTTCAGCTTCTCGTTCTTGTTCTTCGCGGCGAGGTAGCCGATGTCGCGAAGAATTGGTGGGCCGAATTTTTGCGCAACGGATGCGCCGGCCTCGATTTCACGCTGCTGCGTCTGCGCTTCGGTTTGCTTGAGCTGAATCGCCTGATTCAAGGTTTGAGCTTCCTGTTCGAGCTTCGTCATCTCGCGTTGAAGCGCGAGAAGCTTCTTTTGGTGCTCAAGGTTCTCCGCCTGGATGGATGCGAGCGAGCCCTGACCGGCACTCGACATCACACCCGTGATCAGCGCTGCCGCGGCGGCGACTGTTGATACGATAAATGGGACAAGTTTCATGTTTCTAGAATGGGGCTCGGAGTTCTCGTCGAGGACTTGCTAGGCGTCAAGGGCGGGTTTCAGGCTTTTCGTCAGAGGGCGGGTTATCGCGATTTGAGGAAAGCCGTGAAGGCATCGAGCCGCTCCGCACTCGCGCGATGGCTTCCCGAGCGAATGGCCTCGAGCACTTTCAGGTGGTACTCGCGGTCGAAATGAATCGGATCGGCGTAATGCGAAAGGTCGCTAATCATGGCGATGTCGCTCTGGACATCGTGGAGTTCCGCGTTTGGCAGCGCGGCGACTGAGTCGAAAATGGTTTTCCGAATGGCGATGAGCGGCGCGATGAGCTCCGGCGCGTCGCTCCGGATAAATCGGAAATATGCTTCCGAGAAAGGCGGGAAGAAGAAGCGGAACCTCACATCGGGAAATTCTCGGACGAGCGCCACGTAGTTTTGCTGAAAGCTCTGGGCGAGGTTCTCGTCGGTGAACTGCGGTAGAAGGAGCCGGAATCGCGCGCTGCGTTCCTTGCGTCGCTCAAGCGCCTTCGCAACCGAATCGGCACCCGGCTGGAAAGATTTCGGGAATTCCTGAAAACTGTCCGGCTTCAAAATCGGATACGCTCGCAGCCCTGCCTTTGAGGCGAGCACTTTTGCGCTGTTCTTCGCGGTATCGAGGCTGAGGAGATAATTCGGCACATCATTGATCGGGCTGTCATCGTAAAGATACCCGGGAAAGGCACCGTCGAAATCGCTCACCCAATTCGCGTCGCCCCGTAGAAACTCGTAATTGATATCCCAGATTACCTCTCTGACCCGGCCCGTCCGCAGAGCGAGACGGACGATGAGATACTGTTCGTGCGCACTGGCCCCGTCCATTGCAAGAGTCAGGCATTCCTTTCCAAATACCGTGCGAACATCAGCCGGGCGTTGCATTTTGGAAACACTCGTTCCGGCGATGATGATTTCTTTTGGAGCATGCCGCGCGAGCCCGGGAAGTCGGAAGCGGCCTTGTTCGACCAGCAGCGGCGGGTAGGTGGCCGCGCGGAAGTGCTGGAGCGGATCGACGTAAAAGTTCAACGCGGCAACGCCAAGCATTAGCGCGGCGGCGAGAGCGGTGAAGATTCGGAGATAGCGGGGAAAAGGGTTCAAAACTGGAAGTAGATGAATTCGCTGACGCGCGACAGATGCAGGACTGTCAGTGCGAAAAGCGCGGCGAGTCCGAGCGCCCAAATCGCGCTCGGCTGCCACGACAGTCGGCGCGGTTGAACGTCGTGCAGCGCGGGTTCGTGGCGGGCCATGAGTTCCTGAGAATTCGGTGCGAGCCAGACGATGCCGAGCAGAGCAGCGATCCACACGGAGGGCCGGAGGTATTCGGAAAAGTCCGATGCGACAAAGCCGCCGCTCATTCCCTTTAGGAGGTTCAGCGCTGCGTCGACGCTCGATGCCCGGAAGAAGACCCATCCGATGATGACACAAGCGAATGTAAGCGCACCGGCGGCGACATTTTCGAGTGTGCCTGGTTTGCGATCTCCGCGGATGCCGCGCCAGACGTGATTGATGCAAAGAAGGGCACCGTGCCACGCGCCCCAGATCACGAAAGTCCATCCCGCTCCGTGCCAGATTCCACCGAGAAGCATTGTAAGGAAGAGGTTGAAATAGTGCCGCGCTTTTCCGCAGCGCGAACCGCCGAGCGGGAAGTACAGATACTCCCGCAGGAATGCCGACAGCGTAATGTGCCAGCGCCTCCAGAAATCAATGATGCTGCGCGCCTTGTAGGGGCTGTTGAAATTTGCCGGAAACTTCACGTTGAACATCCGGGCAAGACCGAGCGCCATGTCGGAGTAGCCGCTGAAGTCGAAATAAAGCTGCAGCGTGTAGCCGAGCGCGGCGACCCAGGCGGCGACCATCCCCGGAACCGTTCCGGTTGCGGCGGAATCGAAAATCGGGCGCACCCACGCGGAGAGCGTGTCGGCGACGATGACTTTTTTCGCGAAACCAATGGTGAAGAGTGTCAGCCCGACAGCGAACGGGCCGGATTGAAATCGAAAGATACTACGGTTGCCGAGTTGCGGGATAAGTTGATTATGATGAACAATCGGACCGGCGATGAGGTGGGGGAAGAACAGCACGAAGAGCCCGTAGCGAACACCGGGATAGTGCGACGTTGAGCGCCGGTACGCATCGACGAGAAAGGCGATTTGCGTGAAGGTGAAGAATGAAACACCCAGCGGGAGCACTTGTGGCGGAACCGGCCAGTCTGTGCCGAGCAGGAGGTTCACGTTTTCCACGACGAAGCCGCGATATTTACAGACGCCGAGAAGCAGAAGATTCCCGCAGACACCGGCCCAGAGCAGCGCGCGCGATTGTGTCTGACGGATTTTTTCGCCGAGCAGATAATTGATTCCGATGGATGCGAGAATCAGCGGGACGTGAACAGGATTCCAGTAGCCGTAAAATGCGACGCTCGCAACTGCCAGCCACGCGGTCGCTGCGCGGGTTAATCCTTTTGCTCCGAGCGCGAAGAAGATCGCGAGGGTCACGGGCAGAAAAATGAACAGAAACTCGTAGCTATTGAAAAGCAAGGTAACGGAAAAGCTCGGGGGGGGGGTGCTGCGTAGCGCCGGCGTTGCGTGAATGCAACGCTACATCCGTGAGAGTTGACCGTGAAATGCGGCGACGGTGTCCTGTTCGCTTTGCGCGTCGTATGCGAGCGCGTTGATTTGCGCGAGCGCCTTTGATCGCCGTAGAGCGTGCGATGCTTCGCTGCGGTAAGCGTCGGCAATCGCGCTACGGGCGTCGGTTCCGGATGGAAGGCCCTCGATTTGAAGCTGCCGGAACAACTCCGCGGCTATGTGGCCTGCCATCTCGGCGAGTGCGGTGGATGCGGGTTGATGTTTGTGGTCGTAGCCGGAACCACCATCGACCTGGCAGACATCGCGCGGATCGATTGTGCGGAAGACGTCGCACAGCATCGCGAGTTCCAGAGCCCATCCCGGGGCGACGGGCAACAAACGCGCCGCCGCCGCGGTCATCGCCACTTCGCCTGCGAGGGGGAAACGAAAGCTCGCTAGAAAATCGAGCAACGGGTGATGGCCGAGAACCCGTGTGCAGGCCTGTAGCAGTGGCGCGACAAAAAGCCGCGTCACCCGTCCGTAGAGCCGGTCCGTTGCGCGCGAGTAGTAGCTTTTTGAAAACTGATAGCCCATCGCTGCGATGGGCATGCACAAACGAGCGAGATCGTGCCGCCGAAAGCTGGCGACATCACAATCCTGGGTCGCGATGATTTCGTGCCGCCTTTCGTCGAGGATGATTTGGAATGCCCCGGCAACGTTGCCGCCTTTGCCGTCTGACTCATTCCACAGAACGCGGACGGGGCAGGGGAATCCGTTGAAAAGTGTGGCAGCCCGCTTCGTGGCGGACCGGTCGGGTCCGTTCATGGTTACGAAGATTTCCGAGAGAAATCGAGCCGGCATCAGTTCTTCGACGATGTGTGCGAGCGGAGGGCGATCGAGGTCGTTTGAATGGCAGGGGAGAACCAGCGCAATCGAAGCACCACTGGCTTCCAGTGCAGTTTCGAGCGATGCGAGGTGGCTGTCGTTCAGCCGCTGTAGCGTCGTAATAAGACCGCTCTGCGCGAAATCATTCATCAGGGCATCGCGATGGCCGTGACGGCCGGTTGACGGAAATACTTGGCCGCAACCCGGCGGATTTCATCGGGTGTGACTGCTTCGATGCGCTCGCGGAGTGCGATGTGGTGATTGAAGCCGAGACCGTAGAGTTCATCGAGCGCGCAGCCGAACGCGAGCGCGTCATTACTTTGATTCCGGATATCCTGCGCGCCGAGCAGCTTCTCCTTCGCGCGTGCGAGTTCATCATCGGCAAGTCCGCCGTCGGCAAGTTTTCCGATTTCCTCCGTCAACGCAGCGCGCACTTCGTCCACCTTCGCCGGGTCGGTGCCGAGGTAGAATGTGAAAGCGCCGCGGACAAGCCCGGGCGTGTTGCCGCTGCCCACGAAATAGGCGAGTCCCATTTCCTCACGAATGCGGTTGAACAAACGCGAGCCAAGGTCGCTGCATGCTTCGTCGATCAGCTCCAGAGCGGTGCGGTCGGGACTGAACATGTCAGCGCCGGGAAAGCCTATCATCATCACGGCTTGGGTCTTCGGCTTGCGGCCGATGACCTCGGTGGACGCCGCGGGAAACTGAGGTTGTGCGAGATTTGAAAGTGCCGGTCCGCCGGAATGGAGGCCGCCGAGATACTTTTCCGCGAGAGCGACTGCTTCCTCCGCCTTCACTGCGCCGAAGATCGCGAGCACACCGTTTCGCGCACAGAGGTGGCATTCCCGGAATGAAGCGAGTTGCTCGCGAGTGATCGCTGCGATACTCCCCGGCGAGCCGAGCGGACGAAGGCCGAGCGGGTGGTCGCCATAGAGTGCGGTGCGCAGAAGATTTCGTGCGATGCTGCTCATGTCTTCTTCCTCGGTCTTGATTCCCGCCAGTTGCACTTCCTTTTCACGATCCACTGCGCTCTGCGGGAACGTGGAGTTTCGCACCACGTCCGCGATGAGTTCGAGTCCGAGCGCGAGGTCCGATTGGAGCACGCGGGCGGTCACGCTGAGGCTGTTGTTTCCACTGTCTGCGCCGATCGAGCCGCCGACGGATTCGATGCTGTCGGCAATCTCGGCAGCGGTTCTCGTTGCGGTCCCTTTGAGGATGGTCCGGGCGACGAGCCGATTGATGCCATTGCTTTCGGGCGTCTCCGCGAGCAAGCCGGCTTTGAACGTGGATACCAGCGAGACGAGCGGAAGCCGATGATCCTCCCGAACCAGCAGCCTGAGGCCGTTTGAGAGGGTGAACAGCCGCGTTTCGGCGCTTCCGGTCTCGCGAGCGGATGATGCAGTGCCGATGATGGTTCCCTTTGGGTTCACGGAGGAAACTGTGAGGTTGTCCTCGGTAAAGTAGGTCTTCGCGACGCGGCGAATATCGTCGGGAGTCACGCGCTGCGCTGCCGCGAGGTAGTCGCGGGTAAAGTGAACGCTTCGCGTGAAAAGCCAGTCGCTGCCGAGGTTCGATGCCTTCCCGCGCATCGATGTGAAGGATCCGAGTTGGTGGCTGAGGAACTGGCGGCATCCTTTTTCCAGTTCTTCGGCGCGCACTCCAGTATCCGCAATCTCGCGGATGACCTTGATGATCTCACGCTCCACTTCCGTGGTGCGACCGGGATCGAGGACTGCGTCGACACCGAATAGTCCGCCGCTCGCCGGCGTGTAGCACCATGCGGAGACGCTGTGAACGATTGCCAGTTCTTCCCGGAGCCGGCGGTAGAGGCGCGAACTGCGACCTCCGCCAAGAACCGTCGCAAGCAGGTCGAGCACCGGCATGTCCGGATGCGTTATCGATGGCGCGTGCCATGCGAGTCCAAGCCGGGAAAGTTCGGTCTCGAATTCTGTGTGAATATCGCGCCGACCGAGTTGTTTCGGTTCCTCTGGGATGAATATATCCGGCAGCGCCCGCCGCGGATGCTCTTTGAAAAACGACGCCAGTTGCGCGTGAATCGCATCTGCATCGACTGCGCCCACAACGACGAAGAAGATGTTGTTTGGGGCGTAGCGCGCTTTGTAGTAGCGGTGCAGGTCTTCGCGCGTGAGCGAATTGAAAACGTCGAGGTGCCCGATGACCGGATGGCGCAATGGATTTGCCGAGAATGCCGTGGCAAAAAGCTGCTTTCCTGCGACGTCGTCGGGGTCATCGAAGCCCATCGCGAATTCGCGCCGGATGACTTCCTGTTCGGTCACAACCTCATCAGCGGGGAGGGTGGAATTCGTCAACGCATCGGCGAGCAGGTCGATGGCGGCGGACGTTCCTTTTGACGGAATGTCGATCCAGTAAACGGTTCGGTCAAACGACGTGTAAGCGTTGATATAGCCGCCGTGGTCCTGCACTGAGCGGGCGAACTCTTGCGGTCCTCGGCTTGGGGTGCCCTTGAAGAGCATGTGTTCGAGGAAATGGGAGAGCCCTGCACCGAGTTGCTGGCCTTCGTGGATGCTGCCGGTTTTTACCCAGGCTTGTACGCTGGCGACTGCCGCGGAGTGGTCCTTCTGCACGAGGATTTCGAGTCCGTTTGGGAGGGTGAAAATGCGGGCGTTGTGGTCCGGAATTGAAAAAGCTGGCATGCGAGGGTGGTGAAGATGCATGCCGCGAAGGACTCGGCAAGAGCGCCGATGGTAAAAAAGCGAACCGCCGCCGGAAATCTCCCCCAAGATTCCGGCGGCGGCCCTAACCACCCTAACTCTGAACTATTAACCAGAAGCTTTCGACAGGGTGACGGGGCGTTCGTTCAAAAAAAGTTTCAGTTTTCTTCAGCGGGGATTGCGCGGTTTTCCCAGTCTTCCCAGTCGTAGTAAAACATTGGCTGAAAGCGCTTTTTGTAATCGTAGCCGCTCGGCTCGACGTAGCAATAGCCCGGATAGTGCCATTTTTTTCCCGTGCTGCGGGCAAAAATCAGCTCCCAAAGCATCGTGGCGACGCCGAGTCGGCGATCCTCGAACTCAGGGTCGAAAAATGCGTAGATGCTGGAGACGCCCTTCACGCCCACATCGAGGTAACTGGCGGCGACCAGCCGGTTGTCCAGGTAGCCGGCAACCTCGACAGTCTGGCAGGGACCGACTTGCGGCGCGGGGCCAAGGAAGTCATCAAGCGAATTCGGAATGTTGTCCTTGAAGCGCAGTTTGTGAATATCGAAAAGCCGGGCGCGCTCGGCGTCGATTGCGACCGGTTGAACGCGCACTTCCATATCGCTATTCCTCCGGAGCGTCCGCCGCTGACTTTTGCTCGGCTGAAATTCTTCCACATCGATTCGAAGCGGACGGACGTGCCGCAGACCTTCCGTGGTCCATGCTTCTCGGTACCGGTAGAATATCGGCCCGAAATGACGCCAACCCAGTTCCCACAGCGCGTCCATTTGCTCGGGCGTCTGATTCCAACTGACGAAGTGTTCGTGTTCGACCGGTTGCATGAGAGCATTGTGGCGAAAATGTCCCGGCTTTCCACCGCGAGTTGGTGAAAAATTCGACTACTTGGCCGGATGTTCGCGAAGCCAGTCGCCGAGTTGTTCGCCGACGGACTGCGAGAACACCCATGCGCCGTACGGATTCATGTGCCACGGGTCCGTGTAATATCGGTCGGGCAATTCGTTGATTCCGGCGCTCACTGTGAAAAGATTGGGATGCCGCCCCTTCATTTCCTCGACAAAGCCCTGATAGGTCGCGAGCCGTCCGGGATTCGGGAAATCGCGTCGCAGCATTTCCGGCAAGGGAAGGGTGATCCACAGAATCTTGATGTTGTTCGCGGCGGCAAGGGCGCAGAACTTGTCGAGGTACATCCGGTTGTAGGGATGAATCACGATTGGCGAGCGAAGCAACGGAGGGACGTTGGTTTTGCTTAATTGAGACTCCGTGGGTTCGGGAGGGCGCTGCTCGTGCATGGAGACTTTTGCTCGCGTGTTCTGCACCGACGAGACGGGGATTTCCAAATTCTGGAAGAACAACGTGTCGCCGACTGTGATGAATTTGTATAGTTCCTCCCGGTAGCGCAGGGTGTAACTGAGGCGGCAGAGCGTTCCGTAAAACCAGTCGCTGAACTTCACGCCATCACGCAAAAAGCGGGCACTCTCGGCGGGTGTTGCAAAGCGCGCCATAAAGCGGTCGAGAAACGGATCTCCCCAAGTGAAGGGATGCGGCGCAAGCACGATCAATTTCGGCGCTTTTCCGGCAGCGATCTGGCGCTGGAGAACGAAATAGTTGAACAACGGCGAGGTGCCGGGAAGCGCGTAATTACTCACCTGCGTGCCGTCGCCGATGAACCGCTCGATGAGCGCCACACGAACGCCGCTCGTCGCGCTGTCTCCCATAAACTGGATATCCGCCGGCGGCAGATAGCGCACTTCTTCTGCGCGGTGTTGTACGGTGCGCGTCATGAATCCCTCGGGCATGATCCGCAGCAGCGTCTCGATGACGAGAACGCCGATGACGAACAGCCAGAGCGCCGTGAGCCGGGGTTCGGGCACGGTATCAGAATGCGAAGTAGATGAATTGGTCTCCACCGGTGACTCCAAGGATGAGGATTAAGTAGAAAAGCGCGAGGAAAACAGCCGCGACAAAGACTGGTCTGCGCCGGACCCAGAACCATGGGTTGCGCGTCGCAAACATCGGTGTTTCGACGATGAGAATGAGAAGGATGTAAGGGAGCATGCGCAGGAGCTTTCCTGCGAAATCCGGCGCGAACTGAAGCTGTGCTATGGCACCTGTGGCGTTTACGATTTGGTCCCACGACGCGAGACGGAAGATGAGCATTCCGTAGATGGTGAGCAGGAAATTCCCGCCGATGCACATGAGGCGCGAAACGTGCGAGTGGCGGCTCTCACCGCGCCATGCGACCCATGTGCGGTGCAGGGAAAGTATGAGGCCCTGATACGCGCCCCAAATCACGTAGGGCCATGTCGGCCCGTGCCAGAGCCCGCCGATGAGCATCGTGATGATGAGGTTCAGCCAAGTGCGGAACGGGCCCTTTCGATTTCCACCGAGCGGAATGTAGAGATATTCCCGAAGCCATGAGCCGAGACTGATGTGCCACCTCCGCCAGAAGTCCTGCGGACTCGTGGCGAAGTACGGGAAGTTGAAATTCTGCATCAGATTCACTCCAAACCAGCGCGCCACGCCGCGCGCGATGTCCGTGTAGCCGCTGAAGTCTCCGTAAGCCTGAAAGGTAAAGCCGATGGCGCCGATGATGACGTCGCCGGTCGTGAATTCCCCGCGTGAATAAATCGGGGCGATCTTGAGCGCAAGATTGTCGGCGATGACGACCTTTTTGCAGAAACCCCAAAGTATGAGATACAGGCCCTCTAAGATGTCGGAGTTCGTGACGGCGCGCGGATTCTGAATCTGCGGAAGAAGATTGTTTGCGCGCTCGATGGGGCCGGCCACGAGTTGTGGGAAGAACGTCTTGAATAGCAGAAAATCGCGGACATTGGTGCAGGCTCTGGTGGTGCCTCGGTGGACGTCCACCACGTATGCGATCGCTTGAAACGTGTAGAACGATATCCCCACCGGAAGTACGATGCTGTAGGTGCCTGTGGCCTTTTCCCAGCCGAGCGACGCGAGTACGGCGTGAATATTGTCGAGAAAGAAGCCGCGATATTTGAAGTATGAGAGGAGCAGGACGGAAATGGTGACGCAGAAGGTGCAGATGCGCCTCCGCTGCCGAGGGTCGGATGCGTTGGAAATGCCGATGCCGCCGTAGTAGGCGACGGCGCAGTTTGCACCGAGCAGCGCCAGATAGGCCGGGTTCCACCAGCCGTAGAAGATGATGCTCGCGACCAGCAGCAGCCAGTTTCGCAGGCGGGGGCCTCCGATCCTGACAAGTGCCAGAACGATGACGAGGAAAACGACGAAATCGATCGAGTTAAACAGCATCTATCGTTTTGTTTGCCAGCGGGCGGGATTCGGCGTGACGAGGTAATGCCAGAAAGCGCTGACAACGGCTGCGTTTAGGAAAACGAAGCCGGCGGGCAGAGTCACGATTTTGGAGCGGATGGGCAGGAGCATTCCGAGCGCGGCGAGTAGATAGAATGCCGCCTGAAAAAGTAAAGCGGTGCGGTAAATGGAATTGTTGCAGAGCAGCAGGCTTGAGCCGAGTGCGGCAAGTAGAAGAGCGGGGCCGAGCAGTCTCAGGTACTTGTGCGCGATGAGCTGCCACCAAAGTCTGTTTTTCCACGGGATGAGCCAGCGTGGATAGCGGAAAAGCATCTGAAAATTTCCCGCCAGCGTCCGTCGTTTCCGGCGGCTTTCCGCTGCCGGTTCGAGTTGCTGCGGATCGTAGGCGAGTGCGCCGGAGTCGTGGATTACGCGCTTTCCTGCGAGCGCGATTCGCATGGGGATGATCACGTCATCCAGCACGGTGTCCTCAGGGAGTGGAGTGAAGAGTTCGCGGCGAATTGCATAAACCGCCCCGGTACATCCGATGCATGAATCCAGAAGCGATTCACGGGCGCGGATGAAGCGTTCGAGTTTCCAGTATGCGTCCACTCCGCGTCCGGTTCCGTCTGCGGCGCTCTCGATGGTGAGTTCTCCCGAGACCGCCCCTACGGCGGGATTTCCGATGCGGGACACGAGGCGGCGGATTGTATCGGGCGCGAATGTCTGCCGTGCATCGGTGAAAACAATCACCGGTTCCGAAACTGCGGCGATTCCTGCATTGAGGCCTGCGGCTTTTCCCATTCGCACGGTCCGTTCGAGCACTGTTGCGCGCGGTTCGTGGAGTTCGCGTATGCAAGCTGCGGTCCCGTCGGTGGAACCATCCGAAACCACGAGGACACGCAGAAGGTGAGGCGGGTATTCACTGGCGAGGAGATTGCGAACCCGGGCGGCGATGCGCGTTTGTTCGTTGTGCGCAACTACAATAACGCAGACGGGTGTTTCCTCATCGACCGGCTCTGGCGGTTTGCGGGCCGCTGACAGTAGTGTGATAAGAAGCGGATATCCCGCGTAAGTGAAAACGATCAGGATTGTGGACATCCAAAAGACGACGGCTGCAGGATTATCCACCGGTCAGAAGTGGTTGATCGCGTAAACCCACATCACGTCCACAACCTTCATGAGGGCGGTGACTACAATAATGTCTATTACGCCGATTTTATTCCACGGAGGAGACGCGGGTTCCTCAGGCTTCTCCTCGGTCGTGGTTTCGTGCTTGCGCAGCCACGGACGCCGTGGATCGGCTTTCGGTGCGGCGACGGTCGGTAGGACGGCCACCATCGCAGTCTGGCCGCCCTCGCTGGCGAACACTCCCGCAGCGGGCGCAGGGAGGGAAGCAGGGGCATCCTTCATCCAAGGCTTGAAGACAGGTTTGGCGTCATCTGCCAGCTCCTTCTGCATCTGGTGGTGAAGATGCAGGTGCCGGTGAAACGCTGCCACTGCGGCGGCGAACATGAAAAACGTGGCCCGGTAGGCGAAGTCCACCATCCAGCCGGAAATCATGTACGACGCAACGAGGACGAAAAGTAATCGTCGTATTCGCTCCTGTTCCACCGTGTATGTTTTTGCAAACATGAGGGTGCGAAGGTTGCACCAAAGAATCAGCAGAAAGAAAAACATCCCGGTTTTTCCCAGTTCCGAGCCGGTCTGGACGTATGTGGAATGCGACGCCTTGAAGTACTTATGATCGTGCATCACCCGCGGAACGAACTGTCCCATGCCGATGCCCATCGGATACAGGTTATAATACTGGTGGCCGTAGGTGAATGCACGAATGCGCCCCTGAATCGCTTCATCGGTCTTGGTTTTTTGAAGCTCGTTCATTCGCGGGAGGGCGTAGACCGCCCCGATTCCGGAACTGATGGCGATGCTGACGATGAAGATCTGTACCCATTTCGGGCGACCAAATGTGAGCGTGGCGAGAATGACCGCAGCGCAGGCGAGGTATGCTCCTTTTGAATAAGTCAGATACACTGCGGCGATGGGAAATCCGTATGTCAGCAACCCGATTTGCTTCATGAAAATCGGCCGTTTCCAAATGCAGAAAAAGTAAAGCATCGCGATGACCGGAGCGATGGTGTGACCGAGGGCGTTCGGGTTGTTCACCATCGATAAGTTGAGGACGAGGCGGTCCTTCATGATACCGTGGGTGAGCAGGCGGCTTTCGAGTGGATCCCAAAAGTACTCGCCGGCGATGGCGAGAAATGCCGTGAGCCAAACGAAAAATGTCCACCACCCGAGAAACCGCGAGATGCGGTTCCAGTTCGTGAGTGTCTGTACAATCACCACGTAGAACGTGATGCGGTTTAGAAACTCGCGGAATCCGGCAACGGGGCCTTCGTGGTAGGTGATGCAAATCCAGAGAAAGAAGAACAGCATCGCCCAGTCGTGGGGCGTTCGGAAAAAGTCGCGCGCTTTCAAGCTGCGCTCGCGGAAAACGAGCGTCCCGAGCGCTGCAATCATGGTCAACTGCACGAAGCGGATGTGCGCGAAGATGCTCGTCCACTCCTGTGGCTTCAAATAATAGATCGCGAGAAAGAGGACGATGCAGGTGAAGTCCATGTCTCAGGCGGCGATTCGGCGGTAAGTTTGCTCGTAGGCGTTGAGCATCGTTTCGATTGAGAAGCGGTTCTGCACGGTCTTCCGTGCATTTTCGCCCAAGATGGAGAGACGCTCCCGATCGTTCAACATCTCGATAATGTGGTGCGCGATATCTTCCGGATTGGCGAGAGGGGCAATGTGGCCGTTTTCCCCGGGTATGATGATTTCCTCGTGCCCGCAGCCTGTGTTGGCAAGCACCGCGATTCCACATGCCATCGCTTCGAGAACGGCGTTGGACATCCCTTCATTAATCGACGGGACGACGAGCAAATCCATCGCACGATAGCACGATTCCGGGTCGCTCCGGAATCCCGTGATGCAGATGCCCGGGTTCCCCGCTGCGAGTTCGCGAATACGTTTTTCTTCGCTGCCACCGCCACCGACCAGCAGGAGCCGCGCGTCGCGAAAAGCAGTCCGGATTGCCGGAAGGGCAGCTATCAAAGCATCGTGCCGTTTGAAGGGACCGAACCGTCCCACTAGTCCGATCACAGGTGCGCTGCCGGGAATATCAAGAGCGAGTGCCGCCTTTTCCTGAGAACCGGGAGAGAAACGCGCGGTGTCAACGCCGTTTGGGATCGCGAAGATTTTGGACTCTGGAAAGCCGAGACTCCCGAGTTCGGCGACCTGTTCGCGCGAGACGGTGTGGATTTCGCGGCATGCGCGATAGAGGCGCTGCCGCTGGCGGATACGGCGCGGTTCCAGTTCCCACGGCGCAAGCTGTGAGTGCTCGCCGTGGAGAATCCTCGCAGTCCTTCCACCGACGGTCGCCACGCTGGCGTAGATCAGAGGACCGAGGTTGTGTGTGTGAAGCACTGCGGGTCGGAGTTTTCGTAAAAGGCGGGCGAGGTTCCAAGACGCGCGCAGGCTGAATCCTCCGGCTTTGTGCAGCACGTGAATGCGGTTTGCACCCGGTACCCGGGCGGAAAAAGCACCGGTGCGTTCGAGGCATGCGACGTGTGTCTCCATTCCGCGTGCCTCAAGGCCTGCCGCGATGTTGCATACACCGTTTTCCATTCCGCCCGGATCCAGCGAGTTGACGAGGTGAAGGATCCGCATGCTCACTTTATAGCCGCGACGGGAGTGAGCTGCGGTGTGGCCGCCTTTGAGAAAAGGAAATGCCTTAGCGCCCGCAGGCGGAATAGCGGGCGTTCACTGATCGACGCTGGGTTCAGAAAAAATGGGCACAGCAGGAATGATGCGGCGATATAGCGCAGCGCAGCGCCGCGCATTCCTGCGCTGAAATGTGTCCAGGCACTGGAGTATTCGAAGACCGAGCGTACGCGCGCCCAGTAGAAAAGGTTCGCCCGGTTGACCGTGCCGGAGCGCCATGCCTTAACGAGGGTCCGGGCGGTGTTGTGCCTCATCCGCAATGCGTGCTTGCTCATGTTTTCACCGTGACGGCGGATGTGGACGAGAGGTCGGTCTAGGTAAGAAGCGCGATGCCCCGCGGTAATTCGTATCCACATGTCGCGATCCTCCGAACTCCTGAGCGTAGTGTCGAAGTCACCGCACCGTTCAAACGCTGATTTTCTGGCCACTACCGCGGATGGAAACACGCGATTGCGGAGGACGAAATCGCGCGCGGTGATTACAGACGACGGCGCCACAATTCGGCGCGGTTGTTCGACAAGTCGGCCGTCGTGAGTCATTCGCTGGAATCCACTAGCCGCCATTACAAAATCTTCCGGCAGTGTCGCGAGATGGCCCGCGACTGTGGTGAGAAATTCCGGCGTCCACCGGTCATCGGCATCGAGAAAGGCAATCAGGTCGTGGCGCGCTTCCCGGATTCCCGTGTTTCGCGCCGCGGATAGTCCTGCATTCTCCTGACGGATTACACGGAGGCGAGGGTCCTGAAACGTTGCTAGAACCGCCGGTGTTTCATCTGTTGAGCCGTCGTCCACGACGATGACTTCCAATCGGGGCCACGTCTGACGAAGTGCCGAGCCAACCGCATCCGTGAGATACCTTGCGTAATTGTAGGCAGGTATGACTACCGAGACTCCGGGGCCCGCCGGCTCCGCTGAACTGCCCGCGCTTCGACCATCCATATTCCGCGACTAAGAGTTCTCCAGTGCCCGCGGGGTATAGTGGTAATAGTAGTCGTGCGAGTAGTAGTAGTATTGGTAATAATTGGCCGTCGCACTCAGATCGAGGCGGTTGAGCACGAAGCCGTAGAAACTTGCTCCATTGGCTTGGAGGATTTCGATGGCTGCCTTGACGCTCTTGATTGGAGTTTGGCCACTCCAAATAACGAACAGAACGCCGTCGACGTGGTTTTGAAGCACCGAGGTTTCAGAGAGTCCGAGGACCGGTGGTGTGTCCATGACTATCCGGTCGAATTTCTTCCTGAGCGTATCAAGGATTTCGATGAACTTCTTCGAGCCGAGCAATTCCGTGCCGGTTTCCAGATGCTGGCCTGCCGAAAGCATGAAGAGGTTCTCGTTTGGCGTTGGGCGGATTGCTTCGTCGAGAGTAATCTGATCGAGCAGCACTCCGCTCAGACCCGGCTGCTTCCGGTATCCGAAAAGCCGGTGGAGACGACCGCGGCGAAGGTCAGTGTCGATGATTAGCGTTTTGGCACCGGTTTGCGCGAACGAAAGTGCGAGGTTTGTGGAAACGAATGTTTTCCCTTCCTTCGGCATGGCGCTTGTGACGATCACGACATGCGGCGGTTTCATTACCGAGCCCATGCTGAGGAGGTTCGTACGGATGACGCGGAAGTTTTCCAGAAGGTTGTTCTCCTTCGATGAATCCTTGTCCATCAACGAAGTCCGATCGTCGTTGGCCCCGACTTTCGGGATGATGCCAAGACCGCGCAATTGAAAGGTTGCTTCGACGTCTTCAAGATTCGACAACGTGTGGTCGAGATACTCGATTAGGAAGGGAACGCCGATTGCGAGCATTAAACCAAAGATGGTCGCGTAGAGAAGGAGCGACATCCGGTTTGGTGAGACTGGGTTCTCGTTGAGTTGGGTTAGGCCCGCGAAGTTGATTTTGATCCGGTCCCGATCAAATGCGAATTGGTCGTCATCAAAGTTCTTGTCACTCTGTTGAACGAGGAGGATCCAGCGGTTCAACCCTGATCCAGCGAGGCCCTGCTCGTCACGCGCTTTTTTCAGTTCGTGCTCGGCTTTTTCGAGTTCGGGTAACTTTTTCTGAAGGTCAGCAAGACGCTGAACGAGTTGCTTGTGATTTGCGTTCAGGTGTGCAAGGGCAGTCACCAACTCTCCTTCGAGACGTGTGTTGAGCGTATCGAGTTGCTCCTGAACCGCTGTTACGAAGCGATGTCCCGGTTGGTAGTCATTCAGGAGGTCGGATTTCTTTGCCTGGAGAATGTTGATCTGCCGGACGACTTCCTTCCATCCCGTCTCGGAAGCGATTTGCGGTGTTACAACGGCAATTGGGTTTGCCGTAGATGGTGAGGGGTTGTCGCCTGCCGGCGCATTTTCAGCCGGGGCTGTCTGGTTGAGCGTGATTGTTGGTTTAACTTCTATTGGAGGCAGGGGGGCAGGGGGGGCACTTGAGAGCGGGACCACACTTCCAATCGCTAGATCGTCGGTTACGGCGGAAATCAGCGAGAGGCGGCCAATCGTGTCCAAATCCGGACTGGTGAGTTGGATTCTCGCCCGTTCAATCATATCGATTCGGCGGCGGGTATCTCCGATATCGCGCGGGGTATTCGCAAGTACCTGATAGTCGATTATTGCTTTTGATAGGGAATTCTCGACCTGTGTTGCTGCAATTTTTTTGCGGTCTTCCTCGATCAATTCAAGGAGTTGTTTGCGCTCGGCATAGTGGTTCTGGGTGCGCTGCTCCATTTCCGCCTTGCGGCGCTGCTGGCGATAGTCGAGATACTCGCGGACCAACGTCTCCGGCCAGCGCTTCGCCCAGTCGAACGAGTAAGGATACGATTCGATTTCGATGTGTCCTTCGGAATTCACTTTCGCCACGACTTTCTTTACGTAGTGGGCCTGAATATCGCGGGAGTTGGCTTTGACACCGAGTCGTGCAGCCGCACGTTCAAGAATGTGGGGGAGTGTCATTTCATTCGCGACGCCGCCGACTCGGCTGCGCTCTTGAAATGCAGACTCGGCGGATTTAATGCGGTCCACCAAGTCAGTTTTCACAAGAGCCCGTGAGAGGTACACGGGTCTCGAGTAGACATAGTATACGATCGCCGAGAGCCAGCAAAAACACAAGAGAAGCGCCATCAGGCGGACGTGTTTGCGGGCTATCGCCACATACATGATTACATCATGTAGGTTGACGACGCGTTTTTTTAGTCCTGGAAGCATCCCGGTTTATTCGCTCAGGTTGGGCGAAAATTACAGATTACGAATTGTGCCGGCGGGAACGGCGACTATCCGTTTGCCCGTTTACCAGCTGAACCATTTCTCGGGTACCACAACGATGTCGTTGGCTTGTAGAATGACGTCCGGTTTCCGGCCCCGCTGCACTTCCTTGATATCGACAGGGATTTTTGCCTTTGTTCCATCCGGCATCGCACGGAGAATGTGAATCCGCGAGAGGCTTGCGAAATGATCGAATCCACCGCTTTGGAGGACAGCACCGTAGACTGTGAGTTTTTCACCTTCGGTGATGCGGTAACTACCCGGGCGTTTGACGCGGCCCGTCACATAGACAAGATTCAGAGAGCCCGAGGGAAGTACGATTACGTCGCCTTCCGTCAGCGTGATGTCCGCCCCAAGTCCGCCTGCTCCGATGTTCCCATCAAGAATTCGCTTCACGTTGACTTCGTCAGCAACGGGTTTGTTTCGGGCGACGCGCATGATCTTCACTCGGGTGAGGTCTGCACGATCGGTCCATCCGCCCGAACTGAGCATTACAGAAATCAGGGTGGGTGATGTTCCGGCCGGGATCTTGAAGGGCCGCGGATTCCGAAACTCGCCGGCGAGATAAATCACAGCGCCCGGTTCGTCGGACACGCCCTGGAAGCGCTCGACGGTAACCGTAGCACGCTTGAGCTGCGTCTGGCGAAGTGCGTGGCTGATATCGCGTTCGGCTTGAGTCACCGTTTTTCCGGCGACCGACACCCGTCCGATGCCCGGCATGATGATATACCCACCGCGGCGGACCACATAGCGGTTGTTGAAGCCAGCGTCTTCATTGACGATTACTTCGAGGTTTTCTCCAGGGAGGATGACTTCTTCGCCCATTGTCAGTCCTTGACCGCGTTCGGATGTATTGGATTGGAGGCGGTTGACCTCGTCTTCGATTTGCGCGAGCTGGGCGCGGTTCGCACGAATGCGGCCCTCGGCGTCCCGAATCTGGGTGAGCAGCCGTTCGGCTTCCTCAGCTTGATTGAGGCTTTGGTGAACCTGTGCACGCTTCCGGTCGGCCTCAATGCGATTCTGGCTGTATCGGATTTCTGCCTCTAGGCTGTCGCGACGGTCGATGAGGGATTCGAGGTCGGAGCCCCCGGCGATTGGTGTGCCTTCGGCTTCAAGTCCTGAATCAGAACTTTTGAGCGTCGCGTTTGGGGCGCGAAAGTTAACCGGCTTTCCGGGATCAGCTGCGGCAGCGGCAACCTCAGCGGCAACCGGGGCCTTTTGTTCGTTCTGAGCGATCACAAGGTTTGCGTGAGCAAGTAGGAGGGCAGCAAAGACCGATGACAGGATCCGATTGGTTTTGAGAAGATTTAGCATGATTCAGCGTTAAGATAGGTGATTTGAGTGGTGCCTCGCGGCGTCGGGTATAGGGAAATATCTGTTATGCGTCAATCCGATTGACGCAGATTTTTTGATCATCCTGCTTTACTCGAAAAAGTAGGACATTGTGAAGTAGAGGAGGTTTTCATCGTAGGACGGCGTCCGGCCCTGAGAGTCTAGATTGGTGTGCTGATAGATGAGACGGGTATTTACCTGGTCGTAGAGGCGATGTGAGAGTTCGAAACGTCCCCGCCATGTTTGTGTGTGGATGGTGTCGGTGCTGTTGGTGATTTCGGAGTATTGGCCCCAGAGTCGCACGGTTGTTCGCGGGCTTACGCGCCACGTGACGCGGGCACCGGTGCGCAGATCCTCGCGGTCCGGCACGGAGTTGGTCAATTCCTCCACCCAATAGTAGCCGGCATAGAGATCTGTGTTCAGGCCCGGGCCGAGAACGTGGTTGAACTGATAGAGCACATGCTGGCTAACTTCGTCCGAAAGCTCGAACACGTTGCGGGACCACTCGATGGAGTGGTTGGTTCGGGGGTTGACGGTATGGTCGAGGCGAGCGAGCCAGAGCAGGTTTTCGTTGTTCGTCCGGTCCTCGATGGAGTAACCGACGTTTCCGTTGAAACGGATGAGGTCGGTTACAGGTCCGCGGACGCCGACGCGACCGTAGTGGAAAAGGCGATCGGGATCGTTCTGTTCGCTGAGGCGGTAGCTGATATAGGGCTTAAAGCGGAGACTCTCCCTGTAAGACTCGAGGCTTGCGGAAACGGTGTTCCGTGCCGAAGGGAGGCCGCGGTCGTCGTCGTTATTGGGGTACCACAAATCCTCGTGGCTTGCGCGGAAGCGGAAGTTGAAATCGCCTGCGACGCGCGCGGCCGTGGCGGCGCTGATTTCATTCGAGAGAAACAGGAACTCGTCATTCCGCTGAGAGTTCTTGAAATCAAACTCACGATCACGAAACCCGAATACCCGCGGGCTGTCACCGGACTCGTCGTCTAGACGGAAACCTTCGAACAACTCAAAATTATCGTAAACGCCGTTTGTGAACCGCCCCGCGCCAGTGCGAAACTCGTCCGCGATGACCCAGGGAATGCCGAGAAACACCGGCTCCCATGCAGCCTGCACCCGTGCATCCGGCGTGGACGCGAGCCCAAAGCTGAGCGGCGAACGCAATGCAAAGCCCGTGAGCCCCGATTCGTCATCCCAAGGCAGCCACACAAAATTGCCGGACGCCGAGATTCGCGCTGCTTCGGTGACTTGCCAGATGACCTGCGCGCCGATGCTCAGGAACCCGTTTGTTTCGGATTCGCGGCGTGAGTTGTCCCGCCGGATGTTGTCCGACCACAGCACGCCCCCGGAAATCTGGCGGAGTTTGAAGTAAACGGGGCCGATTTTCAGGTCGGCATTTTCAGGTGCAAAGCCGCGCTGCAAGAGCGGAAACTGTCCCCGGAAATCCGGAAGATCGAAGCTGCCATCGAGGCGGAGTGATTCGGCCGGCCGCGCTTCGGGACTGAGCCTGAGGTCATTTGTGCCGAGGTGATATCGGGGGGTGGTTGCACGGAACAGGTTCCGGAATGGATTATCGACCGCCGCCGGGTTCTGGTAGCCTGTCTTCGGGATTGCGCCAGATTCGTCGACGGGGAGTGGGGGATTCGGTTGGTCCGGAGTCGAGGAGTCTAGCGGAGCTGCGGCTGGTGCTGCGCAGGTAAGTGCGGTGAGAAACGTAAATGCGGATTTTTTGATCATGGAAACAGGTGGTTCTATCCTTCGATTGTGAGGCTCGGCGGGGTCTTGCGGCCCTTTTTGTCCCGCGGCTTGCTCTGGCCCCGCATCAGAAAGGCCGTGGGCAAGTCGTCGCGGCGGATGGAAAATGGCAGGTATGCGAGCAGGCCAAAGAGCGGCAGCCCTGCCACGATGCATATCCACATGAGGCGCTGGCGGAGACTGAACGGCTGCGCCAGAATGCTGGTAATCGTACACAGAACGACCGCGACCCATATAATCGCCGCGGCGAGCCAGACCTGAAAGGTCAGGCTGGATTCCTGAAAGTGAAAGCGGTTGAGCAGTTCGGACATTTAATTCGGTTCGGGTTTGCTTGCAGGGGAGGCGATGTGAGGTGCTCATCAATCAATTCCCTGTCATTTTCGCAATCTCTTTCCTCTGTCGGAGGTGATTTTTACACCCCGCGGAAACGCCGTGCCGGGTCGAAAGCATCCCGTAATCGTGAATCGAAAACGGAACCGGAGTATGCGGTGGTCGGCTGCCGTGCGCAGTTTCGAATAATGCAGCCTGTGCCGGACGTTAATGGATGGCGAGCGTGCGTGAGGTTGCCGCCATGCATCCAGACGAAACTGCCGCCGCCTGAGACGTGGCATTTGATTTCGGCTCGGGCGCACTCACCGACGAAACCGGCCATCGTGCCGAGCGTGAGCGGGCGCTTCTCCAGCCATTCCGAACCGGTAGCGAAGCGCAATTCCGTGATATCGTCCCAAATTGCATCGCCGATTGATTCGGCGCGTGGAAACTCGTGGCGCAAATCCGCCGCGAGTGCATCAAGCGCATCCGCTGGGCCCCGCATGCGCGAGAAGACCTCACCGCTTTCCGACTGGTAGTCGATAGCGTCGAACTCGCGGCGGCTTCGCGCGACAGTCGCGATTAATTCCACGGCCTCGGCAGGTGTTGCGCATGGGATGCGGAAAGAGCGTGTCGCGGGCGGGCGGGGAAACACTTTGAACGTGACTTCGGTCAGCACCCCGACGCGCCCGCAACTTCCGGTGAAGAACTTTGGAAGGTCGAATCCCGCAGCGTTCTTCACCACCTTGGCGCCGCCCCGGAAGCGCCCGCCGTTCCCATCGAGAAACTCGACCGCGAGGATGAAATCGCGGATGCCGCCGTATCGAAATCTTCCCGGTCCGCTGAGACCTGCTGCCACGGTGCCGCCGATGGTGGCACCGCTCTCCACGAGCGGCGGGTCAAATGGGAGATACTGTCCGCGTTCCTCGAGAATCCGTACGATTTCGCGCAGCGGGGTCCCGGCCTTCGCGGTGAACGTGAATTCAGCAGGATCGTATTCGACGATGCCGGTCAGATTCCGTGTGGAGACGAGTTGCACGCTGGAGTCCGTGGTCGATAGCGCCGGCTTTGTGCGCGCCCCGACTGCGAGGACCTTTTCAGAAGAGCGGATGATTTCCGCGAGTTCTTCGATATTTGCCGGTGCGGGAATCATTCGCGTGAAATGAGGCCGGCCTTTTCGAGCGGGTGCAGGCCGTGTTGCGAAAGTGCCGGTGCGTCCGCGCACGGAAACATCTTGCCGGGGTTTGCGATTCCGAGCGGGTCAAAGGCGGAGCGGATGCGTTTCATTAAATCCAGCTCCACCGCGGAAAACATCTCGGGCATGTAGTCGCGCTTTTCGACGCCAATGCCGTGTTCGCCGGTTAGTGAGCCTCCCATCTCCACACACATTTTCAATATTCGCCCGGCTAGCGTTTCTGCCCGCTCCAATGCGCCAGCCTCGCGTCCGTCGTAAAGAATCAGCGGAGGCAGATTGCCGTCACCTGCGTGGAAAACATTCGCGACGCGGATTCCCGACTCGCGGGACATTTCGCCGATGCGTCGCAGAGCCTCTCCGAGTCGCCGGCGCGGGACGACGCCATCCTGCACGATGAAATCCGGCGACAGTCTGCCAACGGCGCTGAACGCCGATTTCCGGCCCTTCCAAATCTTCATCCGCTCGGCGGAATCTGCGGCCACCCGGATCTCCACGGCTCCGCTTGTCGCGAGAAGCGCATCGAGTTCGATACGCTCGGCGGCAACCTTCTCGCGCGGACCTTCGAGTTCCACAATGAGCACGGCTTCGCAGCCCTTCGGATACCCTGCGTGCACCGCCGCTTCCGCGGCCTGGATTGCCAGCGCGTCCATTATCTCAATCGCACCGGGAAGCAGTCCGCTCGCGACGACCGCGCTCACCGCGTTCCCGGCCTCCTCGAGCGTGCGATAGCCGGCGAGGACCGTGTGAAATGTCTCCGCCCGCGGGAGGAGTTGCAGTGTGATCTCCAGCGCGACTCCAAACAGCCCCTCGCTGCCGACGAAGAGTCCCGTCAAATCCGGTCCGACGGATTCGCGGCTTTCCCCTCCGAATTCCACGACTTCGCCGGAAGCAAGCACGGCCTTCAGCCCGAGCACGTGATTGCTTGTCATGCCGTACTTCAGACAATGGGCTCCGCCGCTGTTAAAAGCCACATTCCCGCCGATTGTGCAGATCGTTTGCGACGACGGGTCCGGCGCGTAGTGCAGGCCGAATGGCTGCGCGGCGACTGTGACCTGCGTGTTCACCACACCGGGCTCCACCACGGCGATTCGATCAGTGGGATCGAGCCGCAGGATTCGATTCAGACGGTTTAGGGCGATGACGATTCCTCCGGCAATCGGGAGCGAACCTCCGCTTAAACTCGTGCCACTTCCGCGCGCGACAAAAGGCAGCCTCAACTCATTGCAAAGTCGCACGGTGGCGATTACCTCGTCGGCGCTCTCCGGTACGACCACAGCCGCAGGCCGCGAATGAAACGCAGTGAGTGCGTCGCTTTCATAAGCGGAAAGATGTGCCGGAGAAATCAGCAGACGCTCCGGTGAAAAGATGCTCTCGAACCGCTCGATGCTCATGCCGCGTTGCATTTCCAAATTGGCACGTCGGCCTTCATTCGATCGATCAGTTCTCCGCACAGCGCGAGTGCCGTTCCTCGGTGTTTCGAAAACACGCGCACAAGCAGCGATGCCTCACCGACCGGCACTCGCCCGAGCCTGTGGACGAATACCACGGCTGCACAATGGTACGACAATCCGAGCTCGCGAATGTGCTCGATAAGTCGTCGCCTGGCCATCGGCTCGTAGGCTTCATAATCCAGCGCCGTAATCGCTGCGGGGCCCTCGGTGCCGCGCACGATTCCCTGAAATTCGACGACTGCGCCAATTTCGTGCGACGGCAGCGGCGAAGGCGAAAAGTCAATCGGTGTCTGGGTGAATGCGATGTTGATTTCCATGGTCTTCTATCCGCCGCTCACGGGCGGGATAATCGCAATTTCCTGCGCGCTCGCACCGATCGACTCATCCCACGAATGATACTCGCAATCCACCGCGACGCGCCAGATTCCTGGGTCGAATCCCGGCGCGAGTGTCGCCACGATCTCGCGGGGCGATTGGTGCGCCGTGCAGTCGGCGAGCAATTCGCGCCAGCCCAGAGCGTCAGCGGCATTGGCAAAGGCGAGCACGGTGACTTGCATCAGCGGATGAGTTGGAATTCCGGATGGTTCACGAGCATCCATACGAGGTCGGCGACGTGGGTCGCATCGGGCTTCTCGCCGAGGATTTCCTTCGCGATCTGCTGCTCATCCGGCTGCGCACTGCGTCCTAGCGTCGCGCGGAAAATTTCCGCAATCCACGCCGCCGTGTCCTTTGTGGCATCAGGCAGTTGCCGTGCTGCGATTTGCTTGAGCGCGGTGTCGAGCGTTGCACCGTTCGTGAGTTCCAGCGCTTGCATGGTCGTCGCGGCGATCGGTCGTGTGGTCATTACGACTTCGCGGTTCGGGCGTTCGAGCGCGGTTTGCAGCGGATCGGCCGCGAGCATCGACGCCCGGATTGCCGAGGATTTTGCGGCGGTGCTCACGCCGGGACGAATCACCGGCGTCAGGTCGACGGGGATGTTTGCGAAATCGCGACGCTTCAATGGTTCTAGCGACGGGCCTTCGTCCACAGGAGCTTTTCCGTCGGGGAGCGGAACGGTGACCGACCAAGAATCGACGGGAAGAGCGGGGAATTTCCAATCTCCGTCCGGCGAGCGGCGTGATTTCCAGCTTCCGTCGGAAATCACCTGTATCGGCTCCCGGCCATCGAGCGTGATGTGCGCGTAGAATGCGAGTCCCGGTGTCTTGTTTTCATGGTGAATGCTTTGCGGAAACTGCGCACGTTCCGTGGAGTTCATTCCTTTGTCCGTGTGGCTGGAAACGCTGATCGCAATGATGTTCTTTCCAGCGGTGAGCAGTGATCCAATGTCGAATATCTTTGCGCGGCCGTTCCGGAAGCCGTCGCTCATTCTCGCCTTTGCCTCCTTTCCGTTCACAAAAATCTCCATGCCCTGCGACGCCGCCGCAAACGCACGGGCACGTGCTGGCGCGGCTGGGAGGTCAATTTGTTTGCGAAACACCACGCGGTGGCGGTCGCTGTCCGGACGCGCGATAATCTCACCGGGTGCGCCGGTGGCTCGAACTTGTGCGGCCTTTTGGAATTGCGCCTGCGCTGCATTTACTGCTGCAAGCGCCTCGGTGGTGGTGGAGAGTGCCAGCGCGGGATCTGCTGCAAATCGTGCAGCGCTCAACTTCGCGGTTGCTGCGTCGAGTTGTCCGTGGGCGGCCCGCATCGCATCGCGCCTCGGACCCGCTTCGGTGGGTTCCGAGGTCCAAATCCACGCTGGTACGGAGAGTCCTTCAATGCCGAAATCAAACTCCATCGACGATGGAAGCGACGGACGCTCTGCGCCGAGCAGCGCGAGCGCATCGGATACTTGCTCGGCGGTGAATCTGCGCGTGAGCGGCCCGGTGAACACAAATTTCTTCTCGCCCTCTTTCGGGCCTTCTACGGCGGGCAGTGCGTAGGCTTTTGAAGTCAGAATCACCCGCAGCGTTTTCTTCACGTCCCATCCGTTTTTGACGAGATCGGTCGCAAGCCAGTCGATCAAATCGCTGTTCCAAGCAGGTTGATCCATGTTGTCCACGGGCTCGACGAGGCCTCGCCCGAGCAGTCGAGCCCACAGACGGTTGACGAGCGTTCGCGAAAGGCGTCCGTTTTTGTCCGAAGTAAGCAGCTCGGCGAGGCGGCGGGCACGATCTGGTTTGGAGAGGGCAGCGTCGATTGTTCCGATGCCCGGATACAGGAATTTCACAGCCGCCTTTTTGCCGAGCGGCTTGTCGCATTGCACGAGTTCAAGCGCTTCGTCGGAGTAAACTGCAGCGAGGCCGTATGCGTCGGCCAGCGCCCAATCATCGATAAAGCTGTCATGACACGAGGCGCACTTGAGGTTGATTCCCATGAACACCTGCGAGACCGACTGCGCGGCCTGCATCGGCGGTACCATGGATGCATTCACATTTCCGCGCCAAAGGATACCGCTTGTGAAGCCCTCGGTTTCCGTCGTCGGCGCAGTGAGTTCGCGCACGAAGCGATCGTAGGGCATGTTCGACTTCAGCGCGTTGTAAAGCCAGCCGCTCACCTGCTTGCGTCCGCCGTCGATGAACCCCGTGCCGCGATAATCATTGCGGAGCAGGTCATTCCAAAAGTTCAGCCAATGCTCAGCGTAGCCGCGCGAGTCGGCGAGTAATCGATCCACAAGTGCCGCGCGCTTTCCGGGCGACGGATCATTTTCAAATTCGGTCAATTCCTTCGCTGTGGGCAGAAGTCCGATGACATCCAGCCAGACCCGCCGGGCGAAAACCGCATTCGTCACGGATTCGCGTGGCGTGATTGCATGACTCGCAAAGTAGGGCGCAAGAATCCGATCGATGGGATTGCCTTCACCAGCCGGGGTCTCAACCACGCGAGGGTCGAGGTTGTGAGGCTGCGGCTTCGCAAAGCTGACGCCTTCCGGCCAACGGGCACCTTGATCGATCCATGCGCGCAACAGTCCGATTTGTTCCGGTGTCCAGTGCGTGCCCTTTTTCGGCATGCGCTCATCGGGATCATCGGAGGCCACGAGTCTCACGACCAGGCTTTCCGCACTCTTTCCGACGATCGCCCCTTTGCCCGAATCGCCGCCTTTCAAAAACAATTCGCGCGTTTCGAACGAGAAGCCGCCCTTCTCTTTTCCTTTTGCGTGGCATTTCACGCATGCGGCTTCGAGCAGCGGTTGGATGTCCTTCTTAAAATCGACTTCGCGTGCCGCGGGTTGCGGGAGTTCGGCGGCAAATGCCGCAACTGGAGCGAGAAAAACGAGCGCGATTTTCATAAGGCGAGCATGGCGTGGCGGCGAAGGAATTTGCAAGAACGGCGGGCGGAAATAGCCGGAAACTCTCAAGATTTTCCAGACTGCGACTGCTCGAAAAGCGCACGCCAGTAATCCAGGCGTTCCTTTACGCGTTTCTCGTAACCGTTCTCGGTCGGTTCGTAGTAGCGTCGCCCTTCCGGCAGATAGGCCTGCGGAATGTACGCGCCCTCGCCGGCGTGGCTGTATTGATAGTCCGCGCGGCCTTTGCCGGTGCTTCGGAGATGGGCTGGCACGGCAAGGGTCACGCCATTTTTTACCTCCGCAATCGCTGCATCGATGGCCGCATAAGCGCGGTTCGATTTTGGCGCCGTGGCTAGATAAACCGCCGCATGTGCGAGAGTGATCCGCGCTTCGGGCATGCCGATAAACTGAACCGCTTGCTGGGCTGCGACAGCTATTGGAAGCGCCATCTGGTCGGCCATTCCGATGTCTTCACTCGCAAGGATGACGATGCGTCTGGCGATGAACCGGATGTCTTCGCCAGCGTACAGCATTTTCGCGAGCCAGTAGAGCGCGGCATCCGGATCGGAACCGCGAACGCTTTTGATGAATGCGCTGATCGTGTCGTAATGCCCATCGCCTGTTGCGTCGTAAACAACCGCCTTTTTCTGAATGCTTTCCTCGGCGGCCTCGCGCGTGAAGTGAATTGTGCCGCCTGCATCGGCCGGTGTGGTCCGGATGCCGATTTCGAGAGCGTTGAGAGCCTTTCTGGCGTCGCCATCTGCAATTGTGGCGAGATGTGCAAGTGCGTCCTCATCCGCGGCGATTGCCAACTCTCCGAAGCCGCGCTCCTTATCAGAAATAGCACGTCGCAAAAGTGTCTGAAGACTCGCGGTGGTGAGCGGTTGAAGTTCGAAGACCTGTGAACGCGAGACCAGCGCGCTGTTTACGTAGAAGAACGGGTTTTCCGTCGTTGCTCCGATAAGCCGCAGCGTTCCACGTTCGACATCGGGGAGCAGGACATCCTGTTGCGCCTTGTTCCATCGGTGGATTTCGTCCACGAACAGAATCGTCTTCTGCCCCGAATTCGCGAGGCGGTTTTGCGCGGCGGCAACGACGCGGCGGAGGTCGGCGACGCTGCTCTCCACTCCGCTCAGCGTTTCAAATCGCGACTTGGTGGCGTTCGCAATGATGCGCGCGAGTGTCGTTTTTCCGGTGCCTGGCGGACCGTGTAGGATGATGCTCGCGATGCGATCCGCTTCGATGGCGCGACGGAGTAGTTTACCGGGTCCGAGAATATGTTCCTGACCGCAGTATTCGTCGATCGTGCGTGGCCGCATGCGCTCGGCGAGAGGGGCGATTGAGGTATTCTCCAAGGGCGCGGTTCCGGCGCTGAATAGGTCATCCGCCATCGGACCTCAGATTTCGAACGACTCAAATGTACCGCCGCTGGCTAGCATCGTTTCGATGGTGATGCCTTCGAGCAATTCGGTCATCCGGGTGCGGACGTTTCGCATCACGATTCGCAGAGGGCACGTTCGCGGGTCCGGGCACGAGCAGGGTTCGCACTGCTGTTCACCGGCGCATGCCACGGGCGCGCAGGGACCATCAAAAAGCCAGATAACCTCACCCACGGAAGTCTCCGCGGCTGGGCGCAAAAGCATGTAGCCGCCGCCGACTCCGCGTTTGCTGGAGAGAATTCCCGCGCGCCGCAGCGAGAGGAGTATTTGTTCGAGAAACTTGATCGGAATTCGCTCGGTGGATGCGAGTTCTTGAATAGGCCAAGATTTCGCGGGTTGGCGCGAAATGGCCACAAGCGCCCGAAGCGCGTATTCGGCTTTCTTCGAGATTCGCATCAGCGTCCCAGCGGTCCGCCTGGATTTTCTTCGTACATGCGCAGGTGCGGGCTGGAATCACCCTCATACGTGCGGGCGCTGCTCTTAGTGCGGCTTGCGCAGCCTGCGCAAAGCAGGGCGAGGATCGCGATGGAAAGGAGACGCAGGGATTTCATTTGCGGGGAAACTACCGCCCGAAGCTGGGAATGGCGAGCCTGTTCGCTCGATGAAATCGAAAGCCCCGCCGACTTTGCGGTCAACGGGGCTATATGAAAACGGGTCTGTGTCGATTGAGCGAATCAGTTCTCCTTCGGCGCTTCGACGATTACGAAACGGGTCTGGCCGGCGCGGTGGACGCGCAGACGGACAGAGTTCATGTGCTTCGCGTCTTCGCTGAGTTTTACCGCATCTTCGGCGTCCTTCACGTCCTTGCCATTGATCGAAATAATCACATCGCCAGCCCGAAGTTCCGCATCAGCGGACGGAGTCCCCGGCGGGACCGCGGTGACGAGCGCACCGCGAACGTTCTCATCGATTCGAAGCGCCTGCCGCTGTTGAGCGGTGATGTCTGCGACTTGCACGCCGTCGAGCACATCGGGATCTTTTTTCACGGCTTCCGGTGCGGGCTTCGTGGCAACAGCGACGCTGCCGCCGCGATCACCCAGCGTCACCGACACGTTCATTTCCTTCTTGTCGCGGATGATTTTCAGATCCGCTTTTGCGCCGGGTTCCTTCGCTGCAATCGAGTTTTTGAATGCCGGTAGGTCTGTGAACTTGCGGCCATCAAGCTCAATGATCACGTCTTCAGCCCTGAGGCCGGCTTTTTCCGCGGCACCGCCTGGAACCACGTCGGCGATGACGATGCCGTGGGTGTTTTCGAGGCCGAGGCTTTTCGCGAGCGCCTCATCCACCTCGTCCATTTTGATCCCGAGAAAGCCACGCTGCACCCGGCCGAATTTGAGCAGGCTTTCCATGACGCTGCGCGCCTGATTCGACGGAACAGCGAAACCGATTCCCATGTTTCCGCCGCTCCGTGAGTAAATCGCCGATGGGATTCCCACTAGGCGGCCCTGCGCATCAATCAACGCGCCGCCGGAG
>SXWH01000200.1 GCA_005791535.1 Verrucomicrobiaceae bacterium | reverse complement strand
GCGAGCAGCGCGCGCAGTCCGGCGATCGTCTTATTGCTCTGCATGGCGCACGAGCCCCCGGTAAACACCCGCCACACCGCGCCACTCCTCGAGCGGTACGGCGATATCCGCATAAGCGGGATTGCTGGCGCGCAGAACCACGCCGTCTTTCTCAAAATGCACATGCTTCAGCGTGGCCTCGAATGCATCGCCCACATACGCCGCCGCGATCTCGCCGGGGCGCACTTCCACGCAGGGCCGCAGCAGCACGAAATCGCCGTTGCAAATCCCGTCGCCGATCATGGAATCGCCCGTGACCCGCAGCAAAAAATCGCCCGCCTGATGCGGCAGCAGCGTCGCCGATTCCAGGAAATCCTCCGCATCCGCGAGCGCCTCGCGCAGCGGACCGGCGGTGATTTTTCCCACCACGGGCAGCCCGCCAAAGCCGAGCGCCTGACGCCCTTTTTTCGTGAGCCGCACGACGCGATAAGCCCGCTGCCGCCCGCCGCCGTGGATTTCCACGAAGCCGTCGCGCTCCATGATTTTCAGCGTCGGCGTGAGACTGCTTTCGCCCGCGAGCCCCAGCCCGCTGACGATGTCCGGCACAAAAGCCGGCCGTGCATCGCGCTCCAGTCCGGCGAGCAGACGGGCGATGCGTTCCTGTGCGTTTGTAAGAATTGGCGTCATATCGTGATTAAACACGATACTTGGGTGAGTGCACGAAATTTTCAGAAAAAGCGCTTGCTGTTTCAAACCCGACCAAGTCTATTGGGATTGAATAATGCGACTTTCAAAACGAGGCGAATACGCTCTTCGAGCACTGCTGGACCTGACGATGGCCCATGCGCTCGACCGTCCCCTCGTGCCGCTCACGGCACTCGCGGAAGCACAGAAAATCCCCGCCACTTTCCTCGAACAAATCCTGATCGAACTGCGGCAGGCGGGCTTTCTCGCCAGCACGCGGGGCAAATACGGCGGCTACTCGCTCGCACGTCCGGCGGGCGAAATCATGATCGGCGAGCTCGTCCGGCACATCGATGGCCCGCTTGCGCCCATCGGCTGCGCGAGCGTGACGGCTTACGAACGCTGCTCCTGCCCGGACGAGGAACACTGCGGCCTGCGGCTAATCATGATGGATGTCCGCAACGCCATCTCGAACGTCCTCGACCGCTACAGCCTCGCGCACCTCGCCGAGGTGACGCTTCAGCATCTCCGTCGCGATGGATTGCTGCCGCCGGTCGTCGAACTCATCCGCCATCTCAACCTCGCCACGCGCGCAAAAGCGGCCGCTGCGAGGCCGGTCGAGCCGGACTTTTCCATTTAGCAAACGTGAACATTTTCACAGCCATCCATGCATTCCAGCGGGCTACCGGGCGGACTACCGGCGTCGCGGAGATGTGTGCGTGCATGGCTGCCGAGCGCTGCGACTGAGCCGACCACGGACAGCCCGCACGCCTGAACCCGCAGCCAGTCTGCCGCGGAACACACACGCATACATACACACATGAAACGTATCCAATTCATCCGAAACATCACCGCCGCCGCCCTCGCGCTCACACTCGCGGGTTGCGGGAAAAAAGACGCCGCCACGGCAGGCGGCCAGCCTGTTTTGCGCGTCGGCTTTTTCCCGAACATCACCCACGCGCAGGGGCTCATCGGCTACCACGACACAGCCACGAAAGCCGCGGAGGGTTGGTTTGAAAAAGCCACCGGCGCGAAGGTCGAATGGTATCCGTTCAATGCCGGGCCGAGCGCCATCGAAGCGCTGCTCTCGGGTTCGATTGATGTCACCTACGTCGGCCCGAATCCCGTGCTGAACGGCTACACGCGAACGAAAGGCGCGGACATCCGGGTGCTCGCCGGAGCCGCGCGCGGCGGCAGTGCGCTCGTTGTGCAGCCCGGCGCGGGACTGAAAACGCCGGCGGATTTCCGCGGCAAAAAAATCGCGAGTCCGCAGCTCGGCAACACGCAGGACGTGGCCGCTCGCGCGTGGCTGAAAGCCGGCGGGCTGAACATCACCACCAGCGGCGGCGACGCCTTCGTGGTGCCCACGCAGAACCCCGACCAGCTCGACCTCTTCAAACGCAAGCAACTCGACGCCGTATGGACCGTCGAGCCGTGGGTCTCGCGCCTCGAACTCGAAGCCGGCGCCGAACTGCTGCTGGAGCAAAAGGACAGCATCATCACGCTCGTCGCCACCAGCGCGAAGTCGCTCGAAAACAAACGCGAGCTGCTGAAAAAATTCGTCGCTGCGCACGACGCGCTCACCGCGAAAGTCGCCGCCGAACCTGCGTGGGCAAAGCCGCTCATCTCCGCCGCGCTGGAGAAAGCCACGACCAAGCCCATCCCGGCGCCGCTGCTCGACCGCGCTTGGCCGCGCCTCACTTTCGTGAACAACGCGAAGGCCGAGGATTTCACCGCGCTGCAACGCGATGCGAAATCCGTCGGCCTGCTGCCGGAGGAAGCCGACCTCGCAAAACTTTTCGTCCAGCCATGACCGAACAGGAATCCACACACGCCAAAATCCGGCTTAACGCCGTGAACAAAATCTTCGCCGGTCCGCGCGGCAACCTCGTCGCGTTGCAGGACATCAACCTCGAAATCGGCGACGGCGAGTTCGTCTGTTTCGTCGGCCCGAGCGGCTGCGGAAAAAGCACGCTGCTTCGCATCGTCGCGGGGCTGGAGCGCGGCTTCACCGGCGACGCGGAGGTGGACGGGAAATCCATCGAGCAGCCCGGACGCGACCGCACCGTGATGTTTCAGGAACACGCGCTTTTTCCGTGGCTCGACGTGCTCGGCAACGTGCTCTTCGGCCTCAAGCTGAAGCCCGACCTTACCGACAAAGAACGCCGCGAAGTCGCGCAGTATTACCTCAATCTCGTCGGCCTCGCGGGCTTCGAACGCGCGGCGATTCACGAGCTGAGCGGCGGCATGAAACAGCGCGTCGCCCTTGCCCGCGCGCTTGCGCCGAATCCGCGCGTGCTGCTCATGGATGAGCCGTTC
>SXWH01000199.1 GCA_005791535.1 Verrucomicrobiaceae bacterium | reverse complement strand
TGACCCAGACGAATGCATCTCCCATCAAATCGTCGATCTTCTCGACGTGATACGTGAGTTGCGTTTTGCCATCGGGAAGCACGAACCGGAGGTCGCTAAGGTCCGCCTTTGCGCCCGCCGGATAGTTCGCGGAATGCAGCCGCACCAGCACAGCCGCGCCACCAATGTTCTCGGTGATTCCAGCGCCCGCCGGTGTCGTGTCGACGGTCAGCGGTTTCCGGAGCGGCCAGGCGGCGTCCCACCAAGGGTCGTTTGCGTGAAGGCTGGGCGTCGCGATGGTCAATAGCGCGAATAGTGCGCCGAGTTTTTTCCAGAGGTTCTGTCGTTTGAGTTCCATGTCGTAGGTAAAGTTTTAGAAGTCGGCCCACACGCGGAAGCTCACGCGGCTCTCGTGTGCTTTCGTGGTGCTTTGAGTCGTGAGCGGGAGCGCGATTTCGAGAATGCCGTGGTAGTGCTCGCGGTATTGCAGCTCCGTCCCGAGCCCGATGCTTGCGAGGCGGAAGCTGGATTCCTGTTCCGGCAGCGTGTCGTGGAGGGTGAGCGAGCCGCCATCCACGAATCCATAGAATCGCCACTCGTCGCCGGTGCCTTCCTCGATCTCCTCTTCGACGCCGGAGTCATTCTTCTTTTTCACGATGCGCTTCGTTTTCAAGAGCGACGGTGTGCGAAGTTCGAGCGTGCCGATGATTGCGTTGTCTCCGAGCGATTCGGCTTCCATGTAGCCGCGCACGGTGCCCATGCCGCCGCCGCCGAATTGCTCGCTGTTGACGAGTGGCTGGTCGGAAGCCTGCACCTGCGCTTTTCCGAACAGTTCCCAATCGCGCGGGAGCTTGCGCATATGGGACAGGTCGCCGCGCAGGTAGATGAAATTCGCATCGGCTCCGAAGCGGTTGCGATCAAGTCCGGAGCGACTGCTGCCCGAGCCGCGCAGACCGAATGTGAGCCCGGCGGTGAGCGTGGTTTCGCCAACTTCCTGCTTCTTTCCATCGACTTCCCGAGTGTGAAGCCATGTGCCGTCCCAGGTCGCGCTGAGCGGATAGTAGTAGATGGGCGTGAGATCGGTCGTGGTGCCGACCTGAACGAGCTGGTCAAACGCCTTGTAATCGAGCCCGACGCTGAGCGAGTGGAAGAATCCATCCTGACTCGGTAGCGTGAAGATTCCGCGAATTCCGAGGATGTTTCCTTTTCCCGCGACAGCGACGCCGCCGAGCGTGGAGACGTTGCTATCCTGCTTCGTGCCCATCAGCATGAGGCTGAAATCGTCGAATCCTGCGAACCGGGCGATGTAGTATCCGGAGAGCACTTTGACCTCCGCGGTATCCTGCGGAGACATCTGGTAGCTTAGGCCGATGCTGTGGCCCTTTTGCCAGAGATTCGAGTAGCTCAGCGACGTGTTGAGCCGGAGATCGGTCGTATTGGCGCTGTTTCGATTGTTGAGCTCGATGCTTCCGTGGAGCGGCGATTTGTCCTCGACGATGAGGTCGATGTTCCAAAGCCCCGGCTCAAAGCCCGGCTCGATCTTTGGCTGAACGCGGCGTTCGGCGAGTTTGTTGAGCCCGACGACATCACGCGTCACATCGTTGAAATTGATCACCTTGCCCTCGGCGAGTGATTGCGCCTGCTTCCGCACGTGGCTCGGCATGAAGTAGCGTGCACCCTTCACGGCGAGTTCGCCCACTTTGCCAGGCATAACTTGCAAATTAATGATTCCGCTAGCGCCCGTCTGGTCTGGGATAATGACCTGCGCAACGCTGAATCCCTTGTCGCGATAAGCCTTTTCCAGCGCCGCGCGGGCGCCTTCAACGTCGTCGAATGTGCGACCGGGCCCGAGGAACGGATAGACGGCGCTTTCGACGTCGATTTTCGGCATGTCCTTCGCGCCGATTACGCGAAATTCCCGGATAAAAATGCGTGGTTCCGCAGTCTGCTGTGCAAAGCAGAGAGATGCGGAAAGCGCCAAAACTCCCCAATGGAGCAGCGGACGGAAAGGGCGCAATTTGACGGATGAAACGAACATCTTGTGGCGGAAGAAAACGTTACGGCTGTGACAGACAAAGGGCCGGCGGGTGACGATTCGGAGAACGCCGCGTGGCGTTCATGGGGCGTCAATGTTACGGAAAGAAGAAGCCGCCGCACCGCGACTCGACGGTGCGGCGGCTCTGTTGATTTATCTGCTTACTTTGCGAGAACCGAGACGCCGCCGCTCTCGCCGGTTGCGCCGGTCTTCGGCTTGGTCGAAAGGAAGAAGCCGTAGCCGCCTTTGTCCGGTCCTTTTTGGAAGACGATTCCGACAAACTTCGGTTTCGTCCCATCGTTGTGCGTGAAGAATCCGCTGAGCGTTCCCTTCGGCGCTGCGAACGTGAGCTTGAAGTCCTTGTCGGTTGCCGGAGCGTTTGCGACTTTGTTCTTCGCGCTGATGTTCACGTTGTTCACGACGGCAGCGCTGAGCTTGCCGTCCGCCGCAGTGAGCGTCGCATTTCCAGCAACGAGGTCATCGGCTCCGAGTCCTGGGAACGCGCTGGTCACGTCACCTTTTTGCGGAGCACGATAGCGGGCGGCGAGCATGTCGAGCGTGATGCCGGCTGGCCAGCCATCCGGATAGTGCTTCGCGCCGAGGTCCACCGGACGCATCCAAAGCGTGTTCAGCGCGAGTGCATCGCTGTCGGCGCGGCTGGAGTCGAATTTCAGTTCCGCGGCGAGGAGGCCGGCTTTCTTTTTGTAGAGCTGCGCAAAGAGCGGCGCGCTGTTGAGTTTATTGAGCGCGCTCGCTGCCGAGAACTTCGTGCCGTCCGCGAGTGTGCCCGCGGCTTTGAACGCTCCCTTTTTGCTCACTGCGAAGCTGAAGATGCCGTCGCCTTGAGGGAACTTGTCATTCGTCAGCGTTCCCTGTGCCTTCGATGGGATGACTCCCGTGTGGTATCCCTTTGTGACGGCATCCAGGATTGTTGCAGGAACCGTGGTCTGCGGAGTCTTCCCGTCGTAAGGCACGACGCGTTCCGCCGCGAGATTCGACACGGAAGCGCCGTTCGTGAGCGTTCCGCCGATGCTGTCTGCGAAGATCGTCATCGCGAAGTCACCGAGAGCCGTCGGCGCCGGTTTCGTCTTCAGCGCGAGAGCGATCGTGGTTCCAGCGTTTTTGAAGGTCGCGACTCCATTCGCGCCAAATGTTCCGGCGATTGGGAGTGTAGTTCCGCCGATGAATACTTTTCCAGTGAACGATCCGGTCGGCGTGATTTTCAACGCAACTGCGCCGATGTTGTTCAATGTCGGTGCGGGGACGGACTTCAACAATCCGGCATAATTTCCCGCGACCGCACCGCCCGGCTGAGCGTCGTTGTCGGTGATGGTCACGACTGCCGTCGATGGTCCGCTAAAGGACCCGACAGATGGCGTGCCAAATACGACATTGAACGTGCGGCTTCCTTGAAAGCCGGGTGCGTCGAAAAGGCCAACCGTCACGGTCTTTGTCGTTTCACCGACACCGAAGACAATCGTTCCATCACCCGGGTTGAAGTCACGGGATTCGACTGCAGTTCCCACGGTCGTTTCGTGAAAGATGCTCGCAACCGTGTCGGTATCACCAGAGCGCACAACGACTACATCGACAGAAGTTGCCGTTTCGCTCACGTTGATTGAGCTGGACGTCAGCGCGAATGAGGGCGCGACTTCATTTTCCTGAATCGTCACTTGTGCGGAAGTAGTGGCTCCGAGTGCTGCTCCTGCGGCATTGCTCAATCCGACCGTGAAGAAGCGATTTCCTTGAAATCCAACGCGGTCAACGATTGGGATGTTCACGGTCTTCGTGGTCTCGCCATCAACGAAATTCACCGTAGTTGAAATGACGGTGAAGTCCGTAACGGGCAATGCGGTATTGCCGCTGCTGTTGAAATCGACGCTGGCAGCGCCGGTGGTGCTTCCTGAACGGGTAACGGTGACCACCGCGTTCCCAGCATTCTCCGTTACAACAAATGTTGCTGAGCTCAGCGCGATCGTCGCTGGCTGCGGATCATTCTCCACGATGGTTACCGTTGCGCTGTTTGGCGCAATGACCGTCGCCGTCCCGCTACCAAGTGCGATGCTTACATTGAATGCGCGGTTTCCTTGAAATCCCGCACGATCGACGATCGGGATATTCACGGTCTTCGTAGTCTCCGTTGCCGCAAAACTGACTGCGACGCTGCTCTGCGCCGTGTAGTCGCTCGCTGAAGTCGCCGTGCCGTCTGTGGTCGAAAGGTTCACCGAAAATGCGGTGCTCGTATTGACCGTCCGGTTGATTGTGATGACCGCATTCCCGCCGTCTTCCTGCACGGAGTAGGTCGCAGATGAAAGCGCCACCTGCGCTGGTGCCGGGCCGCTTCCGAAATCCGCGGGGTTTGGAGAGTAGGTCAGCACGCCGCTGTCGCTGAGACGGAATGCGCCGAGCAGCGTCGCCGGCGAACCGGCCGAACCGGGCGTGAGCTGATACAGGTCGATAACCGAACCATTCGTGCCGTTCTCAAACGTGTTCTCGATGCCGAGTGCGCCATTGATGAAGAACTGGAACGCCGAGCCGACCGAGGAGTTTGAGCCACCGGGCATATGAGACGCATAACTGTTCGGCGCGCCGTTGTCCTGAATTAGCCCCTTCGTAGTGTTGGTGGATTGGGTTTGTCCGGGGGTCGTGGCGGTTGTTCCGGCGATGTAGCCGGGGTCTCCCAGGGCTTGCACGCGAAGTGCCACGGGATTCTGCGTGCTTAGTGTGACGCGCGTCCAAGGTGTGGATTGAGTTCCAGCCGTGGCCTCTGCCTTTGATGCGAAAATGGTCCTGTTTGAGAAGCCATTGGCGGCGGTGAATTGTGCTCCAGAAATGCTCCAGAATACATCAGACCGGGTTTTCCAGTCGGCTCCGTAGATGTTCTCAAGGTCAGCGGCGATGTTTCCGCCGAGGTCCACAGTGAAGCTTGCGGCCGACACAAACTGCGCGGCCGAACCGATATTGACCGCGTATGACGTCGTTCCGCCCTGACCGCCGGTCGCCCGGAAGCCGAGAATCAGGTCGCCATCGGCGTAGGGCAGGGCGGCACGCAACTGAGGTGCGGCCAGCAGCAGGGCGGCGGCTGCGAGGTGTCTAAATCTGTTAATTATGGTCATGGAGATGTTGTGTATTGTGAGTGCTGCGCCGAGGGTTTCTGCGCGGTTTGTTTCTCCATGATGCAAAGTGTTTCCTCAAGTTACAGACTGTGACTTGTAGATGGCGCTTTGAAGACATCGTCACATAATAGCCACGAAAGTGACATGAGTTCGTCACGCAGCAGGTGACGAAGCGGTGCCGTGCGGTAAGGGATATGGAGTAGCGCCCGCTTGGGAGCGCGATTGCGGGTTACCGGCAGTGGCCGTCGGAATACGTAGCACTACTGGCGATAGTGTTTTGCCGCCGCATCCAGCTTGGCAGGGAGTTAACGAACCTAACCAAGAAAAAGCCCCGCCCTCGTGCTGAGAGCGGGGCTTTGTTGATCCAATATGCGGGTCTCTTACGGTAGCGCGATCTGTACGAGATGCTGGGCTCCCGCCATGTCGGTTACCTTCAGCACAACGACTCCGGCGTTGTTGAAGCTGCGTGTTTGGGCAGGGCTTCCTGCGACCATGGATAGCACGGTGAATGACTTCACTGTGGATGTCCCAATCGGGTCGCCTTCACGCATGAGCAAACGCAGGCTGCCGGTGCTCGAAGTCGCCCAGAGGCCCACATCATTCGCTGTCGTCACTCCGCCGGGCCCGGGTGGCAACGTGCCGGTTTTGCTAAGCATCGAAGCCACGAAGATTGGTCCGCGGCCCTCGGGAAGCGCGAGCGAGCTGAACTTGTCCCATTTCGCTCCAGTCGGAGCGTCCGGCGGCTGGGCTCCTTCACGAGCTACGAGCGTGAGTGCGCTGGATGGATCGTTCCACCAGATGCCGTCGTTATCTCCGGAACTCACCGAGCCCGCCAAGGTCTTCATGGTTGCGGCAAATGCCACGCTTCGATTGCTCGCGCTGACGGGGTCTTTGAGCACTGAAAACACTCCGCCGGTTGCGCCGGGTGCTATGTCGCCTTTTGCGACGATCTTTGCCGCGAGATACGAGGTGTCGTCCTCGGAGAAGATCGCCGTGTTGTTCGTGCTGGTCGCGGTTCCGGTGCCGGATTTCACGGTGCCGAGGAATGTAGCCGCAGTGCTCACGGAGTTCTGCGTGGGGAGACCGAAGGACAGCCACTTCGCGCCCGTTCCGTAGTCCGGTGCGTCGTTGGTTTGGACGTAATCGAACGAACCTGAGCCATCGTCGGCGATTGATCCAAGCGCCTGCTGGTTATTCGCCAGTAACACGCGCACCTGCATGAAGTCCTGCGTGCCGTCGCTTTCCGCTCCACGGCCCTGGCCCGGCGAACCGGGAAGCCCCACGAGTGCGAAGATGGTTTTGATGGGATGTCCCAAAAGAAGATCACCCTCACGCAGCGCCAGATTCATCGTTGAAGTCGTGCGGTTGAATACCCACAAGCCGCTGTCCGACGCCGTGGTGACGCCGCCGGGCCCCGGCGATGTGCCTGCGGTTTTGTTCACGAGCGTTCCGGTGAATGACACCGAATTTCCGCCGAGGGCTACCGAGGTGAACGTATTCCAAATCGCAGCACCCGTCGCGATGCCGCCTTTCCGTGCGACGACCGTAGCCGGCACTGGTCCGGCGCCATCTGCGTCCAGCAGGATCGCTGCGTCATCCGCGCTGGTCACGGCGCCGGTTGTTGTCGGTGCGTTTGCCAGTGTCGCGATCCACGCCACCGAGCCATCCGGGCCGAGCAGCGGGTCTTTGATCGCGGTCATCACGACATTCGTGAGGCCGGGAACCGCGTCGCCCTTCCGGACAACGAGGGCTCCATTCACAAAAACACCCGTGCTAGTCACCGTGCCTGTTTTCCATGAGGCGAGGAAGGCCACCTGCCCATTATCGTTTATCGAAGGCACGCCAAATGTCGTCCAGACTGCGCCCGCGAGGATTCCGCTCCCGGGAACGCCGGCATTCGGAACCGGGCTGTCTTTGCTTGCGAGCACGGTGCTCACGGGACTTGGCACTTCGTCGTCGGTGATCGTCACGAGCGTCGTGGTGTTGGTGCCGAGAGTCGATTGCGATGTCGGGTTGGAGAGCGACACGTTGAACGTGCGGGTGCCCTGGTAGCCCGGTGCGTCGATGAGGAAAACGTCCACCAGTTTGCTTACCTCTCCGGATGCGAAAGAGACCGTCGTTGAAACCGGCGTGAAGTCCTGCGTGGGCACGGCGGTGATGGCTGTTGTCGCCACGTCCACAGTGAATGGCGTTGCGGTGTCTCCGCTGCGCACGAGCATTACGGTGACTTTCGGGGCTGTCTCGCTCGACGTCAGGCTCGTCGCGGATACGGAAACGGAAGGAGCGCTGGGAAGTCCGGCACCCGTTGGAGAGAACGAAAGGACACCGGCGGGATTCAATTGGAACGCACCGAGAAATGCTCCGGGGCTGCCCACGGAGCCTGGATCGAGGCGGTATAGATCGAGCGATGTGCCGTACGAACCGGCGCCAAATGTGTTCTCGATGCCGAGCGAGCCGTTGATATACGCCAGATACGAGGAACCCGCGTTGCTGTTGATTCCTCCGACCATGTGCGTTGCGTAGGCATTCGGTGAGCTTGCGTTGAGCTGGGTGAGTCCTTTGGTGCTGTTGGTCGACTCGACTTGTCCGGCGGCCGAGTTGCCATTGGCGTAGGCAAGGCTTGCAGCCTGAATTTTTCCAACCGTGGGATTCTGGGTGGAAAGGGAAACCCGCAGCCATGGCAGGGACTGCGTTCCGATTGCCGGAGACGCTTTCGATACGAACACCGTCCGTGCAGGGATGACTCCTGCCGCCGTGTATTGCACGCCCGAGATGCCCCACTTCACGTCGGGGCGGGTGCTCCAGTTGGGGCCGTAGATTGCGGCGAGGTCCGCGGCGATGTTTCCGCCGACGTCCACGGTTGCAGGCACGCCGGCGATGAACTGGGATGCGTTCCCCAGATTTACTTCGTAAGATTGTGTGGCGCCCTGTCCACCCGTCGCGTGAAAGCCGAGGATCAAGTCCCCGTCTGCGTACGGAAGTGCGGCGATTACGGATTGTGCGGCGAGCATCAGCGCCGTTGCTGCGAGTAGTT
>SXWH01000198.1 GCA_005791535.1 Verrucomicrobiaceae bacterium | reverse complement strand
GTGATGGGCAAGATGATCGATGCGCAGAGCATTGTTGTGGCTCAGACGGCGACCGGAGGCGAAAAGGATGCGCCGGATGCCGGGACGATTTTGAAGGCTGTTTTCTGGCACAGTCTTGCGCTTGCAATGCTCGTCGGGGTGCTCGTGTGGCTGCAGGCCCGCGTGTGGCCGTGGATGATTCCGGGCGGCTGATTTGGCGTAAATAGGACTTTTTCACGGCGCGCAGTTCCGGCAGAAGTCCGGTATGCTCCACCAGCGATTGTCCTCAGTTTTGCTCCCCGTGATTCTTCCCTTCGCGCAATGGTGCGCTGCCGCGGAGACGGATTCGAAGGAGCGGGGTGCCGGGATTTACGTGCAGAAATGCCAGGTCTGCCACCAAGCCGGCGGCGGTGGCGTGCCGAATGTTTTTCCGCCGCTTGCAGCATCGGACTTTCTCGCGAAGGAGCGGGAGCGCGCAATCAAGGCACTTTGCGAGGGAATGACGGGGCGCATCACGGTCAACGGTGTGACTTATGACGGCCAGATGCCTGCCCAGGCGCTGGACGATCGCTCGGTGGCGGATGTTCTGAATTACGTTGGCTCCGAATTGGGGAACAAGGTGCCGGAGTTCACCGAAAAGGAAGTTTCGGAGGTCCGTGCGAAGACGAAGTTTCCAACGTATTCAAAGCTGGTCGCCGCGATGGAATTCGCGCCGCTGCCGAGGCCGCCGGAGGGATTTGCGATTCGCGAAGTGGTGCGGCTTCCGGACGACGAGTTCGGCACTCGCATGGCTGCGCGCAATGGTCGTGTCTGGATGCTCACGCAGAAGGGCTCGGTGTTTTCGCTCGATCCTGTGAGCGGCGCGATGGAGCGGGTGATTGCGCCGGCCGATTATCTCGATCTCTCGCGAGGCGGTGTGCAGTGCACCGGCATCGCGGTGGGACCGGACGGAGCGTTGTGGCTTACGTCGAACCAGGAACAGCGGAGAAAGGACGCGTTTCCGTTGAACGAGGTGGTGATTTGGCGCACGCCGCCTGTTGGCGCAGATGGCAAAGCGGGGAAGCCGGTGGCGTGGTTCCGCTCGACGTATCCGCACGGTGGCGGATTCAATCACGGCGTTTCGCATCTCGCGTTTGGACCGGATGGAAAACTTTACGTCTCCAGCGGGTCGCGGACGGATGGCGGGGAAAAGCCGAAAAACCATCCTGACTCACCAGTGGGTGAAGTGGACGCGACTGCGGCGATTTGGCGTTTTGATTTGAACGATGCGCAGCCGCAAATCGCTACAGTCGCACGCGGTCTGCGGAATCCTTATGGCTTCGCTTGGGATGGGGCGGGAAATCTTTTCTCTGTTTCAAATGGCCCGGATGCGAATGCTCCGGAGGAAATGGATCACATTCTTGAAGGCCGTCATTACGGATTTCCGTATCAGTTCAGCGACTGGTCGGTCGAAAAGAAGCCGTATCCACATACGCCGGAGCCGCCTCCCGGGCTTAAATTCACGCTGCCGGTAAAAAATCTCGGCCCCGATGGCGGCGCGGGCCTCGCGACGTTTGAACCGCATAGCTGTCCGGCGGGTATGATCTGGTGCGGGGAAGATTTTCCGGAGCCGCTTCGCAATTCCTTCCTCGTGACCCGCTACGGGAATCTCCTCGCCGAATCGCGCACAAGCCTCGCGGATTCGGGTTTCGATGTGCTTTCCATGAAACTCACCCCGAGCGGCGACGGAGCGTGGACCGCCCGGACGACTACCGTTCTGGCACCGCTGGGCCGGCCGATTGATGTGGTTCAAACCGCGCCCGGAACCGTGCTGATTCTCGAATACACCCGACCGACAAATATGCGCGACGGGCTCGGCTGGATGCCGGGCCGGATCATCGAGTTGCGGAAGCGGTGATTGCGCCGACGGGATATTACATCCCGAGCCAGCGAATCAGCGCCAGCGCACCGACTGCGCCGAAGACGAGTTCGACGCCGATTTGGAATCCGGTGAGGTCGAGCCGGGTAGGATGCTGCTGCTTTTTCATAGCAGCTTCACTTTAAGCATTGCGAGTGCCACGCAGCCGTTCGCGGAGGTACCACGGCAAATCCAGGACGAGGAAAAACACCACGGCAGTCGCATTAATGCACAGAACATACAGCCAATGTGGGTCGGGGAAGAGGTCGAGCATCGTTTTCTGCGCGGGGCGATGGTGCAGAAAGCCGAAGTTCGCGTCGTTCCAAATCGAATTCATCATTAGGGCGCACACGAGATAGACTTCAGACCAGACGAGGACTTTCCACATTCCGCCCTTCCGCGGGCGCATCCCGAATTCGAACATCAGCCAGAACACGCTCGCCGGGATCGCGGAGTGGATGATGAAGAATATCCATGTCCGGACGCCTGGTTCCATATTGATTGCCGGAGTAAAAAGAGCCTGCAACGTGCCCGAAATCCCCCAGAAATACGCCAGTTCGAAGGCCATGGCGTTTCGGCGGAGCAGTGCGATAACCGAGGCGATGGCCGCCCAATCGCACAGGTGCATCGGCAGTGCGTAGGGGAGTTCCAGAATCTCGTTCTTATGCATCCAGCGCAGATACATGACATAAGTGCCGAGCAGGATTACTGTAAAAGCCGCGCTGATTCCCTGCGCGAGCTTCGGCGAGCGGACTTTCCGGCTCAGAAAATAGAGGGCTGCCGGCCCGAGAAAGGTCACGGCGATGAAGCCGGTCTGCATGGAAGTCATGCTCCGGACGATGCCCCGAATGCCGGCCGGGTGCAATTCTTCCAGCGAATTTAGGAAAAAGCCGGTTGCCATCCGGCGCGGATTCTGTTTTTCAAATCTCACTTACATCATGAAAACAACCAGCCTCCTCAGCCTCACGCTCACAGTCCTCGCGGGAACCGCGATGGCCGACATTCAGGATCCGCCAATGAATGATCAGGGACCGCTTCGTAAACTTTCGCGCGGCGTCTCGAATGTCCTCTTCGGTGGAACCGAGTTTTTTGTCAGCATGGACCAGATCAACACCCGCCATGGAAACTCCGGTGAGTGGAGCTATGGTATTCTTCGCGGGGTTGATCGCACGGCGAAGCGCATCACTGCCGGCGTCTACGAAATCTTCACCTTCCCGTTCCCGACGACGAAGCTTTCCTACCGCCCGCCTTACAAATCGAATATCCCGTGGATCCACAGCGGATTCGAGGAATTCCCGCCGGAACTCGGCTGGAATACCCGCCGCCGCTACACCACCTCCTCGTTCGCAGGCTGGTAACCGAATCCCGGCACCGCTAGATTTCAGAGGCTTCCGTCCCGTGCGACGGAAGCCTCTTTCTTTTTCAAAATGAAGCAAACTGCTGTTGTTGCCGTATCTGATGTCGCCTTCGGTGGGAAGGGCGTGGCCCGCCACGAGGGAAAGGTGTTTTTCATCCCATTCACCGCTGTTGGCGATGTGGTGAAAGTGCGGGTGACCCGTGACAAAAAGAAGTTCGCCGAGGCCGAAGTCGAGGAAATCATCACGCCGTCGCCCGACCGCGTGGCCCCCAAATGCAAATGGTATGGCCAGTGCGGTGGATGCGGATATCAGCACATCTCATACGCTTCTCAACTCGCGCTCAAGCAACGGCAGGTGGAGCAGACGCTGCGTCGCGTCGGGCGCCTCGATGAGGTGCCGATGCGGGCGATCGTTCCGTCGCCGGAGCCCTATGCTTACCGAAACCGCATCCGGGTCCATGTGTCCCACCGGCAGGCTGGGTTCTTCGCGCATTCGTCGCACGAACTCGTGCCGGTGAGTCGGTGCGAAATTGCAAAGCCCGGCGTGAATGAAGCGCTTCACGATCTGCGCCGTGCGGGCGTGCAGGATGGCGATTACACGCTGGTTGCGGAATCCGAACGCGGGCGATTTTTTGAGCAGACGAATGACGCCGTGGCCGCCGAGATGCTCGCACTTGTGGAATCGCTGGTGCCCGCCGGTCACGACTTGCTCGTGGACGCCTACTGCGGGGCGGGTTTTTTTGCGCACCGGCTCGCGCCGAAATTCGGGAAGGTTGTCGGCATCGAGGAGAATCAGTACGCTGTCGAGCACGCGCGTCGCACTGCTGCGGAAAACGAGAGCTTTATCGCCGGCGACGTTGCCGAGCATCTCGCGGATGTTCTTGCACCGGCCACTCCGGCGACCACGACGCTGCTGCTTGATCCACCCGCAATTGGCATCACACCGCGTGTGGTGGACCACATACTCGCGTCCGCGCCAGCCAGTTTGATCTACATCTCGTGCAATCCCGCCACGCTTGCTCGCGACCTTTCGTCGCTGGCCTCCGTGTATCGTGTGAAAAGCGTCACGCCGCTCGACATGTTCCCGCAGACCGCAGAGGTCGAGGTGGTCGTGGAACTCGCTTGCGACGGCAATATCTGAACGCACGCCGGTTTTTCCCCACAGAGCAGTAATGATGAGATGAATGGACAGCGGGAGGAGGCGCGCGTACTTTGCACGCATGATCGACTGGCTGAAGCAATACATCGAAAACCAAAAGCGTGCGCTCGATACCGTGAGCCCGGAGCAGATCGCGCCGCTCATCCGCACCCTTCGCGAGGCTCACCGTGCCGGACGCCAGATATTCATTTGCGGAAATGGAGGGAGTGCTGCCAACGCGTCGCACTTCGTGACGGACCTCGGAAAGAACAGCAGCGAGGCGATTGGCTCGCCATTCAAGGTGCTTTCGTTGAACGACAACGTTTCGTGGATAACAGCGATTGGCAATGATTACGCGTATGAAGACGTGTATCTGCGGCAGTTGCACAATTACGGTCAGAAGGGCGACGTGCTGATCGTGATCAGCGTGAGCGGCAACTCGCCGAACCTAGTGAAAGCGCTGGGTTGGGCGAGGGAGAACGGTCTACAAACGATTGCGCTCGTCGGTGGAAAACGCGGCCGGTGCGCGGAACTGGCGGACCAGGTAATCGTCGTGGGCGACACGCACTACGGACGCGTGGAGGACGTGCAAATGCACATCCTTCACATGATGTGCTACGCGTTTGTGGAAGTGGAAGAAGCGCGGAAGTAGACGCTCACGGGAAGAGCGTCGCGACCGCGGTCTCGCGGAAATCGAAGATTTTCTTCAATTGCGGCTCCACGAGAAAGGGCCGGACTATTTCGCCGAGAATACCGAACGGTATGACGTAGGTGACAATATCCGTCGCCTCGACACGGCCGTCGCCGAGATCCTTGAAGTGATGCTCGTGGTGCCAGATTTTGTAGGGTCCCACGCGCTGTTCATCGACGAAGAATTTTCCGTCCCCCACGTGGGTGATCTCGGTGAGCCAGCGCGCCGGGATTCCGAAAAGGGGGCGGACGCGGTATTCGATCATCAATCCTGGGTAGATACGCTCAGGAAGCTTGGTGATGACGACGAAATCGAGTTCTCTGGGCGTGATCTTCGCGAGGTTTGCGGGATTCGAAAAGAACTCCCAGGCCGTGCGGATGTCGGTGTTGATGATTTGCGTTTTGCGCAGGACGTGGATGCCCATGTCACTCCTTTTCCCCCGTTTTGCGTGGCTTTTCGATCCGCAGCATCACCTCGTTGCGGCGCATGAAGGTCGGCGTCCACGGCGGGTCGTAGTAAGCGAAAACCGGATCTCCCTTCGGAGTGAGTTTCTGCTCCTTCATCCAGCCCCGCAGCATCTCGAGTGCCTTCGCTTCCGTTTCCGGCGAGCGTTTTCCTGAAAATCTAAGAGCGACGAATCGCGAGGCATCGACTTTTCCGAGCTTCACATTCTCGCCTGTCGGTTTCGGGACGCCCGTCGCGACGATGGCTGCGGGAACGATGAAACTCATGGTGCGCTGGTCCTTCTTTGAGTCGATGAGGACCGGCGCGGTCATCTCGATCTTTTGCGCAGTTTCATTGGCTCCGGCGATGAAGCGGAAAAGCTGCATGAAGCTGCTGTCCATATCGTCTTTCATAGGTGCGCTGGCCACAAACAAAGCAGGGTAGTCGCGAATTTCGAATTTCTCGTCCTTTTTGATCACCGTGTATTCCGGAGTCTCGGTAGCCGCACGGGAGTTACTTACGAGCCAGAAGCCGGAAATGACCGCGGGGAGGAGGATGGCGATAAGCAGTGAGCGCGTTGGAAGTTTCATAGGAATGTAAAGACCGTTCGTTCCATCGCGCGTATTGGACGCTGCTTTTGGAAGGCCGTTTCTCTGAAGTTTCCACAAGTCCTGCGTTGCAAACCGTGATAGCGGACGTATAAGTCTCACCCCCATAAACCAATGGCCAACGCACGCCGGCAGGAACTCCGGTCATCAGTCCAAGAAATCGTCGGCCTCAGCCTTCTTGTGCTGGGGGTCTTGCTTTTTCTCGCCCTAATTTCATACACGCCCCGGGACGTTCCGTCGTGGTATCCGGGTTCATTCACCGACCACCCGAACAAGACCACGCAGAATTTCGTGGGTTCGCTCGGGGCGATGATGGCTTGCACGAGTTATCTGACGCTCGGTGCGGCCAGTTACCTGCTCGCGGTGGCTCTGATCGCATATGGCGCGACGGCGCTGATGGGGAACATGATGGGCTTTTCACTCCGCCCCATCTGGACAGCAGGCTTCGTGATCAGCGGAGCGAGTCTTGTGCATGTGCTCGGCTGGTCATTGATCGATCGCGGCAGCATGAAACTTTCGAGTGAAGGAGGAATCATCGGCGAGATGCTCGGCGGGAAAATATTCTTCGGAATCTTTGGCCCGGCATCGATCATTGTCCTCCTGCTCATTTACACTGTCTGTTTGATTCTCATGACGGGACTTCGCCCGATCGCAGTCTTCAGGCGTGCGCTCGCATTTCCGGGGCAGATGATTGAACGCTACCGCGAATGGCAGTTCGAGCGGGCCGACGAACAGCGGAAACTTGAGATGGAGACGCGCCGGCTCACGCGCGAACGGAAGAAACTTGAGCGCGAACTCGCCAAAAAGGGCGTCGCTGTGGACGAGGATGATGAGGCCGAGGAGGATGACGAGGACGAGGATTCCGGTCGCTATGAGCAAACAGACCTACTGCCCGCGGAAGTTCCCGAAACGAAGCGTCCGGCTCCGAAGATTTTCGATTCTGCTGCGCCGCCGCCGCCCGTTGCTAAAAAGGACAAGAAGAAGGGCTCGCACCAGCTCCTCAGTGCGATTCACAGCGAAAACTACGAGTTTCCTTCGCTCGATCTGCTCGACGCACCCGACCTTGCGAGCCGGCATGTTGCGAGTCACGAGGAGCTGCTTGCCGTCCAGAACCAGATCATCGATACGCTCTCGGAATTCGGAATCAGTGTGACCGGTGGCGACATTACGAAGGGGCCCACGATCACCCGCTACGAAGTCTACCCTGCGAAAGGCGTTCGCGTGGATCGAATCGCGAGTTACGAGCGCGACCTCGCCCGCGCGACCCGCGCTGAGCGAATCAACATTCTCGCGCCGATTCCGGGCAAGGACACGGTCGGGATTGAAATCGCGAATTCCAACAAGCAGAAGGTGACTTTGCGCGAACTTCTGGAGAGCGATGAGTTTGTGAATGCGAAAGGGCGCATCCCTATCGCGCTCGGTAAAGACGTGTATGGCCACACCATCATTGCCGACCTTGCAGCGATGCCGCACGGCTTGGTCGCAGGCACGACCGGCTCTGGTAAGAGCGTCTGCATTAATGCAATCCTCGCGAGTATCCTTTACCGGTTTACGCCGGAGGATCTGCGTCTCATCATGATCGACCCGAAGGTCGTGGAAATGCAGGTTTACAACACGCTGCCGCATCTTGTGGTTCCGGTTGTCACCGACCCGAAAAAGACGCTGCTTGCGTTGAAGTGGGCAGTGAACGAGATGGAAAAGCGATACGCCATTTTTGCGAAAGTCGGCGTGCGGAATATTGGCGGTTTCAACTCCCGCCCGAGGCCGAAGACGCAGTCCGAACTCAACGAGGCTGCACGCGCGAAGGCCAATCTGAAACAGGCTCCGCTCATCGTTCAGGACCCCAATGCCGATGCGGAGGCGGCCAGTAGCACGGATATTCTCGGCAAATCGTTTGGCGAGGAACTTGAGGAAACGCCGGTGCTCAACGCCGATGCCGAGATGTATGGCGAGCCAACAGGCACGCCCGCCGAGCATGAACTGGATCGCGCGGAGCAGGCGGAACTGGGAATCACGGTCCCACGCGACGACGGTATCGCTGTGCCGGAGAAGATGCCGTTCATTGTGGTCATCGTGGACGAGCTCGCCGACCTCATGCAGACCGCGCCTGCGGATGTGGAAATGCTGATCGCGCGCATCACTCAAAAGGCGCGTGCGGCCGGAATCCATATGATCATCGCGACGCAAACGCCGCGCGCCGACGTGATCACCGGCGTCATCAAGGCAAACGTGCCATGCCGCATCGCATTCCAAGTCGCGTCGCCGCTCGATAGCCGCGTCATTCTTGATGAGAACGGCGCGGAGCGGCTGCTTGGCATGGGTGACCTGCTTTACCGTCCGCCGGGAACTTCGAAGCTCATCCGTGCGCAGGGAGTTCTCGTCACCGACGAGGAGGTCCATCGCATCGTCGAGTTCGTGAGCCGTCAAAGCGACCAGTGCTTTGAGTCGGAAATTCACGACAAGCTCGAGTCCATGAGCGACGGTGACGATGAAGAGGAGGTGAGCGACGAGGACGAAGAACTCGTGCAAAAATGCCTCGAAGTTATGGCGCAGGAGCAAAAAGCCAGCACTTCACTCTTCCAGCGCCGGTTGCGGCTTGGCTACACGCGTGCAGCCCGAATTCTGGATATCATGGAAGCCCGCGGCTACGTGGGTCCAGGCGACGGCGCGAAGCCGCGCGAGATTCTGAGGATGCCGGATTGAGGCCGGCACTCGGGATTTTGCGATGAAATTGTGCGCCCAGTCCGCATTGCGCTTTCCTGAAGACGGAAGTTGTGCGATACATCGACCGCATATGGCGAACGCGAACGGACAGGCGCTCCTGTCGGTAAAAACAGTCACATTGCAGAGGGCCGCGATCCCGTCGCGAAATCCGGTATATGATCGAAATGGAACTCGGTGAACAACTGCGGGCGGCACGTGAAAAACGGGGGATCTCGATCGAGCATGCCTCGCGTGGAACGCGCATGCGCGTGGCGATGATTCAGGCGCTCGAAGATGGGAATCTCGCCGCGTTTCCGAATCCCGCCTACGCCAAGAACTTCCTTCTGCTTTACGGAAAGTATCTCGGCATCGATGTGAGCGCGTACGCCGGTGGGATCGACACGGAGCACAATGTCACCGTGAAGAATTATCAGTATCTCGCGCACACCAAGGAAACGACGCAGGGTCCGGCACGGCGCGGTGATTTTGCGCGTGTTCACAGTCTTCCGTCGTGGACGCCGGTGCTCGGAGCCGCAGCCGCTGCGGTTGTGGGAATTTTTGGGTTCATGCTTTGGCTGAACATGAGCCGCATTGACGACACCGCCGCTGTTCCGCAACCGCCGAAAGCCGATGCCAGTCGCGCCGTAGTGCAGCTCGGCACCCCGGCTCCCGTGGAACCCGCGGCCTCGGCCGCGCCCGTCGCCGTTGCGCCTGCGCAGGTGGCTCCGGCCGCGCCGCCGCCGCCGGCTGAAAAGCTGCCTGAACCCAGTGCTGTTGGGAGCATTGAAGAGGCGCCGCCACAGCCCGCTGTGACGAAGATTGACGGTATTGAAGTCCGTCCGGCGAAGGTGATTTCGCCAGTGGCTCGGCTATCGAGCAGCGACATCGATCTTTTGGCGAAAATTGACGCCGGCAAAGCAGAGACTGCGCCGCAGTCGCCACCACCTCTCACGGATTTGACGCCGCTCGACGCCCCTGACGAGACGGAAGAAAGTCCGCTCGCGCACGACCCGAATACGATCGAAATCGAGCCGCTGAAGAAGACGTGGGTGGTGATCCGCCCGTCGGTTGGCGCCCCGCCGGTGTTCGAGGATTTCCTTTACCCGAGCGCGCGCCCGATGCGGCTTCCTGCCGGGAAGTACATCATCGAGGTGAAGGATTCGGATTCCGTGGAGATTCGAAAATCCGGCCGTGCCATCGCCTACACTGCGGGTGGGATTCGCGTGGAGTAAGGCGTATCCGCGAGGTGCGGTCGGCACCGCTTTTCACTGATGCGAATCCTTTTCCTGAACCAGTACTTCCCTCCCGACCCGGCGCCGACTGGTATTCTATTTCGCGAGATCGCGGACGAGTCGGTGCGCCGCGGACATGAGGTGGAATTCGTGGATGCGGGGCTGGGCTATCGCGATGCGCAGAAGAAGGGCGGTCGCATGAAACGGGAGCTCGCATCCCTCTGGCGGATGCTCCGCGAAGCAAAGCGCCGCAGCCGAGTGGATGTGGTGATATCGGGAACTTCGCCGCCGATGCTCGCGGTCATCGCGGACCGTGTTGCGCGAGTCCACGGAGCGCAGCATTTTCACTGGGCGATGGATGTGTATCCGGAAATTGCAGTCGCGCTCGGTGAAATTCGCAGCGGTTCGTTTATTGAGCGCATTTGCCGGTGGGCATCGGTCCGTGCGTTGCGCCGCGCGGCAAAAGTCGTGGCGCTGGACGAGGACATGGCGGCGCTGTTTCGCGGTCAATGCATGGAACCGGAGATCATCCGACCGTGGGTGTCCCTCTCGGTTCTCGATCGCATCACGCCTCCCGGCCTGCCGTCCGGCGAATGGACGTGGATTTACTCCGGCAATCTCGGCCGCGCGCATGAATGGCGGACGTTGCTCGAAGCGCAGGCGATTCTCGAAAAGCGCGGTGTGGATGCCACGTTGCTTTTTCAAGGTGGCGGGCCCGGATGGCCGGAAGCGCGAAAGGAGGCGGAGCGGATAGGGCTCGGCCGCTGCGTTTGGCGCGATTACGTCCCCGAGTCCGAGGTGCGTGCATCGCTGCTGGAGCGGCACGCATTAGTGGTTACGCAGCGTCCGGCGGTTCAGGGATTGCTGTGGCCGAGCAAGCTCGGGCTGGTGATGTCGTTGCCCCGCCCGATTCTGTTTGTCGGCCCGCCGGAAGGTGCGATTGCGCGGGACCTTCGAAGGTTCTCTCACGCAGCCACATTCGCACCCGGCGATTCCGAGGGCGTGGCTGGCTGGATTCGCGAAATCCAGGAAGCGTCGCCGGATATTTCGGTAACTCTGGATCCTTCAGCGCATCGCGACAAATCGCTTGCTGCGTGGATGAGGCTGGTTGGCTAGATTTGATCCTCGATTCCTTCGATCATCCGTTGCACGTGGCGGTGGCGTGCGCGCGGCTTGAGGATGCGCAGGCTTTCTTCAAGGCTGCCCCATTCAAGGATCTCGATTTCCACATTTCGCAGTCCCCATTTGTTCATTGCGAGTCGTGAAGGTTTGTAAAGGTCGATGGTATTCCTGCCGGAAAGTGCCCAGCCGATGTCGTCCACGCGGCACACTTCGCCGGTGTCGCAGATGCGGAAGACCGTGCCCACCGGCCAGCGGGACCAATCCGCCGCCGCGCTGGATATGGGGCCAGCCTGGAGCTCCGTTCCGATCGCGGTCTTCCGTCCATGAGCGAGGTGGTCGGATTCGGTGTGCGTGTAGGCGGTTGTACGGACCCGCTGGAACTGTGTCTTGGCGATGGGCTTTTCGTATTTTGGCAACGAGCGCGAGCAGGCTGGAAACAGCATGGCGACTACGGCGAGAAAGATCAGGCGGTGCAACATGGAGCGGGAAGATATCACTTCATCTGATAATTGGGGAAGCGATTCCTGATTCCTGCGCCGTGCGCGAGAATTACGGTGACGTCATCAATTCAAGGGCTTTCCGTTAGTTTGCAGTGCGATGTTATTGGAGTGACTGAGAAAGCCGAACAACGGCATGGTTCCGCCATGCGCATCCTGGTTGCCGAAGATGAGAAGAAAGTAGCGCAGCATATTCGCGCTGCGTTGCGTGAGCAGGGCTTCACGGTGGACATGTTTCACCGTGGGGATGAGGCGCTCGATGCTGCGATGGCTAATGCGTACGATACCATCATCCTGGACGTAATGATGCCCGGCAGGGATGGCTTGAGCGTGCTGCGTGTTCTTCGCGACAAGCGGATACTTGTACCCGTGTTGCTTGTTACGGCGCGTGGTGAAGTGTCCGAACGTGTGGAGGGTTTGATGCTTGGCGCGGACGACTATCTCGCGAAGCCTTTCGCCATGTCCGAGCTTGTCGCCCGCGTAGTCGCTTTGACGCGACGTGCGACGTCCCACGGCATGACGATGCTGAAGGTGGAAGACCTGACGATGAACCTCGTTACCCGTGAGGTGACGCGCGCCGGACAGAAAATTGAACTGCCCATGCGTGAGTTTGCGTTGCTTGAGTACCTGATGCGCTCGCCCGGGCGGGTGCTCTCCCGGACGCAGCTTATTGAGAACGTCTGGCAGTGGCACTTCGACACGGGAACGAATGTGGTGGAAGTCTACATTCAACGGCTGCGGAAAAAAATCGATGAGAACCAACCTGTGAAATTGATCCATACCGTCCGGAGCGTCGGTTATGTGCTGAAGCCCGGCGCATGAAGCGATTGCCCTTCCGGCGAAGGCTGACGGTATGGTCCACAATCGTCGCGGGTGTCGCGTTGATCATCAGTGGAGCTGTGACGGCGTGGGTGATTCATCGTCGCGAGATGCAGCTTCTAGACGCCGAACTGGAAGCGCAGAGCCGGCACTTTTTCGCTGAAATCAAAGAGCATGGCGGCGCGAAGTTTGATTGGTCGCGGATCGAGTTTGAGATGCGGGAATGGATGCCTGCAACCGTGCCGCTCCGATTTATTGAGGTGAGCAGCGGAGGGCAGCTTCGGTGGCGGCAGCCGACGGATGCAGCGGAGCGATTACCTTCACTAAAGCCGGGTATGCACACAGTTGTGCATGACGGTCGTGCGCACAGAATTCTTGTAAGTGAAGAGGATGGCATCCGTTTCGTCATAGCGTCGGACTTTCGTGCGCAGCACTCGCTACTTACGGCCCTTGGTGGAGTGATGATCGCCGCGCTACCAATTGCCCTGGCTTTTGCCTGGTACGGCGGGCGTCGAATCGCGCGCCTGGCGGTGCAGCCGCTGGAGGAAATGACCGATGCTGCCGAGCGCATCACAGCTGACCACATTGAGCAACGCCTTCCGGTGCCTGCTGTGGCAGACGAGGTGCAACGTCACGCGATTGCCCTTAACCGGACGTTTGACCGACTCGAGCGCAGTTACCGGCAGGCCGTGCGCTTTAGTGCTGATGCGTCGCATGAGTTGAAATCTCCGCTCACCGTGATGCGGGCGACGATTGAGGCGATGCTGGAGTCCGAGGATTTGAGCGAGCACGACCGCAACCACGCCGTCGTCCTGCTTGAGCAATCGAGACGGCTTTCGGGAATCATCTCAAGCCTTCTTCTGCTCGCTCGTGCTGATGCGGGAAGACTCGTGCTGGATTTGCACGATGAGAATCTTGCGGCGTTGCTTTCCGGATGTGTTGAAGACGCGAGCATCATGGCGGACATGAAAAACATTCGAGTTGAAAAGAGCATTCCGGATGTGGCGATGGCGCGCGTAGATCCGCTCCGCCTTCCGCAAATTGTGAGCAACCTCCTCGATAATGCGGTGAAGTATAACCATGACGGCGGATGTATCCGTGTTGTGCTGGCTGCCGACGGAAGCGATTGGGTGATGCATTTTGCAAACACAGGTCCTGCGATTCCCGAGGATATGGCGACGCGGCTCTTCGAGCGCTTTTTCCGCGCGGAGCACACTACCGAAGAGCGGGGTTCCGGCCTCGGATTGGGGCTGGCCCGTGAACTGGCCCGGGCTCATGGCGGGGACATTGTTTTCGAGCGGAGTGCCGATGGATGGAATGAATTTGTCCTCCGCCTTCCGGCAGATTCTGAAACCCAGCATCCGACGATCGGGGCTTAAAGACTTTAATGAACAATCAACCACCGGCATCATCCGCGCGGACCGGCACGCGACTCAGATTTCTCTACGTGCAGTGCGGGCTCTTCGTAGCGCTCTCGTGCCTGCTTCGCGTTGTGCTTTCGTGGAAATTTCATCCGCCGGCGGGTGCGCCCGGCGTGGATTCCGCGGGCTGGCTTCGAGTCGCTTCCGTGGGGCTGTTGTTTGATCTCGCTGTTGCGTTCGGAATCTTCACTCCTGTGGCGGTCTGGCTTGCGGCGGTGCGTGGCACCTGGCTGGAGCGGCGATGGCATCGGAATCTTCTGCTCGGTGTGACCGGCTTTCTGTGGGGACTGCTTCTCTTCCTTTTTGTCGGGGAGTACTTCTTTTTCGAGGAGTATGCATCGCGCTTCAATACGGTCGCGATCGACTACCTCCATTATTGGACGGAGGTGAGCGGGAACATCGGGCAGATGTATCCGTGGAAAAAGATTGTGGCTTCCTGCATCGCAGGTGCGCTTTTGATTCCGTGGCTGCTGCGGCGTCTGGCGTGGCCGGAATCGCAGGTCGAGTTTCCGCGCCGTGTGAGGGCTTTGGGCGTCTGGCTGGCCTTGACTGCAGTTTTCGTTGGAGCCGCGTCCCGTATCAGCCCACAGGCGAGCAGCGAGCGCGTGATGAATGAACTCGCGTCGAACGGACTGGCCAGTGGGTTGGTTGCGCTTTGGACGCGGGAGCTGGACTACGCGCACTTTTACCCGACGCTTCCGCGCGAGGAGGCCTACAGCCGCGCGAGGAAACTTCTCGATTCGAATCGGGCGGAGTGGAGCAAGGATCCGTTTTCGCTCCAGCGTCGGATTCCCGGATCGCCGGATCGGCCCCGACTCAATGTCGTGATACTCGTCCAGGAGAGCTTCGGTTCGGAGTTCTGGGGATGTCTCAATCTCAAGGACGGCAAGCCGGAAAAGCGCACTCTCACTCCGGCACTTGATGCGATCGCGGCGAAGGAAGGTATGCTCTTTACCAATCTGCTCGCAGATGGAAACCGCACCGTGCGCGGGCTTGAGGCGATTCTCGCTTCGTTTCCGCCGCTGCCTGGAGATGCGATTCTCGGGCGGACTAAAAGCGAGGGCTGCGACACACTTGCCACGGTGCTTGCGCGTGACGGCTACTCGACGACGTTCATGTACACGGGGCGTGGTCTGTTCGATAATATGAAGCCCTTCATGCTGAAGAACGGCTTCCAGCGCTTCGTGGAGGGCGGTGATTTCAAGAACCCTACGTTCACGACGGTGTGGGGACATTGTGATGAGGATTTGTATGACGGTGTCATCGCCGAAGCACGGACGGCCCATGCGACAGGACGCCCGTTTTTCATCACGACAATGAGCGTGTCGAATCATCAGCCATTCAAGTTTCCGGAGGGACGTGTGGATCCGAAGCTGAAAGGCCACAAGGCGGGCGCACGCTACAGTGACTTCGCCATCAGCCGCTTTTTCGAGCAGGCGAAGAAGGAGGATTTTTGGAAAGACACGATCTTTGTCGTTGTCGCCGACCACGGTGCGCGGGTGTACGGGAGCCAGACGGTGCCGATGCTTTCGTATGAAATCCCGCTGCTGATTGTCGGACCCGCGGTAGTGAAGCAACCGGCGCGGATTGATACGCTGGGCTGCCAGCTGGACATCGCGCCTACGCTGCTCGGGCTGATCGGCAGGCCATACGACACGGTCTTTTTCGGGCGCGACCTTTTTGCACCCGCTGCTTCGCGATTCGCGTTGATGCACCACAATCGCAGTATCGCGATGTATCAGAACTCGGAGATGATTGCGCTCAGCTTAGGGAAGGTTGTGGAGCGTTTCAGGCGGGTGGATCGAAAGACACTCGTGAGGGAGGCCTCGAACGAATCAACTGCGGAGGCCGCGGCTAATGCGACTGCGCTTTTCCAGACGGCATCGGAGCTATACCTCGCAAACCGCTACAAAGTCGAAGCGGCGAAGGAATGATTTTGCGAGCACGCTGAAAAAAGCGCATGGAGGCGGGTGCATTGAAAACTCAATCCGCCGGCAACCTGCTCGATCTATCGTTTGATGAACTCGAACGAGTTCTCGTCGCCGACGGATTGCGTGCGGTTCATGCGAAGCCGCTGTGGCGGGCTGTCCATCGGGAAGGCGCGACCGACCTTGCCGGCTGCGCGCATTTTCCTCCGCCTTTGCAGCGCTGGTGCGCGGAGGCGGGATGGCGTTTGGAAGTCCCGCCGGTGAGTGCGGACACGGCGAGTTCGGATGGGTTGACGCGGAAGTTCCTGCTGAAAATGGAGGACGGACAGACCATCGAGACGGTTCTCATGGGCTACACCGGACGCCACACGGCATGCGTAAGCACGCAGGCGGGATGCGCGATGGGCTGCGTGTTTTGCGCGACCGGGCAGATGGGTTTTGTACGGCATCTCCGCCCGGGCGAGATCGTCGCGCAGGTGCTTCATGCGAACAGGCAGCTCGCGGAATCTGGCACGCGATTGAGGAATCTTGTTCTGATGGGAATGGGCGAGCCGCTTCACAACTACGATGCTGTGATGGACGCGCTGGAAATCGTTTCCGACACGCGCGGCGCAAATATCGGTCCGTCGCGCATCACGATTAGCACGGTGGGTGTGGTTCCCGGGATTTTGCGGCTCGCGGAGGAGAGGCGCCCTTACAGTCTGGCTGTGAGTCTGCATGGCGCGGATGAGCAGGAGCGCCGCGCGCTGGTTCCTGCGTCGCAACGATGGCCGCTCGCGGATCTGATCGAGGCGTGCCGACACTATAGCTCGGTGATGGAGGAGAAGATCTTCTTCGGCTGGACGCTGATAGCGGGCCGGAACGACTCCGTGGAAACCGCGCGTCGTGTCGCCCGATTGCTCTCGGGAATCCGCGCGCACGTGAATTTGATTCCGCTGAATCCGACCGACGGCTTCGCCGGCACGGCTTCGGCGGAAAACGCTGCGTATGATTTCCAGCGAACGCTGCTGGAGGCGGGAATCCCCAGCACGATCCGGCAGCGCCGCGGAATCGATGTGGCTGCGGGCTGCGGGCAGCTTCGAGCCGAGCGGCGGGCGAAAGTCGCGCGAAACTGAATACTTGGAAGAACGGGAGGCCCGGCTACGGTGCGGGCGTGCAAATTTCCTCTGTCACCGAATTGCTGCAGGCGCTCGTGCGGATTCCGAGTGTGAATCCCACGGGTGATCCCGGTACGCCGCACACTGGAGAACAGGCGATTGCGGACTGGCTGGCGGACTGGCTGCGGAGGGAGTTTCCGGCTGCGCGGGTCAAATTGCGCGAAGTCCTCCCCGGACGTCCGAATGTTGTCGTACGTTTTTCCGACTCAGGCGGGAAGAAGCCGCGACTCCTTTTCGCTCCGCACACTGACACGGTGAGTGTGGGCGGAATGACGATCGAGCCGTTCGGCGGGGAGTTGCGCGACGGCCGGATTTGGGGCCGCGGCGCGAGTGATACCAAGGGCTCGATGGCCGCCATGCTTTGGGCGCTGCGTGCGGAAAGAGACGGGCTTTCGGAACTGGGTCACGAGATTTGGTTCGCGGGACTGTGCAGCGAGGAGACCGGTCAATGGGGGGCCAAAGCGCTCGCGAAGGAGGAAAAGTTCGATTTTGTGATCGCGGGCGAGCCGACCGGTTTGGACGCCGTCGTTGCTCACAAGGGAGCGCTGTGGATCACGCTCACGACGCGTGGTCGCGCGGTGCACGCGGCGGAGCCGGAGCGCGGCGACAACGCGATTTACAAGATGGCCGACTTGCTGCGGTGCGTGCGCGACGAACTTGCGCCCATGCTTGCTGCCGGCGGCGCGCACCCACTCCTCGGTCCGACGACGATCAGCGCCGGGACGGTTTCCGGCGGTAGCAAAATCAACATTGTGCCCGACGTTTGCCGTGCGGAAGTTGACGTGCGTTACCTTCCGGGCGCCGATCCGCTGGAGGAAATCAGCAGCCGGTTGCGTCTGGTTTGCGCGGATGTGGAAATCGAACACACGCTTTCGCATCCGATGCTTACGGATGAATTGCATCCGGTGATTGCTAAGTTGCGCGGATGCGGTTCGCGCTGCGTGGGCGCTGCGTGGTTCAGTGATGCGGGCGTTTTTTCCCGGCACGGGATGCCTTCGATCGCGCTCGGGCCCGGCTCGATTGCCCAGGCGCACACGAAGGATGAATTCATTTCCATGGCGGACCTTGAAACGGGCGTGGATTTCTTCGGCCGTTTCCTCCGGAGCCTCCGGTAGCGGGGCTATTCGCGGTCGATGCTGTATTTTCCCGGTCCGATGAACATCATCGCGAGGAAAACGAGGCCGAGTTCGATGGCGTGCGATGCTTCGCGCAACCCTGCGGAAAATGTCCGCTTCGTGGAGAATTCATAGGTTGCCGCGACTGCCATCACGATAGCGAGAAGCAGGCACGACGGACGAAACAGAAGCCCGAGGATAAATAGAACGATGCCGCCGGTATGCACGAGCATCGACAGGAATCCCCAGAATTTCGGCGCGGGCCACGAGATTCCCCACAAGCCCATCTGCGTTCCGTGAAATTGCCACCTGCCTAGCACGTCGTCGTCGAGCAGCGTCGGAGCGCCGTGAACCCAAAGGAAGACGACACCGAGCCAGATGCGGAGAAGGAGTATTCCGGCGTCGCGATTTCTTGAAAGAATTGCCCACATGCTCGGTGGCTTTTCCCACGACTTTGAAAAATGGGCGAGTCGAAAAAACGCTGCGGGACCTGTTCGCCCATAAGTCTCAAATCCCGAGTATCCTGCATCTCAGGTCGCCGTGCTGCGATTGCGGCATTTCCGAGCGCTGGTAGCGCCGTGTGAACAGCGAATCTGGCTGTGATGGGAAACCCGGCGGGTTTCGTAGTGCGGACTGAGAATCTCCGGAATCTTTGAGAATTGCGCCGTAGTTATGAGAATTTTCCGGGAGAATCTCAAATTTGAGTTGGTGAATGGCGGGTGCCTACAGAGGAAAGGACGGTTTCACCCTCTGAAATTATAGTGATTATAGAAAACGAGGCGAGTTGGCACGGCTGTGGCTATGGAAATTACAACACCAATTGAAAATATGAAATCGCTCGCACTCGCTCTCATCGTTCTCATCGGAAATGGCATCGCCGCATTCGCCGGTGTAGACCTCGGACTTCCTTCCAGCGGAACCCCTTATGACCGGTATATGACGCCGGTGAAATCCACGCTTTCGACTCTCGGGAAAAACCGCCCGACCATGGAGACCGTCAGCGCTCTGATGAAGCAGGGCCGCAGTTTCCGGTATCACATGGATAATCCCTACGTCGCGGCTCTTCCTTCGGAGACTGCCCGGACCCGCACCGGCGACTGCAAGGATAAAGCCCTCTGGCTGTGCGACCAACTCAATGATTCTTCGGTCCGCTTTGTAATCGGGAAGACGCATCCTTCGGCAAAAATGAGCCACGCTTGGGTTCTTTGGAACGATGGCAGCCGCTACTGGATCCTCGACTGCACACTGAATCGCGCTCCGATTGCCGCCGACCAGCTTCCTGCGAACCGCTACATCCCGCAGTTCAGCTACGCAAAAGGCACCGCCTATCGCCACGGAATCAGCTCGGCTAATGTCGCCGCAGTTGCGAACTCCAAGACTTCGCCAGTCGCTTCGGTGGCAGCATCCAGCACCCGCCGTTGAACGCTTTATAAACCATTTCAGTTGGATTACTGAGCCTCCGGGTACCGAATGACCCGGAGGCTTCAGTTCCTGTTAAGTGCCACAAAATTAATAACATGCGAAAGAATACCCAAATCCTGATTGCCTACTCAGCCCTCTTTGCCGCGGCAGTGGCTGGGGTTTGTTACGATGCCCACGTCCGCAGCCATACGGTGCCGGCGTTGTCGGAAGCCGAGAAACTGGCGGCCGAGCGTCGCGCGAAGGGGAACGTCGCATCACGAACCGTCGAGCTGCCGTCGGCCGCAACTTCGGTCCATTCGGAAGTTGGTTATGCTGCGAAGGCAGGCAGCCCGGCCCATTCAAGCAACGCAGCCACCGAGCTGCCGCGCGGAATTTTCCTCATCAAAGAAACCGTCACGGTCGAAAGCACAAGTGGTGTTAAATGCGAGCTCGAGGCTGGCACGACGGTTTCACTGATGCGGAGAGAAGAGGGGAAAATGAAAGTGACCTGCGATGGTCGCGACTTTCTCTTGGAGGAAAACCTCCTCACGCGCAACTCAAAGGCGGTCAGTCGCTTGATTGCGCGCAAAGGCTGATCAATCACGCCTCGAAGCTCACCCACCGGACCAGTCGTGAGAGCGACGGCTGTCCATCGTGGTGCCACTTCGCCGGCGGTGATTGCATCAAGCCGACAGCACATATCCGCGAAACTCCCAGTTTCGCGGCGAACTCGGCGTTTTCCGGCGTGAGCGGGAAGATTCCGCACGTTCCGGCATGATCGCGGATGCATGCGAGCTCCGCAGCCGTGCCGGGACCGAGCGGCTTCACGAAGATCACGCGATGGAGCGGCGTGGACGGAAATCCCGGCGATGAGTCGTAAATGACCATCGCGTCGGGCGATTCGTGCACTTCGCAAACCGCGCCATTTGCACGGTGGAAGTCGATTTCCGTGCGGAGCGCCCGAACCCGGGCTGCGTCCGCCAGCGGGAGCGCGTTGCGGGGATTATCGCGCCCGAATTCCTCCATCGCTTTTGCGAGTCGCGCAGCGTATTCGCGCGCATCGCCGTGTACATAATAGACGTGCGGTGAAAGACAGCCGAGTTGATCGAAGACGGACGCATCCCGAGCCGCTGCTGCGACACTCGAGAAATCCGGGTCGTCGAAAATCAATCCGAAGCTGATTTTGTGACCATAGCCGACGAACGTTTGTTCCGCCCGGATGCGGTTGCGGAAATGCGCAATCGTCGAGTCGCTGCCGAAAACAATCACCGCATCCGTCGATGCGAACCAATCATCCGGAAGCGTCTGCGAGCGTTCCACGAGTGCCCGCATTTCCGGCGGCAGCGCTGCGATAAAGGCGTCAACTTCCGGGAGTCCCGACGATGGGAGCTTGCAGAGATTGTGCGAGCCGAGCAATAGACCGCGAATCACCGTTTGCAGAGCAGCGGCGGGCGTGTTTCCGCTCAGGACGTGGAGAATCGTCCTTGGCGCAACAGCGCGAAAATTTCCGCCCGGTCGAAGAACAAATCGATCAAGCGCATCGATGTGGCCAAATTCCGACGCGAGCCAGTCGCGCAGTGTTTGCGCGGAAAAATCGCCGAGGAACGGAAACTTTGCCGCGGCTGATGCGATCGCGTCGATGCGGTCAGAAAGCTTGACCTCGGCTTTGACTGCGGAGCTGTTGCGAACACCGCGCATTTGTTCATCTGCCATCCGGGAACAGCCGCGCGGAGTTTCGGATGGCGACCGCCCGAGCAACTCGAATCCTTCCTCGCACCTCACGGCAAGGTCGCCCGTTTGAATCGCGAGCACGCTGCCGAGATTCGCGAGGTCGATGATCTTCAGTACGCCCGTCTCACCAATACCCACCTCGTCTCCCGTGCGCGGACAAACCACCAATGCGCGAACCCATGGACCGCTTGAATGCAGGCCATCCAGGCCGGTGGCGTAAAACTGCGATGCCAGTTCGCACATGCCGTATTCGTTGATCACGTCGTCTGCCGGAATCCCGAGATGGCTCGTGAAACGTGCGTACAGCTCCTTTTTTGGAATGTCGCGCCCGCTGCCTTTGAAGCCGCCCGTTTCCATCGCACAGCTCCCCGCCGGCAGCGCGACTTGTTTGGGCCCGAGCCATTCGAAGAAATTCAAGAAGGCGAGTGCCGGACCGAAAAGCGCGACCGGTCCGCCTGCCAGAAGTGCCTTCTCCAGCCGTGGAAAGTCCGCCCTCCCAGCTGCGTCGCAGAAAAACTCGCCGCCGTCATTTTCCGCGAGGCAGCCAAACATGCTCGCGAGCGACGAGTGCGGTGCGTCGGCCGGTGACGGCGTAAGGAACACCGCACGGTGCCGTGGACGGCCGAGCAGCCGCCAGCCCGCGAGGGCCGAAGCGTGGTAGAGCCACGTATCCCGGAGGTAATGTGCGCCGCGAGTTTCGCCCGTCGTCCCGCTTGTGAGAAACATCGTGCCTGTCTCCGCGGGCTGAAAGCACGAGAGGCGAAATGCTTTGAACATCGACTGCGGAACCGCGGGAATTTCGCGCCATGATGTGGGCGCGGGCAATCCGCTCCACCAGCGCTCGCAGACCGTGTTCCACTTTCGCTGAAACGCGTGCACCTTGAGCGCGAGTTCATTGAACTCCAGCTCGTTCAAATCCGGGCGCAGGGCTGCGAGCAGCAGTTTCTCGAGCTCGGAGTATTCTTCGACGGCGGTCATGGTGGCGCGTTCTGAATAGTGCACGGGCCTCAAGCAAGGAATCCAAATCCTCGTAATCGGCCTGCAAACATCATCCGTGCAAGACTCCGGCGATTGCGCTATAAGTACTTTCATGCGTGGACATCACTCTCTCCGTGGAATCATCACACCGGCAGTAATCTGCCTTTTTCTCGCGTCGCCCGCATCGATTTGGGCACAGGATGCAGAGCTTATCCAAAAGGAGGAAATCGTTGAGAAAAAGCTCCGCACCGGCGGGGCGTGGACCAATGCGGACAAAGGCGCGACCTTTCAACCGCTCGACAAAGTCCGCACTGGTGAATTGAGCCGGGCGGTCGTGCGCTTGAGCGACAAGAGCGAACTCCGTCTGGACGAATTGACCGAGGCGGAAATCGAGCCGGGCAAAGCAGTCGAGGTGAAAAGCGGGGGCGGATATTTTTTCAGTCGCGAAAAAGCGGAGCAGCTCCAAATCCGGACGCCGGCGGTGAACGGAGCGTTGCGTGGAACGCAGATAATTGTGCGCGTCGCAAAGGGCGGACGCACGACGATGACGCTGCTCGAAGGCGAACTCGCGCTCAGCAACAAAGCGGGCTCGCTGACGCTCAGAAGCGGCGAGCAGGCCGAGATCGTCCCCGGCGGCGCGCCGAGAAAGACGGCGGTCATCGAGGCGAAGGATGTCGCGAATCTCGTGCAGTGGGCGCTGTATTATCCAGCGGTGATTCCGCCAAACGAGTTTGGCCTCAGCGAAGCGCAGCAGCGTGCGCTCGGGGCGTCGTTCGAGTCTTACAAGCAAGGCGATTTGCTCGGCGCGTTGCGGACGCTACCGCGCAATGCGCCACCACTGTATCGCGCAGCGGTGCTGCTTTCCGTGGGACGCGTGGATAAAGCGCGGGCGACGCTGCGGAGTGTCTCGGCGTCGAATCCCGGAAGGCGTGCTTTGGAAAAAGTCATCGCGACGGTGAAGCGCGAAGACGGTGTGCAACCGATTGGTGGAAACGGCTCCGATGCGGAGTGGATCGCGGAGTCATACTGGAAGCAAAGCCAGTCGGATTTGGAAGGGGCCCTCAAATCAGTTAAGCGCGCGACTTTAATGGATAAGGAAGGCCGCCTCGTAGCGAGGTCAGGATTTGCTTACGCACGGCTCGCTGAGTTGCAGTTCAGCTTTGGCCGCATTGCGGAAGCAAAACATTCTGTTGAACGCGCGCTACACGATACCCCCCGCAACGCCCAGGCCCACGCCCTCCGCGGATTCCTGCTTTCCGCGGAAAACAAAATCTCCGAAGCCCGCGCTTCGTTCGAGCAAGCCATCGCAATCGACCCGGCGCTCGGCAATGCGTGGCTCGGTCGAGGGCTCACTTCGCTTCGCAAAGGCGACCGCGAGGCTGGGCGACGCGACCTTCACACGGCGGCGGTTTTGGAGCCCACGCGTTCGCTTTTCCATAGCTATCTCGGCAAAGCGTTCAGCAATGAAGCGGCGAACTGGCGCAATCTTTTCAGCGGCACCGGCGAGCTGGAATCGCTCGCAAACAAAGACCTGAACCGCGCTGTGGAACTCGACCCGGATGACCCGACGCCGCCGCTGTATCGCGCGATTGAGCGCAAGCAGGAGAATCGCTATAACGAATCCGTTGCCGACCTCGAACATTCGCTCGCGCTCAACGACAACCGCCGCATCTATCGCTCCAAGTTCCTTCTCGATCAGGACAAAGGAGTGCGTTCGTCGAACCTTGCTTCGATTTACCAAAACAACGGCATGACGGAAGTCGCCGTGCGCGAAGCGGTGCGTGCGGTGAATGCCGACTACGGTAGCGCGGCTGCGCATCTTTTTCTCGCGAACTCCTATGACAATCTCCGCGATCCGCGGCGCGTATTGCTCCGCTACGAGGCACCGTGGTTCAACGAACAGCTCCTCGCAAACCTGCTTTCGCCCGTGGGCGGCGGGCCGCTCTCGCAGTTCGTTTCGGCGCAGGAATATTCGAAGATGTTTGAGGCCGACGGGCCCGGGCTGAATTTCGTCTCCGAGTATCGCTCGAACGGCGAACTGCGCATGACGGGCTCGCAATACGGCACCTTCGGAAACCTCTCCTACGCGCTCGATGCCGACTACCAGTATGATGACGGCGACCGAGTGAACGATGACCTGTCACGCTTCGAAGCCTACGCGACTTTCAAGCTCCAGCTCGCGCCGACGGACTCGGTTTTGTTCCAGACAAAATACCAGGATTTGCGGACTGGCGACGCGCGTCAGGCGTTCGACCACTACGCGCTGCGCGACGTGCCCACGAGCACTTCGCGCTTCCGCGAGTTGCAAGACCCCGCGTTCATCCTCGCAGGATGGCATCACGAATGGAGTCCCGGAAATCACACGCTCCTGCTCGGTTCATGGCTGCGCAACAGCCAGACGTTTACCGCGGATCAAACTTCGCAGCTTCAGGTGCTGCGGGACATTGGTGGACTGCTTCCGCCCAATGCGGACCCCGGCGCTTTCCCCGACGATGCTACGCTCCGCCGCGACGGTCTCGGGGCCCGTGGGAACGTGCTCGGCGCGATTTCGCCGCTCGTTGGTCGCGGTCGTGTTGGCGCGCAGAATATCTTCGGATCGCCCGTCGCTGCGGTGACGAGCGACCGCTTCGACTTCCGACGCACGTCCGAGTTCGAGATTTTCTCGGCGGATTTGCAGCAGATTCTCACGCTCGACAAAAACACGCTCATTCTCGGCGCGCGGATCCAGAGTGGTGAATTCGACACGACGCAGCGTCTTTCGCTCAGCGATCCCGCCACGGCGACAAGTGGGCTCTTTAATATCCCCGCCGCCGACCAGCACAGCATCGTCGATTTCAACCGGCTCACGCTCTACGCCTACGATCACTGGAAGCTCACGAACTGGCTCACCGTCCATGCGGGCATCACGTACGACGACATGGAGTATCCGGAAAACTTCCGAAATCCGCCCATCAGCGACCGCCGGACTTCGCTCGACCGCGTCTCGCCGAAAGTAGGCTTCACGCTTTCGCCGAGCCCGTTGTTCACGATGCGCGGCGTCTATACGGAGTTTGTGAGCGGCGTGAGTTTCGACGAATCCATTCGCCTCGAACCGACGCAAATGGCGGGCTTCGCACAGGCTTTCCGATCGACGATTTCCGAGGACGTGCTCGGCTCCATCGAGGGCGCGCGTTACAAGGTCAAAGGAATCAGCATCGAAAGCAAGCTGCCCACGCGCACTTATCTCGGCGCCGAGTGGACGCAAGTGGAGCAGCGACTCGACCGCAGCATCGGCGTGTTCGATATCCTGAACGACCCCGCAAACCCTGCATTCATCGGTGCGCTGCCTTCGCAGACGGACGAACGCATTGCGTATAAAGAGAACGCGCTCTCGCTCACGGTGAATCAGCTTGTCGGCGACAACTGGTCGTTCGGCGCGCGGTATCGCTACGTGAAATCCGAGCTCGATTCGCATCTCGCGGATATCTCCGCCGCAAACTTCCCCGGCGGCGTCCGCGCACTGGAAGCCACGCTTCACGAGGCGACCATCTTTGCAAATTGGAATCACCACAGCGGATTCTTCGCCCGCGCAGATGCCACCTACTACGAGCAGGAAAACAAAGGCTATGCGCCCGGCGTGCTTTCCGCGGACGGCGCGACCGGCGATCAATTCTGGATGCTCAACGCATTCGCCGGATACCGCTTCATGCAGAACCGCGCGGAGCTCAGCGTCGGCGTGCTGAACATCACCGACACCGACTACCGTCTCAATAGCCTCAATCCAATCCTCGACCTCCCGCGAGATCGCACGCTGGCGGTTCGGTGCAGGTTTAGTTTCTAGCTGAGATGGGCCTCGATACCGTTGAACTCGTGTTGCGCGTGGAGAGGGAATTCGGGATAGAAATTCCGGACCGTGTCGCCGAGCAAATTCAAACTGTCGGAGGGATGCACGACCATGTCTACGCCGCGCTCTGTGAGCGTGATGGTCCAGAGAATGTTATCGAAGCTGCCGTTTGGAGCAAATTGGTGCATGTGATCGTCGATGAAGTCGGGGTTGGTAAATCCGAAGTGAGAAGGCATGCCCTTTTCGTCAAAGACCTTCGAATGGACTGATTGTGATGAAAGCTTCTATCGACAGAATGTGCGCTTCATTCTCGAGAATTGCAGTTTGAGGTTTCGTTATCATCGCGCTTTGCAGGCCTGCGACATGCTGCTACTTCCGCACCATGAAAGCGCAACTCCACCGGACGTCGTTCTTCACCCGCGTAGAAATCCTCGAACACCGCATCGCGCCTGCGACGTTTCTTGTTCAACCGGGCGGGTTTTCGGTTTTCAAAGACGGTGCGACGCCCGTGGAGGCAGGCATTTCGGCAAACGAGCTGGCTGCGAAATCGTTTGTGAATTCCGATGCGGCCGTGTTGCTCGTGGCGGGCGACAAGCTGGTCTTTGACGCGAACGGAAACAAGAAGGCGGACGTCGGCGAGTTGGTGAAGCTGACAGTGACTGCGGGCAGCGCGATGGTTTTCCTCACGGACACAGACATCGATGGAGTGCTTGAGCAGCACGAGATTTCCGGTCTCGCAGTGACGGGCGGTTTCGGGGCCAGCATCTCGGGTGATGTGGGCAATGGCGCGCAGCGGGCGAGCATTATTACAGCGCTCGGCGTGTCGGGCACGCTGTTGACGGCGGGCGCGAATCTGGAGTTGCAGACCGGCAGCATCGAGGGGTTGACGGTTACGGGCGCGGTATCGGAAAGCATTCTGGCTGGCGGCGCGATTTCAAAAGTGAACCTCGGCGCGCCGAAGACCATGGATGCCGCTGTGCCGAGTGTTTCCACCATTGCGTCGGGGGATCAGTTCGCCCAGGCGGGCAGCATCCAGCTCGGACGCGCTTCGCTGAATGTGGTATTCGTCGGCGTGCCCAATGGTACCGCCGGGCCGGATATTTCGGACGTGACGCTCGCGAATGGTGTCGAGGGCATGTATGCGGGAAACGGTGCGGCGGGCGGGGCTGGCGCGGGTGGAAATGGTGGAGCCCTGAAGCGTATCAGCGTGCTGAATCAATTTGCCGGCGCTGAGTTCTTCGCAGGCGTCGGCGCGAACGGCGCAATCGGCGGGAATGGCGGTGTGCTGGAGAATTTGAAGTTCACGGCGAAGAATGTCCTGGGTGGGCTACGCTTTTTTGCAGGCTTGGGTGGAAACTCGACTGCCGGTGCATCAGGGAGCGGTGGTAGCATCAACGGGTTGACGGTCGCAGTGAGCGGGATTCTGGACGGTGATCTTACTGTCAATGCGAGGGATGGCGGTGCTGGAACTGGTGGTGTTGGCGGAGCAGGCGGCGCCCTGGCATCGTCCGGCGTAACAATCGGCACGGTGCTCGGAAGTATCGATGTCGCTGCGGGAACCGGAGGGAGTGGCACCACGGGCGGTTCGGGCGGAAGTATCACCGCGACGAAGCTCACGACGAAATTTGTCGCTGGCCATATCAGCATAGAAAGCGGCTCCGGCAACGCGGGCAGCGCGGGGACTGGTGGTACGGGCGGCACGGTGGACGGTTTCACGTTCGTGAACAGCGACGCGCTAACGGGTGCTTTCAACCTGGAGGTTGGCAGCGGCAATTCCGGCGTTGGTGGCTCCGGAGGAGCGAGCGGTTCGTTGCGGAATTCATCATTCGCGTTCAACTTCGTGGACAGCGACGTCAGCCTTCTTCTCGGTGATGCCGGAAATAGCAACACGGCAGCGGGCGCGGGCGGTTCGATTGAGAACGTTTCCCTAACTTCAAAGAGCACGAATCCTGAGTCGTATACGATTAGCGCGGGTAACGCCGGCAGAGGCACCGCTGGCAACGCGACGGGCGGCGCCGGCGGTGGAATCGCCAATCTGAAGCTCACGCTCAACACAGCGAACAGCGTGAGCGTATCGGCGGGCGACGGCGGCGACTCCTCCGGCACCGGTGCGGCGGGAGGGGGCGGCGCGTTGTCGCTCGTGACTGCAAATATTACGCGGCTGGATGCCACGCTCAGCATTGAGGCCGGCAACGCTGGCGTGGCTGGCGGCACAGGACTGGGTGGCGCGGGCGGTGCGGTGGACAAATTGACTCTCGGCGTGAAAGGCGGCGTCGGCTCCGTAATTGTTTCGTCCGGTGCCGGTGGTGGCTCAAACGCAGGAGTCGGAGGCGATGGAGGCGTGCTTTCCAGTAGCACAGTGAACGCAGCCAAAGTCGGTCGTGTCGAAGTGAGGACTGGCGCCGGCGGTGACTCGAGCGTTGCGGGTGGAGATGGCGGGGCGTTTTCGAATTTCAAACTCATCGCGAGCGCCATATCCGGCGATGTCATCGCAGCCACCGGCAGCGGCGGGAGCGGTGGTCCTGCGGGAAATGGCGGCGATGGGACCGGCAACTCCGCTGCCGGCGGTAACGGCGGCCTTCTCGCAAACCTGACGATTTCGACCGCAGGCACGATGGGTGGAATCGTGGTAACCACAGGCGGCGGTGGCGCCGGCGGCGGGACTGGTGGCCACGGTGGCGATGCGAATGTCGTTGTCACGGCGACGGGCTCGGTAGGCGCGCTCAGTGTCTCGACGGGAGATGGCGGGGGCGGCGCAAATGGTGGTGCCGGTGGACGTGGCGGCGGCTTGCTCTCGGGAAAAATCAGCGCTCCCAGCGTAACGCAAAGCGTCACCGTCAACTCCGGCGGCGGTGGGGACGGAGATGGCGCGGGTGCCGCGGGAAATGGTGGCGAACTTCGCAACACTACCATCACCGTTCCCGGCCTGCTCGGCGCACTGAATGTAACGACTGGCGGAGGCGGTACCGGAGGAACGACGGTCGGGGGAAATGGCGGCGCAATCGAGAAACTCGCTGCGAAGCTGGGCAACGTGGGTGACGCTGCCTCGATTGGAAGCGGTCCCGGTGGCACGGGGGGCGCGAATGCAAGCGGTGGAAACGGCGGGCGGATTTTTGATTCCAGCCTGAGCATTGCCGGCAGCGGAAGCGATGCGACCATTTCCACCGGCGGCGGCGGCGCTGGCAGTGGCTCCGGAGGTGGTGGAAATGGCGGTCTCATCGAGAAGGTCACGATGACTGCGGGCGTCATCACCGATTCCGCCGCAATTTTGGCCGGCATTGGCGGTGGCGGTGGTGGCTCGCAAGGAAACGCCGGAAACGGAGGTGGCATTCTCGGCGCGGTCCTCACGCTGAAAGGTGCGTCGGGCGGTGTCAACGTCGCCGCAGGCAACGGTGCCAACGCTAGCGTCAATAGCCTTGATGCAGGCAATGGCGGCGCACTTTCCAACGTCACAGTCACGACTGGACGGCTCTTTCACAATGCCTCCATTCGCGGAGGAAGCGGCGGCACATCCACCAGTAACACGAGTGATGGTGGCGACGGTGGCGCGCTTTCGGGTGTGAAATTCACGGCAACGGAGGTCTCCGGGACGTCCAGCATCAAAGCCGGAAGCGGCGGACGCGGCTCTACGAATGGTTCGCGGACCGGAGACGGCGGCAACGGCGGCAACCTCAGTGGAGTTACCGTATCGCTCAAGACGGCCACCTCGCTCGACATAGGCGGCGGCGCTGGTGGCAATAGCGCGGCAGGCGGCGGTAACTCCGGCGCCGGTGGTAGCGTTGCTGCAGTCGTCGGCATGGTCGGCGAGGGGCGCGGCGGCATCTTCTCCATTTTCGGCGGTACGGGTGGGCGGCAGTCCGCGAGCGCAATTGGCGTCGCGGGGAATGGCGGTGGCCTCACCGACGCGAAGCTCACGGTAAATGGCGGCATTTTCGACGCCGCCCAAATCGGCGGTGGTAGCGCGAGCAGCAACACCGCTGCTGGCACCGGAGGTAATGGCGGCGCTGTCAGCAAGGCCGTGCTCACCGTCGGCGCAGCGGCGCTCGGCAACCTCGTTGAGATCACTGGCGGACGTGGCTCCGTGGGCACTGCGGGCGCTGGCGGCGCAGGCGGAGGTGTGGCGGATTCTACAATCAACTGCGCGGGCACCGTGTTTTCAAATGTGACCATCTCTGGTGGTGAGGGCCGAAACGGCGGCTCCAACAGCGCAGGTGGTAACGGCGGCAGCATCGAGCGCAGCGCCCTGAACCTCACCGGCTCAGTGCAAGTTGCCGAAGTGGTTGGTGGCAATGCGGGCACCGGTGGTGGTACAGGCGCGGGCGGCAACGGCGGCAAGATCAAAGACCTCAACGTCAACGTCACCGGCCGAATCGCCGCGGGTCTATCGAGCCGCGTCTTCGCTGGCGTGGGCGGCAGCACGGGAACTGGAGCGGGCGGCGCAGGCGGCACACTGGAGAATATCCGGGTCACTGATAAACTCGGCAACGGCCACTACGAGATTCGCTCGGGCGCGGGCGGCGGTGCAAATACAGCCGCCACCGGCGGCAACGCAGGCGATATCACGGGCCTCGTGCTTACCACGCCTCTCGCCGACGTTGCTTTGAACACCGGCACCAGCCCCAATGGCGGCAACGGCGTCAGCGCCGGCAATGGCGGCTCAGTTTCAAACGTTACCGGCAAGGCGCGCACATTCACGGCAATTGCAGGCAGCGGTGGCAATGGCACCACCGGAGCGGGCGGAGCGGGCGGTGGCATCAGCGATATCACCGTCGCCGTCACACGATGGGTTCAACAGCTCCGCGCAGGCGCAGGCGGCGGCAGCGTCAGCGGCGCAGGCGGTCTCGGCGGCAGCGTCGCCGACGTAAAAATCACCGGAGTCATCGGCAATTTCTTTACGGCATTCGGCATCGCCACGGATGAAATGGGCGGCCTCTTCGCAGGTGCGGGTGGCGACGGGGCAACCGACGGCGCGGCGGGCAGCATCACCGGCGTCAGCGCATCAAAAATCGCCGCCATTCTTGCGGTGAGCAACACCACAACGAGTGCAAGCCTCTCCAGCGCCAACGCCGTCAGCAGCATCGCCGGCGTCGTCGCGACGAATGTTGGTGTGGACCTCGATGGGGACGCGGCGTTCGACTTCACCAACACCGGCGGCACCGCGGATTTCGATCTCGGTGCGGGCGACATCGCTCTCGACGGGCTCGTCATCGTGAAGGCACCACTCGCTCCCGGAGCAATCACTGGTGCGGTCTTGAAGACGGTGCTCGCGTAACGCCGCCCCGATCCGCAGGATGAAGCTTCATTGAAAGAACGGCTCCGACAGCTCTGGCAAAACGCGCGCGGTCCGTGGAGAAAGCGAATTCTCCGCGGACTCGTGGTTTTCCTCACGGCGATTTTTATCGGCAGCGTCGGCGCGTGGCTGATTGAGTCGTCGCGGTGGCTGGGTGCGGAGGCTCGGAACTATGACAAGGAATACCCGGCGGTTCGCTTTCTGAAAATGTCGGCGGAATCGTTTGCGGAGACGTTAGCCCGCTACAGTTTTGATATTCCGCAGATGACCCGTGGAGGCGGTCGCTTGAGGGCGTCTGATGCCGTGATCCTCTATATGGATGAGGATTCCAGTACCCAACTCAAACAGGGGACGACCTACGACCGTCGGGTTCATGCGGAGCTTCTTCGACGACTGAAGGCGGCGGGAGCTCGGGCGGTCTTTTTCGATATTGTATTTGCCGGTGAGCGCGATGAACCCGATTCACCCGCCGACACAGAGTTGGCTGCTGCTTTGAAAGACTTCGGCGCTGGATTCATCGGCGGTGCAGTGGACATCACGAACAACGCGGGTACGAACCGCCTAAAAATTCTTCCACCAAAAGTCGTCTTTCGGAAGGCGGCGTCTTGGGGTTTGCTGGCGTTTCGACCGATTGACGAGGACTATGGTATCCGCGTTCTGAATACAGGGACCGAATCGACTGCGTCACTCTCGTGGGTGCTTGCAGAAAAGCTCGGGGCAAAATTGCCGAAAGATCCTGAGAGCCGGATGCAAATGAGATGGCTCAATTATTACGGACAATCCGGCGAGATACCGAACTTTTCCTATTATCAGGCGATGTTCGATAAGGGGCTTCCGGAAGGCCAACCGTTGAAGGACAAAATCGTATTCATCGGGGGAAGGGAATCCCTCGCAAATCTGGCGTCGAGCAAGGACTCCTTTCGCACGCCATACTCGATGTTGCCCGGTGGTCGGTTCGCGCCAGGAGTGGAGATCCACGCGACGGCGACGCTCAACCTGCTTCGTGGGGAATGGCTCACGCGGCTCCCGATCGAGACCGAGAAGCGCATAGTTTTCTGGCTCGGATTCGTTCTCACCATTCTCCTCATGCCACGGGCTCCATGGGTCGTTCTTGTCGCATGCGTGCTGACTGCGATCGGGATGACATTGCTGGCGATAGTCGGAGTGCAACACTGGTTCGTGTGGGGCAACTGGCTTGTTCCTGCTCTGGTGATACCGATCCTCGTCGCCCTGGCAAATTACGTGCACGAGGGGCGGCGGCGAAACGCGATCATCGTTGCTTTCGGGAAGTACCTTTCTCCCGCGATGGCGAAGGAAATCAGCGCCGACGATGTGGATTTGAAGCCCGGTGGCAAGGTCGTCGAAAGCACGATCATCTTCACCGATCTCGAAGGATTCACGTCGTTGTCCGAAGAACTGGACGATCCGAAGCGACTCTCGCAAATCCTTGCGACCTACTTCACTCAATGCACCGGGCACATCTTCCTATTGAAGGGCACGATTGCGAAGTTCATCGGCGACGCTGTGCTTGCTGTTTGGGGCGCGCCGAAAGCCGATAAAGATCAAGTTCGTCACGCGGTAATGTCCGCGTGGAGGCTGCACAAGGATTCAGACATTGTGATCGATGGAAAGCCTCTCGTGGTGCGTGGAAAGAAGGTGCGCACTCGCATTGGAGTCCATACCGGTCAGGTGCTGGCGGGAAATCTTGGCTCGGAGCAGCGCTTCGATTGGACCGTTATTGGAGATCCGGTGAACCTCGCAGCGCGGCTGGAATCGCTCAACAAACACCTCGGAACGAGCGTGCTGATCTCGGATGATGCCTTTCAAAAAATGGGCCCCGGATTCACCACGCGGCGGCTGGGCGCGTTCATCATGAAGGGAAAGGCGGCGGCGCTTGTGATTCACGAAATGCTCGGCGAGGAAGGAATCGACCCGGTGCCCGAATGGCTGCCGGAATTTAATGCAGGAGTCGCGGCCTTCGAGCGCGGAGATGTGCGGGCGGCGGTCGAAAGTTTCGCCAAAGTTATAGCCGCTCGCGGCGGTTCGGATGGGCCGTCGGAATTCATGCTCGCAGAGATTCAGCGGCGGGCTGCGGATGCGCCGGACAAATGGAACCCGCAGGTGGAACTTCATGAAAAGTAACCGATGCTGACCCTTCCTGATCTCGGCTGGAACGATGAGTTCGAAAAGGCATTCGCGCCGTTTTCGAAGAATGGCTGGAAGCCTGCGCGCCTGATTCGCGACAACAAAATTACGTACGGCGCGCTGCTGGAGGGCGGCGAGGAGCTAGAGGTCGTGATGAGCGGCAAGGTGTACCACGATGCGGCGTCCGATGCGGATTTGCCGGCGGTGGGCGACTGGGTTGCGCTGGATATCGGCAGCGAGGCCGTGATTCGTGCGCGTCTGCCGCGCCAGACTTGCCTCTCGCGCAAGGCTCCGGGAAAGAGTACCGAGGAGCAGGTGATTGCGGCAAATGTGGACGTCGTCGTGATCGTGACTGAGGCCGGGCCGGATTTCAGCCTGCGCCGCATGGAGCGGTATTTCGCGATCATCGGTCGCAGCGGCGCGAAACCCGTCGTGCTCGTAAACAAGGCCGATCTATACGACGACGAGCAAAACCGCGAAGCTGCCGCAGCGATTCAGGCGCTTCATCCGGCCGCCGATGTCCACATTACGAGCGCGGAAAAGAAAAGTTCGCTGAAGGTGCTCAAACCGTATTTCAAGCGGGGGCGTTCCGTGACGTTGCTCGGGTCGAGCGGGGTGGGGAAATCGTCGATCATCAATACCATCCTCGGCGACGAGTACCAGTGGACGGATGAAGTGAACGAAGCCACCGGGAAGGGGCGGCACACGACGACTGCGCGCGAACTCATGGTGCTGCGTGGCGGCGGAATCATCATTGATAATCCGGGTATCCGCGAAGTCCACATGTGGACCGACGAGACGACGTTGCGTGCGCAGTTTGCGGACCTCGAGGATCTGGCTTCGCGCTGCAAGTATCATGATTGCAAGCACGGCACCGACGCCGGTTGCGCAATCCGCGCGGCGATGGCCGAGGGAAAGCTTCATGTCGCCCGATTCGAGGCCTTCCAGAAACTGGATGACGAGATCGAAAAGCTTCGCCGGAACCGCCGCAAACGGCAGATGACGATCGAGCGTCGCAGCAAGCGTGACCAGCGAAGTGAAGCCCGTCGCCGCGACGACCGATGGGATCCGGAGCACGAGGCCGCGCCGCGGCACCGGCGGACGAAGTAGCGGGCGCTAGTTCTTTTTCTTCTGCGCCGGTTTTCCCGGCTTTTCCTTCGCGGCCGGCGGCGTGAATGCTTCGGCGGATTTTGCTTCAAGCGCCTCCGAAGTTGCCTTGAAGGTGGCCAGCATCTCCTCTGCGTTTTTCTTCAGTTCGGCGTTTTGGATTCTCGGCAGCGAGGCGGTGACGAAAGCGATTGAGCGCTGAGCCTCCGGCTTGAATGCCTTGAAGTATTCCGCGCGAAACGCCGCGCCTTTGAGTTTGCTCATCTTCGCAATCGCCTCGGCCTGATTCTTACTTACGTCGATCGCGATGCTGTTGAACTTGTGCGCCTGGCATACGTTCACAAACGGCGTCCAGCGCGCAGTGAGCGAGCGGTTCAGTTTGGTGCTGAATTCTGACAGGTCTGGATCGTTTGCCCGGACCCGCTTTCCGGCGAGCGAGAGCTGAAGCTGCGTCTGGAGCGTGACGGAAACGCTGCGGGCAAACGCCTGATCATTCATCGAAAGCGGTGCTGCGGGTGCGGTCGGAGCGGCGGGTGTTGCCGCGGGTGCTGCGGAAATCGGCGCTGGGGTCTGTGCGTGGACGAGCGAGGCAGCGAGGATTAGGCCGGATAGAATATGTCTGGTTGCGAGCATTGCGGGATTTGAGCGCGATGCACGAGTTCCGCAAGCGTCATTGCATTCGAAGCATGAGAAGGTGCTTCCAGACGGGCGACGGACGTAGTTACTTCGTATGATGATGGTTTTTCACAGAAGCGAAGCGCGATGAGGGTGGTCTTCCGCGTTTTTGCGTACTTGCGACGGTATCCGGGAATGGCAGCGGGAACGATGTTTTGCGCCATTCTTTCCACGTTGCTCGCATTCGTTTTTCCAAAGGTGACGCAACTGGTGATGGACGACATCATCGCCGGCCGTGGCGACCGCTTGTGGGCATTCGTGGGAGTTGCGGCGGCCGCGTATTTCGGGCGCGATGGTTTCAATGCGCTGCGCGTCATTCTAAACAACACGTTTGAGCAGAAAGTCATCTTCGATCTCCGCAGCGACCTCTACGGTCATATCCAGCGGCTTCCGCTGAAGTGGTTCGATGACCGCGCGACGGGCGACATCATGACGCGGTTGCTGGAGGATGTGACGGCTGTCGAGCGCATGCTCATCGATGGAATTGAACAGGGAGTCGTGGCTGTTCTGCAAATTGCTGTGGCCCTCGCGTTTCTTTTCATGGCGAATGCAAAACTCGCGTGGCTCTCGCTGCTGCCGATTCCATTTCTCGTCGCTGGTGCGCTCGCGTACACGCTCACCGCGCCGAAGCGCTACCGGGTGCAGCGCAAGGCTTCGTCCGCGATGAACGCATTGCTGCACGACAATCTCGCGGGCATCCGCCAGATCAAGACGTTCACCCGCGAGAATGAAGAGCACGAGCGATTCAACGGTGTCAGCGGAGCGCTTCGGGATGCGGCGCTGAAAATCATGAAGGTCTGGGCGATGTACAGTCCGTCGATGTCGTTCCTCGGTGCTGTCGGTGGTGTGTTGATGCTTGGATTTGGCGGGCAGGAGGTGCTCGTCGGGAATATGACTCACGGGCAGCTTGCCGGGCTGCTTTTTCTCACCGGGCTGCTCTATGAGCCAATCGGCAAGCTGCACTCGCTGAATCAGCTCATTCAGAGTGGCCGGGCGGCGGGTGAGAGGGTGTTCGAGATTCTGGACGAAAAGCCTGAGCCCGATCCAATGGAGCACGCACCTGCGGTTTCCGTGAAGGGCGACGTGGAGTTTTCCGATGTGTCGTTCTCCTACGACGAGGATCGCCCCACGCTGCGGCATATCACGCTTCGCGCAAAGCCGGGCGAGACCGTGGCGCTTGTGGGGCCGACCGGTGCGGGGAAGAGCACTCTGGTGAACTTGATTACGCGCTTTTACGAGTATGACGACGGCGAGATTCGCGTGGACGGCGCGCCCATTCGCGATTTGCCGCGTGCGGCGCTGCGGGCTGCGGTGGGCATGGTGACGCAGGAGAGCTTTCTTTTTAACGGAACGGTTCGCGACAATCTCCGGCTCGGTTTTGCGGAGGCGACCGATGACCAGATGTGGCAGGCCCTCCGCGATGCGAACGCAGCGGTCTTTGTGGAACGCCTGCCGAGCGGTCTGGATACGGTCGTCGGTGAGCGCGGTGTGAAACTGAGCGTGGGTGAAAAGCAGCGCGTCTCCATCGCGCGTGCATTGCTGAAGGATCCGCCGATTCTCGTGCTCGATGAGGCGACGGCCTCGGTGGATACGCAGACGGAGCGCCTCATCCAGCAGGCGCTCGACCGGCTGATGCAGAAGCGCACATGCTTTGTGATCGCGCACCGGCTGAGCACCGTGCGGCATGCGGATCAAATTCTTGTTCTGGAGCGCGGCCGCATAGTCGAACGGGGGCGCCACGAGGATTTGCTGGCCCTCGGCGGGGTGTATGCGCGGCTTTGTGCCGGCAGTTTCCTCGACGCGGACAGGTAGGTTCCGGAGGAATTTCCTCGCAAGCTAGAGAAAGCGGGCCATTGATACCCGCCCCTATACATAAAAAATCATGTCTGACGAAACGAACGAGCCCCGGACCGAGGGGGCATCCAATAACAAACCGGCAACTGAGAATACCGCGGATGGCGGGGCTCAGGCGCGCGGTACCGAACTTGAAAACGCAACTTCTGCGGTCGCGGCGACCGCGGAAAACGCCGGCGCAAACGCCGCCGGGCCGCAGGCCGATGCCGAGCCCGATGAGCGCTCGCTCGTCGAACTCACAGAAGCCGCGGCGAAGGGCCGTCTCTCCGATGCGGCCGAGGAGCGCGCGACAAACCTGATGCGCGACGCGCTCCTCGCGGGCGGCGAGGCATTTCTCGGCGCAGTCGATGCGATGCCGAAGCTGCCGTGGATTCTGGCGGTGCGTGCCATTGAGCAGGCATGGCCGAAGCTCGTCCCGGAGGCTCGTCCGTTCCTGCTCGACGGGCTGGAAAAAATGGACGGCGTTCAGGGCGCACGTTTGCGGCTCAGTGTATCGCGTGCTTTGATGCGGCTCGACCTTCCGGTGGCAGTGAAAATCGCTGCGTCAGTCTGCAAGGGAATGGTGAATCCCGAGATCGGCGCGCTCACGCCCGACCAGTCGAAATTGATCGGCAACGTATTCATCGGGCGCGGAAAGCCGTGGGTGCTCCAGCTTCCGCTTGAGTCTCTCGACGAGCAGGAATCCGTGGCCATCGTCTCTGCGCTGGTTTTCTCGGTTTTCAACGTCAACAACCCGCCGATTACTCAGCTTAGCATTCTCCGCTACGGCAGTTCGCGGCTCGGGGCTCTGGCCGCGGGGCTTCAGGAGATGGTTGCCAAGAACGTGGGTCGCTGGAACGGCAAGTGGCAGACCGCGCTTCGCCGCGATTGCCCGGTCCTTCCCGAAGTGATTGCAGCCGCGCTGAAGGAAGAGCGCGGACCGGCGCGGGGAGAACGTGCGCCTGCGCAGGACGATGATTCGGCCGATGCCGAGACGCAACCTCCGCTGCCGAAGGAACTGGAGGAAAAGTTGAAGCTCGCAGCCGAGGCTGGTGACCCGGATGCCGTCGCCGCAGCTACGAAGGAAATCAACGCATGGCTCGACGCGCAGCGTGCCGCACGCAATCAGGCCCGTGAATCAGGCCCTGCTGAAGGCGAACAGCCGGCTGAGCGTGAGGACGATCGTCGCGGTCGTGGACGTGACCGCGGACGCGGTCGCGACCGCGAGAAAGCTCCCGAGAAGCCGAAAGAACGGCCCGCTTATGTATCGCGCGAGCAGGAACGTTCGAGCGGTCCCGCGCATTTCAACCTCACCGAAGCCCTTCGCGGGATCGACAAATACGTCTCGCAACTTCGTAATGATCTCAGCGCCGCGCAGTCGCGTCTCCGCCGCGCGGAGGAAGGCGGCGGGCGCCGGCGTTCGTCGGATCGTGCAATTCTCTCCGTCGAGGAGGCAAACCTCAGCACCGATGAACTGAAGAGGCTCATCATCCAGCTTGAAGCCCGCGTCGCTGACCAAGAGGCGCGTATTGCAGAACTCACGTCCGACAGTGAAATGCGCGCGGCCAGCATGGCTCCGGGACCCGATGGGCAGGAGCCCGACGCCGTCACGCAACTCCGCACTTTGCTCGCGATGAAACTCAGCGACGACTGGGCCGATTACCTCGCTCTGGAGAATCAAAACCAGGAGCCGGACCTCGTCGTGAAGCAGCATCATCGCAGCATCATCCGCCGCGTCTTCGGAGTGCTCATCGCGGAAGGCATCGGCCTGACGCCAAAGGCCGAGCTCCCGCCGCCGCCGCCGGAGATTCTCCCGCCGCCGCCGACCCCGGTCATCGAGGAGGAGGAAGAGGATGAGGACGACGAGGAACTCGACGCCATCCCGGAACCCGAGCCGGAGAATCTGGACGACGACGATGAGGAAGATGCCGTCGCAGAAGGAGACGAGGACGAGTCCGTTGAGGCTGCTGAAGCTGACTCACACGAATCCGCCGAGTCGTCCGATTCTGCTGATGCGAATGGCGATGCCTCCGGCGATCCCGCTGCGGATTCCAAAAAAGACTGACGCAGTCGACCATGTCCAAACCGAGTGATGTCCGCGTTTTAGAAACGGAGCTGACATTCATTCCGGTCGCGACGCGCATGCCGCTGAAGTTCGGAGCGCAAACCGTTACGCGTGCCGTGTGCGCGCGTGCGCGGGTTCGCGTTCAGGATCGCGCAGGCCGGACTGCGGAAGGATGGGGTGAGACTCCGCTCAGCGTGGCGTGGGTCTGGCCGTCGTCGCTTACATGGGAAGAGCGGGAAAAGCGTCTTTGCGACTTTACGAGAACGCTGGCGGCGGAGGTGGCGACCTTTTCCGCATGCGGTCATCCGATGGAGCTCGGTGATGATTTCCAGCGTCACCGCCTGCACACGCTTCTAGCCGTGCACAATTCGGCGTGGAGCGAGCCGATGCCGCATCTCGCTGCGCTGGTTTGCCACTCGCTGCTCGATATCGCCGTGTTCGATGCCTTCGCGACGTTGCTGCGGCGACCCGTGTTTGAAACACTCGGGCGGGATTTTCTTTCGCGGGATCTCGCGCATTTTCTCGACGGGGATTCGTATTTCGCAGGGCAGACTCCCGCGGATTATCTTCAGCCGCGACAGACGCGCCTTCCCGTGTGGCATCTGGTCGGCGGTCTCGATCCTCTGGAGCCCTCCGATTTGACGGGCTCTGAGCCGGATGATGGATACCCGGTTTTGCTGCGCGACTGGATTCGCGCCGACGGCCTCGACTGTCTGAAAATCAAGCTCCGCGGAACCGATTCGGAATGGGACTACGAACGCATCGTTCGCGTCGGCACGATCGCGATGGAAGAGGGATGTCACCATCTCACTGCGGACTTCAATTGCACCGTCACCGACCCGGTCTACGTCTGCGAAATCCTCGACCGGCTCTCCGCCGAGCATCCGGAGATTCACCGCCGCACTTTGTATATCGAGCAGCCGTTCCCGTATGATCTTGAGGCGAACCGGATCGATGTCCGCAGCGTGAGTTCGAGGAAGCCGCTCTTTCTTGATGAAAGCGCGCACGACTGGCGTTTTGTCCGGCTTGGCCGCGAACTGGGCTGGACGGGCGTAGCGTTGAAAACCTGCAAAACGCTCACCGGCGCGCTGCTCAGCCTGTGCTGGGCGCGGGCGAATGGGATGCAACTCATGGTTCAGGACCTCACGAACCCAATGCTTGCGCAAATCCCTCACGTGTTGCTCGCCGCACACGCCGGGACGATCATGGGCGTGGAAAGCAACGCGATGCAGTTTTACCCCGAAGCAAGCGCGCCCGAGGCCCGCATTCATCCGGGCCTTTACCGTCGTCGCGGCGGAGTTCTTGACCTTTCCACACTTGGGCCAACTGGCTTCGGATACCGTGTCGCCGAGATCGGTCGGCGGCTGGAATGAGCACGCAGTTTCCGCTCGCCATGATCGCGGGATAAAGGATACGCGTCCGATATGTTGAATACCCGTCCGCTCATCCAGCCGCCTCTCGATGCCGCCGTTTCGCACGCGGTGTTGTGGAATCGTGCCTATCGTGAACTCGGTGCGACCGTGCCGCTCGCCATCGCGCTTGAGCGGCCGGACGGCACGGTATCGCGGTTCGATTACGCCACGCTGCCGCACTCGGCATCAAATGCGGAGCTCACGCTGCGTTATGTCGAGCGGCTCTTGAAGTTCCTGCTTTGGTCACGTGGTGCTTCGCGCGTGATTATCGGCGGAGCGCCGGAAGTCACCGCTTCCTTGCAGGCGATGTATGCCGTGGGTGGCGCCCGGGCTTTTGATGCGGAATTTTCCGCGAAAATCTACGGCGCGTTTTCCATCGAGGCGCGCCCGCTGGAGGCTGTTCCACAATCGCGTGAGTCCGCCGTTCCGCTCGGCCGGAATCTGGATGGATGCCGCATCGGCTTTGATCTCGGCGGTTCGGATCGGAAGTGCGCCGCGGTGCTTGATGGCCGTGTCGTTTTTTCCGAGGAGATCACGTGGGATCCGTATTTCCAAAGCGACCCGCAGTATCACTACGACGGCATCGCGGACACACTGAAGCGCGCCGCAGCGCATCTGCCACGCGTGGACGCAATCGGTGGAAGCGCTGCGGGAGTTTACGTGAACAACGAGGTGCGCGCTGCATCGCTGTTTCGCGGCGTCTCGCCGGCGGATTTCGAAAAGCGAATCCGGCGCATCTTTTTTGATCTGCAACGCGACTGGAACGGCATCCCGTTTGAAGTCGCGAACGACGGCGAAGTGACAGCGTTGGCCGCGTCGATGAGCTTTGGAGAAAACCGCGTGCTTGGCGTGAGCATGGGCACGAGCGTGGCTTCCGGCTACGTGACCGAGAACGGTTCGATCACATCGTGGCTGAATGAACTGGCGTTTGCTCCGGTCGATTACCGGGCGGACGGACCGGTGGATGAATGGAGCGGCGACCGCGGGTGCGCGGTGCAATTCTTCTGCCAGCAGGGTGTGGCACGACTGGCGCCGCTGGCCGGACTTTCGTTTCCGAAGGACATGAAGTTCGCGGAGCAGCTTGTGGAAGTTCAGAAGCTGATGGTTGCGGGCGACCTGCGGGCGCGTATGATCTACGAGAGCGTCGGAATCTGCTTCGGCTACGCGATTGCGCATTACGCGGAGTTTTACGACATCGGCACGCTCCTGATTCTCGGGCGCGTGACGAGCGGCGAAGGCGGTAACCTTGTTCTCGCAAAAGCCGGCGAGGTCTTGCGCGCCGAGTTTCCGGCGCTTGCGGAGCGCATCAAGCTCCGCACGCCGGATGAAAAGGACAAGCGCCACGGGCAGGCGGTCGCTGCGGCGAGTCTGCCGAAGTTAAAAACAGCCGCCGCGTAAATCCCGGACTGCCGCGCCGAGAAAATCGAGCGCGCGGGAGGGTGTGAGCGTTTCCTCCGTTTCGCCGCCGTGGCTGATCGCGATCTCCGACGCCCGCCCGCAAAGCCAGACTCCGAGCCGCGCGGCGTCGTAGGATGAAAGCTTATGCGCGAGAAGCGCGGCGATCACTCCGGTGAGAAGGTCGCCGTTTCCGCCCTTCGCCATGCCGGGCGTGCCGGTGGTGTTGTAGCTGAGCGCGCGACCGTTTTCCGCGACGATGGTGCGGGCGCCTTTTAGCAGAAGCGTGCATGGAAAGCGATGCGTGAACGCCCCGGCTGTCTCACGTCGGCAACGCGATGTGCTGCCCGGATCCAGCCGCGCCATTTCGCCGGGGTGCGGAGTGAGCACGCGCGGCGCGCTGCTTTGGGCGAGCACATCAGGATTGGCTGCGAGCGCGTTGATGGCATCGGCGTCGATCACCGCGGGCACAGTGGCCGCTGTGATGAGACGGATGATTTCCGCATCGCAGTCCCGCCCGATGCCCGGCCCGACCGCGATGACATCGGCGCGCGTGGAAAGGACATCGTCTGCGCCGCGAAACTCGCGGAGCATGATCTCGGGCGGAAGTTTTGCGGCAATCGCAGCGGAAACCCCGGATGGCACGTGCAGCGTAACCAAACCGGCTCCCGCGCGGAGCGCACCGGCAGCACAAAGCACCGCCGCGCCCATGAACGGTGCCGAGCCGGCGACAATCGCCACTCGCCCGAAGTCGCCCTTGTGCGTATCGAATCGGCGGCGGGGCATTACGGCTGCGAGGTCGCGGGGCGTGGTCACGGCCTCCGCATCGTTTGTGGACGCCTGGCGGGTTAGTTCGGCAAGTGGAAGAACGGCGATGCGTCCGGTGTGGTTGGTCGCACAGTCCGCGACGAGTCCCCGCTTTGCGAAGCCGACGGTGAGAGTTGTGTCCGCCACGATGCAAGCGGGGTCCGCGATACCCGTATCGCCGTGGAGTCCTGTGGGAAGATCGAGCGCGAAGACCCATGCGCCCGCTGTCTGACGTAGCGCATTGATTTGGCGGGTGAGAGACGCGACAGGGTCGCGCAGTGGCCCCTCGGCGCCGATTCCGAGCAGTCCGTCGAGAACGATGAGCGGGCGGCCCGCAACTCCGCGGAGTGAATCCGGCGCGACGGTGCGGCACCCGCTTGCTTCGCGATGCTTTTGCTTTACGAGCGGCCCCCAGTCGCCCTCCGGAAATGCCGGGATGAGCCGCACGTCCCAGCCCCACGCCGCCAGATGGCGCGATGCTGCGAGCGCGTCGCCGCCGTTATTCCCTTTTCCGAAAACTGCCGCGCACACGCCCGGGGTTGGGAAAAACTGCCGAACCGCGCGCGCCATCAATTCGCCGGCCTCATCCATCAGTGCCTCGGCGGACACGCTGTCAGCAAACGCCGCACGTTCCGCGGCCTTCATCTCTGCAACGCTGACAATCATTGGTGAGTCATGGTTGCGGACGGGAATCGCTATTCTTTGCGCCAGTAGCGGCCGGTCCAGTCGATCTCGTGGATCGGTGCCTCGATCTTGTGTTGTGCGCGGTAGTCAGCCACGGCTTCGCGGCAGCCGCGGACCGCTCCGAAATCGTCGATGATGCAGAAGCCGCCCTTTTGAAGCTTCGGATACAGACTCACGAGCGCATCCATCGTGGAGGCATACATGTCGCCATCGAGCCGCATGACTGCGAGTTTTTGAATCGGCGCGACTGGCAGCGTGTCCTTGAACCAGCCCTTGAGAAAAACGACCTGCTCATCCAGCAGGCCATACTTCCGGAAATGCTCCGCGACGGTTTCCTGCGAAACGGCGAGGAAGTCCTGCTCGTGATGCCGGTCGCCTTGATCGGAGGCGACATTCGCGTCCGGTTTCGGAAGGCCTTCAAATGAATCGGCGACAAAAACGCGGCGGTCGGTGACGCCGTGCGCGGCCAGAATGGCCCGCATGAGAATGCATGCTCCACCCCGCCAGACGCCGGTTTCAATGAGATCGCCCTCAATGCCCTCCTTGATGCAAGTTTCCACAGCCAACTGGAGGTTATCCAGGCGTTTCATGCCGATCATCGTATGCGCATATCCGGGCCAGATTTTGCCGTCGTTCCGGTCGTCGCTGGTCATTGGACGGTCGCGCACGATCTGAAGGTTGAATTTACGAAACACCCTCGAGAGCGTGGCTGTGAAGGAACGCATTGCCGCGCCGCGCGAGAAACCGCCGATTTCGATCGGCAGCGGCGGCTCCTGCCACAGCGCGAAGGACAGGGTTTTCTTCAGAAGATCCAGGTAAAGGGATTCGGGTGTTTGGCGGTTCATTCGGAGGCGAGTTTGGACAGGCTGCGGGACGTGCTGCAATCTAAAGTTGGAAGAGAACCCGAGGTCCGGATTCTGCGCGATTCGTCCCGATGCGTCAGAAATCCCAGTTCGCACAGAACGGCGGGCATTTTCGTGTTTCGCAAAACACTGAAGCTGCGGCTGCGCACGCGGCGGTCTTCCTCGCCGGTGGCGCGAAGAACCTGCGCATGGATGCTTCTTGCCAGGGCGGCGCTCATTTTCCCGCTGTGGTAGTAGGTCTCGATTCCGTGAGCGTCGGGATTGGGCGCGCCGTTGAAGTGGATGCTCACGAAAATCGCGTTGCTGCCGTAGCGGTTTGCCATCGCTGCACGATCCTCGAGCGTGACAAAGTAGTCGCCCTTCCGGGTCATTGCCGTCCGGAAGCCGGCTTTCCGCAGTGCCGTTTCCAAGCGCTTCGCCACATCG
>SXWH01000024.1 GCA_005791535.1 Verrucomicrobiaceae bacterium | reverse complement strand
GACCCCTCCCGCGGGAATGCGCACCATGTCGGCGCCGGTGCGAGCCTCCGCGTGCCGCTGTCCACGCTCCCGCGAAATTCGCCGCGCCTCGGGCACAAGCCACACGATGGCAAGCAGGAAGAACGTCCCGAAAATGGCTGTAAGAATCAGGCCCGTGCGTTTCGCCGCATTCCGCGTGGATAAATCGGTCATCGGCTACTTTACGGTTCGCAGATACTGCCAGATTGCGTCGAATTGCTTGTCGGCCTTTCCTTCGAGCACGTCGGTGATTTGCGTAGCAACCGCGTCGTCGCTGAACTTCGGCATCTTTGTGTCCGGATCAATCCGCAGCGGCGCGAGCATCCAGCGGCGGAAATAACCTGCGCGCAGACGTTCGGTTGAATAGGCGAGATTGATTCCCGGCGCCTCAAACACCGCGGTTGCGGCGACATCCTTCACGGCGTGGCACTGCACGCAATTGAATCCACCATCCGCTCCGAGAAGCTTGTGACCCGCTTCGGTCACGACTTTGTCCGCCGCAGCTTGCGGCGCATCCGTCAGCGGAAGTCCGTGCTGAAATGCCAGTCCATTTGCGATTCCCACGCCTGGAGCACCAAAGCCCGGCATCCGCGATGCGAGCCACGGACGCGGTTTGTACGGCGCAGCGCCGGCGATGAAACTTCCCGACCAGCCGGGCTGCAATTTTTCACCCAGCCACGTCAGATGCGGAACCGCCGTTGCAGGAACCGTATTTCCCTCGGTCTGGCCCTCTGGATGCGGCGCATTCGCGGTGAGGGCGGCGAGTTCGCCCTCCACGATCTGGAACGTGCTCTGCCGTCCGTCGCGGGGGTGGCACGCCGTGCAGTTCATGTGGTGAATCTGCCGCTCGGCAAAATCAGCAAACGCGTCCTGCTTGAGCGAGAGCAGGTCGGTCTTCAGGAAAGCGACCACCGCCTCGCGCTGTGCAACGGTAAAGCCGAAATCCGGGGCCTTGTCGGGCTTCTCCGAAAGGCATCCCTTTTGTCCGGCCGCGATTACCGCAGCAAGGGCGGAAGCCTTCGGCGCGGGTGCCGGTTCAGTCGTTTGATGGCATGCAGCGCAGTTCGCCGCGAATAGTTTTCGCCCGGATTCGGCGTCGCCCTTCACGTCGGGAAACTCGGCTTTCGCGTTCGCGAGAATATACGCGGAAAGCTCCGCCGCTTCGTCGTCCGTGAGGCGGAAGTTCGGCATGCGCGTCCACGGGTTGTGCATCCCGGGCATCTTGAGAAACTCGGCGAGTGTCCCGCTTTGAAACTTCGCGCCAACGTGCGCGAGCAGGATGCGGTTATTCTCGCGGTCGGCCTCGGTAACATCCGGCGCCGTATGGCAAGCGACGCATCCGAGGTTTCCAAAGTGACCGGCGCCCTTGCCGAGCACCGTTTCATCAGCGGGCTTCACTTCGGCTTTCACAGGCTTTCCGGTTGTCGCCAGGTAAGCTGCGATATCGGCCGCCTGCGCCTTGGTGAGCGGGAGATGCGGCATCGTGGCATCCGGGCGAATCGCACGCGGATTCTCAATCCACGCCGCGAGCCACGGTTGCTTGAAGCGGGCACCGGCATCGATCAAATCAGGCGCTGTCGCGAGCATCTCGGGCATACCCGTGCCGTCCTTCACAATAGCCGCACCGCCGTCGTGGCACGAAGCGCAGTGGCGGGTGGCGAAAAGCATCCGGCCTTCGCGCACCTTCGCACCTTCGACGTCGGGCGTGTGTGTCCAGACAGTCGGCGGAACTGGCTCGCGCGGAAACTCCTTGCTCCACCAGTCGAGACGGAGCAACGCGTCCTCCTCGTTGTCGTTAAAAAACTCCACCACGACAGGATTTGCGCCCTTCGTGAGTTGCACGGTTTTGTCGGCGTATTGCGCGGCGGCGGCACCGGCGGCATCGAGAATCTCCTGTCCATTGATGCTCACTTTCACCTGCCCGCGAACCTCCACCGCAAAGGTATATTCTCCCCGCAAAGGCACGGTGATATCCCCGGTCATTTTCGCCTTGAACGGCCCCTTCGGCAGGAAAGGCGTCGAAGGCGAGCTCTTCGAGACATAAAGCGCGGCGAGGCGAGAAGTCGTGGTGTCAGACTTTCCTCCGGCGCTGTAGGTCACGGACAGGCCCTGCTGTTTTTCAGCCGCGGCCATTGCCAATGTTGGAATTGCGAGTGCGAGAATCAGTGCGTTGCGCATCGCCCGAGTGTTTAAAGATCCGGCGTGTCCACCGCACGCGGAAAATTTTCGCACCGCATGCACCTCAAAATCGTTGTTCACCGCGACGGCGCATGACTACAAGGCAGGAATGCGCCCGAGCTGGTTCAGATTTATTTTTGCCCTCGCCGTATTGTGGACCGCCGTCGGCGGCGCAATGCAGTGGCTCCAGTCGCGCCGCCCCACGCCGGAGAAAATCGAGGCATTCCTCGCGACGCAGAAGCTCGACGGTGCATCGGAAGCTGAGAGGCGGGCCGCAATTGAAGACCTCGCTGCCAAGGTGAACGGGCTCGATTCCACCCAGCGCCGGGCGGCGGTGACCGGCGGCTTCAACGGAAAGTTCCAGCCGTTCTGGACTTCGCTCACAAACGCCGAGAAGACACACTACTTTCAGCTCATCGTCCCGCGCGGCATGAAGCAGATGATCGATCAGTTCTCAGCGATGGATCCGGTGCGCAGAAAGCGCGAACTGGAGCGCGCCATCCGCACGCTTCGCGAGAATACCGACGACGATTCATTTCAGGACGTGGACCCCGCCCTCGCCGCAAAGCTCATCAGCAATGGGCTGAAGACATTTTACACCGACGCATCCATCGATGCGAAAATGGCCGCCGTCCCGCTGCTCGAAGAACTGGAACGCTCAATCAAATGGAGAAGGTAGCCGCCATCCGCCTCGACAATCTGCGCAAGGCATTCGCCGGGAAGCCCGCGCTGCACGGCGTTTCGTTCGAAGTCGCGCGCGGCGAAATCTTCGGTCTGCTCGGCCACAACGGCGCAGGCAAAAGCACGGCGCTCGGAATCCTGCTGGGACAGGTGTTTCCCGACGAAGGCGAGGCGTTCGTCGGCGGCATCAGTGTGCAGAGGAATCGCAGCGCAGCACTTTCCAAAGTCGGTGCCATTTTCGAGCAACCGCGCTTTTACGATTACCTCAGCGGATGGCGGAATCTGGAAATCCTCACCGCTTGCAGCGCCGCAGTTTCCCGCAAGGAAATGGAGGAAGCCGTTGAGTTCGTCGGGCTCACCGCGCGCATCCGCGACAACGTCGGCACTTACAGTCAGGGCATGCGCCAGCGCCTCGG
>SXWH01000197.1 GCA_005791535.1 Verrucomicrobiaceae bacterium | reverse complement strand
TCCCGCTCCGATGCGGAGTGTGTCGCCGGCCTTCAGCGCATCGACTCCGCGCTGAATCGTGCGCCAGGGCGCGGCCGCCGTGCCATCCGCGGAATCGGAGCCGGACACGGACACCCGATACTCGGCTCCGCAAACCGAGAGTTCGAGGAACGCTGACAGCACCAGCAAAACGAGCGTTCTCATGCTTCGATCACCGGCTCGCGCTAAACGGCGAGGCCGGCAGCCCGGCGCGGTTGTAGAGATTTGCGCCTTCGGGATTCGAGCCGAATGCATACCGGACCGCGACGGGCTCGGCGACTTCGGGGGAACTCACCACGACCGTTTCTCGATCGATCACCGCATCGGCCCAGACCCACTTCTTGTCCGCGCCGCAGATTGCAAATCTCCGCAGCTTCGATGCCTTGTCCTCCACCGCGGGAGCGCGCCCGTCTTTCCGTGCGACCATCAATCCCCCGCCCGTGTGCGTGAATGAAATCCGCGCCTTGCCTCCCTCAATCGTCAGCTTCTCAAAAAGCGGCCCGCTCGCCACGACACCGCTCTTTCCATACGGCCCGGCCAGCGCCCAAAGCGCGAGGCGTTCGCCTACGTCCGCTTTGTTCTTCGGGTGGATATCGTCCGCGTCGCCCACGTCCACCGCGCTCGCCATGCCGGTGTGCGGAATCGCGAGACACCGCCGCTGCGCATCCCGGATTGCGCCCCAGCCCACGTCCGCCGGGTTGTCGTTCGGCTTCAAAAACGAAGCGAGCTGCACGAAGTAAAACGGCAGGCCCGGATCCTCAAAGAGCCGCCTCCATTCTCCAAGCATCGCCGCCTTCTTCTCCACGTAAAGCGTGCCATCGGCGTTGTTCTCGCCCTGATACCAGATCACTCCGCGCATCGCCATCGGCGCGAGCGGCGCGATGTGTCCGTTGAAAAGCGTCACGCAGCGCGGACGGTGCATTTTTTCGCCGAACGGAAAGTCCGGGAACCGCGGCGGCATCGGCACCTCCCGGCCCGCGTTCAGCGCGTCGCGCGAAGTCGCGATCCACTTCTCCATCGGTCCCAGCGATGCCGCGAGCTGCTTCTGGTAATCCGCGAGCGATTCGCGCATCTGCTTTGCATACGAATCGAGCGCCGGCGTGCCCAGCAGCGTCTCCTCCGAAATCCACAGCTCGATGTTCGTTCCGCCGACCGCATTCGTCAAAAGCCCGATCGGCACGCCCGTCTCCGCATGGATTTTGCGTGCGAAATAAAACCCCACCGCGCTGAACCCCGAAGCGCTGCCGGGGCTGCACACGCTCCATCGCCCCTTCACATCGGAAGCCGGCGCACTCGCGAAGTTATACTCCGTGCGAAAATGCCGGATGAGCTGGAAATCCGCCGCCTTTACGTCCTGCGGCGCATCGCAGCCGCCGAGCGCCATGTCCATGTTCGACTGCCCGCTGCACAGCCACACGTCTCCGAGCAGGACGTTCTTAACCGTCACCGTATTGCCGCCCTCGACCGTCAAAGTGAGCGGCTCTTTCGAAGCCTTCTGCGCCCCGAGCCTCACCATCCACCGCCCGTCCGCACCCGTCGTCGCCGTGGCCTTCTGGGCACCGAGCGAAACCGTCACCGCCTCGCCCGCGGCCGCCCAGCCCCAGATGGGAAGCGGCTTGTCGCGCTGAAGCACCGCGTGATCGGCAAAAAACGCCGGCAAAGTGACATCGGCGCGGACCAGCGGGCAGAGCGAGAGAAAGACGGCGAGCGTGCGTAAGTTCATCGGGAATTGCGGAGTTCGGCGGTTCGGAAGCGCCCCGAGGAATCACTTTTCCCCCGGCCAGGCAATGCGCATCGTCGGGCTGCTCTTGCTTCGCGCGTCGTTCGCACTCTCGTTCCCCGGAATCAGCGGGATCGCTGTCACGTTTTGTCGACTGACCCCTAGTTAGGCTCCTACCTGGGTGAGCGCTTGACTGAGCGGGTCCATCTCATCGTAGCGGCAGAAGCAGTCGCAAACTTTCCGTCCGATTCGCAGAGCTGTTTCGTCCCAATTCTGATTCTCCGGGTCGTAAACCATCGCTGCGAGCATCCGGTCGTGTCGCTTCCGCAAATCGCTCCACCGGAACGCCCATTGCTCCATGTAGTCCCGGAGGTTTTCCCGGCGACTCACCACCTGTACCGCTAGCGAATCACTTGCTTCGACGACGTAATCCAAACGAATGCGGTGCTCTAGCTCGCCCTCAAGCTCCACGTTGCGCCGCGGCGTGACGTTCCGGGATGCGAAGAATTGCGCTACCGCTCTCTCCGACGGATTCGCATGAGTCACCGGGCGTTCGTGCCGATAAAGGAGATGAGCGATGCTAACGAGGGATTCGGCGAAAAGCTGCACATCCACTCCTTGTAGTGGAAGTCGCACGTTTTTCGTGAGAACCGCGCCATCGTTTTCCAGCTCAAAAGTCCGCGCCCGCTCATTCAATAATGCCACAGTGCTGCTTTGCTTCGATTCGATATTCATCCCCGCTCCGATCAACATCCCGAGCGTCTTTCCATGGTCGGAAAGTTGTACCCACCCCGGAGTGAGCGGTGTGAGGAAAATAGTCACTTGCCAGCCATCGGGGTACATCAGCGGAAGCGTTAGTGCGAGCCCGTCGCGTGTGGGGGCTGCATCGACCTGCTCGCGCCAGAACATCTCCATCGCTTTCAAGCAGGTTTCGGGAGTCAAAATTTGGATGGTTTTAGTCGTATTCAAAGCAGGCCCTCGTTGAATTGAAGGTTAATGTGCCACACATTAGCAGCTTTCGTGAAAAAGTCTGTGAGCTCTGTCGGTTCGAAAGGTTCCAGTGGAAGATGCGGATTCCTGTCCGGATGGCTGAGCGGCAGATTGGGGTCGATTACATTCTGATGCCAGCTTTTTGGTATAACTTCTTTGCCGTAGAAGCGTTTTTTCCCGGTCGCGTTCCAACCAATCCCGCGAATCCGTTCTCCGGCCAGAATCAGAGCGGCCTCGTAGGATTCAGGATTGTCGAAGACTGGCCCGCGCACGTGGAAGCGCAAATCCACCAAGATTGGTCCGTCCACGAGATCAAGAAGCAGGTCAATACGCTTTCCGCGTTCACCGTAGTTTTGAAATGGAATTGGCTCACCAGCTTCGAGCAACTCCGAGTGTCTTAAAGTCTTCGGAGACTGCACAATTTCGCGGATCTGTTGCGTCGTGTACGGGAAGCTCATTTGGGTTGGATGCAGTCTTCGGTGGTTCGCTACTTTGAGGTCGATTGCGCTCTCCGACAGATGTGGAGCACATTCATCACATTAACCGCAAACCCTTTTAAGCAGCGCCAGGAGTTCGAGCTTATCTTCTTTGGTTACTTTTCCATCGGCAGTGATCCGCTCAATCGTTTCTGCAATTTCGGTAGCAGGCCATTCTGTAATTACACCGGCATCCTCCAACCAGTCGGAAAGGAACTTCACTTCCGCGGTCGTGATTTTCCCATCCGCCACCAGTCCTCGGCAGAGACCTATGAGCTCCTGAACGCTTCGTGTGCCAGCCTTGGGAATATTAAGGCTCGAGGGAGGAAGCGCTCGCCGCGACTTTGCGCAACGCTGAAACCCTTCGCAATCTTCCGAAGACACCCAATCCGCCATGCCCTCTTGCCACACCCAGCATGGAATAGCCCCGGCCCGCTCCACGATCTCAGCCGCAGGGAATGGCCCATGGGAATCATTTTGCGCGTCAATGAAGTACCACCGATCACCCGGCTGCTGCTTGACGGCAGGTTCTCGGGTCGGTTGTGGGCCATGCACCTGACACAAGCATTTTGCGACGGGTGTTTTCTTCGAAAACTCTGCAATGGACTCAAATGTTACTAAGCCACTCGCTTCAAGTCTGGGCCTGAAGACGCGCTCAAACAGTTCCACAAGTGCTCCCACGTCTGCAAATGCGCGATGCGCATCAACTTTGCTGACGCGAAACGTATCGCGCAGCGCATCCAACCGGTAGCTTTTGCACTCGTTCACAAGCCTGCGACTCAACATCAGCGTGCAGAATCCGCGTTGACCGATTGGGGCAAGTCCAAGGCGCAACCATTCCTGGAAGAGCGCGCGGTTCCAGTCGAAGCTTAAATTGTGCGCCACGAGGGGAAGTCCGCCAACAAATTCCCGGAACCGGTCATGCGCAGCTATCGGATCTATGCCGTGCTTGCGTAGAAATTGGGTCGTGTAGCCGTGCACCGCGGTCGCCTCCGGAGGAATGGGAACGCCATGATTCAACAACACCCTGAATTTCTCGCCGACCGGCTGCCATCCACTCATCCGCTGCGCTGCAATTTCAACGACGTGAATCGGGTCAACAAGACCGTCGGTTTCCGTGTCAATAATCACCCAATCGGCATCTTTCATATCTGTGTTTTTCGTTTGTCGGATTTTTATGGTGGAG
>SXWH01000023.1 GCA_005791535.1 Verrucomicrobiaceae bacterium | reverse complement strand
TGATTTGCATGGCATCAATCTCCTCCCATCCGGAAAGCTTTGAAGTGTCCACGTAAACGCGCACCCGGTTCGCCCGGACATTGCCATTCACCGGGAACGGGGTGTCGGCGAGTTGCTGGCCTTTGCTCGGGTCCTCACCCGCCCAAATCGGAATTTCCGCTCCGCCCTCCCCAATCGCGACGACTCTCGTGATCCCGCCGGGATTCGACGTCTGCCGGATGACAATCTTCGCAAGATCGGCAGGACTCTCAAACTCGGCCTCAAGCCACTCTACGCCGCCATCCGCGATCGCCGGAGCCCATGCGGTGCTGTGATCGCCCGCCGTCAGCGTATCCGGGGCGCCCGTCGCCTGCTCCTCTCCCCACGAACGCATGGAAGCCTTTCGACGCACCTCCTCTCGTTCGCGAGCCTCGGCAACGAGTTTCTCCAAAATGTCCGCCTGTCCGTTCAACACCCGCTCCAATTCTGTAATCCGTTCCCGAGCGGCTTCCAGCAGTTCGTCATTTCCAATCGGCTGCGGCTGCCCAATGCGCGTCGAATCCGCCACTCCCACAGCGACAGGGTCGCGCGCCACATCGGTATCCACAGTCTTCCCGCCACCGCGAAAGGCAGCGGCACGCAACGCCGCAACTTCGTCTTCCAAGGCCAACTGATGCGAATACTGAACCGCCATCAGGACAAGCATAACCGCAAGAAGCGCCGCGACTGCAGCCAGAAGGTGATTCGTTTTCATAGTGATGGATAGAAGCGGGTGATTAACCGGAATCAGCGCGCAAGTTCCAGCCACGCGCGCAATTCCCTCATTTCAGTTAGTCTGACGAGAGAAACAATCGCTTTGTTAGGAAACGGCTAACATTGCCGACGTAACTCGCTTCCTCTGCGACTCTGCGCCCGAATTGACAAAGCGGCATCCACCGGTTCACCGTCTTCCCATGCGGGAGATCTTTGTGAATCAAGACTACACCAAAGTCGGGCACTACAAGTCGATCCTCGAATCCGCATCAATCCCCTGCTTTATCCGGAACGGCACCTCCCACAACTCGGTCACGGAACTGCCATCGCCGCTCCTTTTTCCAACCCTGTGCGTCGAGAACGACGACGATTACGAGCGCGCCCTCGAGCTCCTCAAAGCCGTTCACAAGCCCTCTGATTCTAACGCGCCGGACTGGAAATGCCCGAACTGCAATGAAACGATTCCGGGAAGTTTCGATTCCTGCTGGAGTTGCAATCACGAACCGGTAACCAAGACCTCCATTGCCGCATCTGCCGAAGCAACTCCCGAAAACATCCCGACTCAGGACGGCACGAACGAATTCCGAGTTGCCGTAAACAGACTCCGCATGATGATCCTCATCAAAGCCGTGGTCGAAATCGGGTTTTACATCGCGGGCGAATCTGCATTTTTGAAACTCGACGTCTACCCGCCTAATGCGCTTACCGGTGCCGATAGCGCGTTCTCAATCTTCGCATTTCCGATCCGGATGCTTTCGTTGGTTCTGTGCTTCTTCCTGATGAGAGTCGGGCGGACGCTGTTGTTCATTTCCGTCGCGACTTCAATGATCCTCTACCACGGCACAACCGGCGGAATCCCGTACCGCGAAATCGGCGGCATTACATGGCTGGCCGATCTTCTATTGGGCGCGATCCTCGCCATGATGTTCTTCAGTCCGGCATCGGTGTACTTTCAGAACAAGCGCACGGAAACTGGTCGCTAGAATCTCCTGTCCGCCGGGTTGTCCGCGGATGCGCTCGGCCTCGAAAAGCAAAACCGCCGTCTGCGTTTCCACAGACGGCGGTTGCGAATTCAATTGGAGCGGTCGCTTTAAGCGAGCAGCTCTTTGACGACATGCCCGTCGCGGACGATGTCAATCGGACGGCTGCCCGGCGCCATGAGACGGCGTTCGGCATTGATGCCGAGGCAACGGTAAACCGTGGCGGCCATGTTCTCCACCGTAAGCGGATCATCTGCAGGCTCGGAGCCGGTCGGATCGGATGCGCCGTGGATGTAGCCTTTCTTGAATCCACCGCCCGCAAACGCGACGGAGAAGACTTTCGGCCAGTGGTCACGGCCTGCATCACGATTAATCTTCGGAGTGCGTCCGAATTCGGAGCTGACCATGACGAGCGTTTTGTCGAGCATGCCGCGGCGCTCAAGATCCGTGATGAGCGCTGCGAATGCCTGGTCGAATTTCGGCACCTGGCCTTCGATTCCCTTCGCGATGCCGGCGTGCATATCCCACCCACCGTAGGTGAGCGAAACGAGACGCACTCCGCTCTCGACGAGGCGGCGGGCCATCAGCATGCGCTGGCCAGCGTCGTGATTTCCGTATTCGTTGCGAATCGCCTCGGGCTCAGCCGCGAGATTGAACGCCTCACGAGCCTGCTGCGACGAGACAAGCGAGTAGGCGGACTGATAGAAGCTATCCATCGCCGAAAGCGCATCGCTCTTCTCGAGCGTCCGGAAATGCTCGTCCACGGTGCTCAGAATGTTGCGGCGGCGGTCAAAACGCTCGGGCGTGAGACCGCTGTGCATATTCAGGTCACGGACGGAGAATCCCTTGCTGGCCGGGTCACCACCAAGGCTGAATGGCCCGTAGGCGCTGCTCAAATAGCCGGTTCCAGCAAATTCATTCGGAACTCCGGGGACGCAGACGTAAGGCGGCAGACTGTTCCGGCTGCCAAGCTCGTGCGAGATCACCGAACCGATGCTCGGATACTGAATCGCGGGCGACGGACGATAGCCCGTAAACATGTTGTGCGTCCCACGCTCGTGCGCAGCTTCACCATGCGTCATCGAACGAACAACCGTGAGCCGATTCGCGATCTTCGCGGTATTCTGCATGTATTGCGAAAACTTAACGCCCGGGATGGACGTATCAACCGTGCCCAACGGGCCACGGTACTCGATCGGAGCGAGCGGTTTGGGATCCCAGGTTTCCTGATGCGCGCATCCACCGGGAAGGAAGATATGGATTAGCGACTGTGCGGTCGCTTCATACTTATCGGTTTCCGCAGCCTGCAAACGGAACAGGTCGCCCATGGTGAGGCCAAGTCCGCCGACCAGACCAGCGTAGAGGAATTCACGGCGGCTCACTTTCTTGAAGTGCGCCGGGTCATCGTGCCATGTGATGGGTTTGGAGTCGCTCATAGTTCTTATTGATTGTGGTTGAATGGACGGGTGTTTTGTTCTGAACGCAGCGCCCTAGGATGCGCCCGAAACACATGAAAGCAGCGGTCAATTCCGATTGCTCACCAAGGATATCAGGCGACCGTCAGGACGACGTGCCAGCGTATTGACCCCCCTTAAACGCTGTTTTTAGAGAAAAATCACGACTTTTTTACCTACACCGCCACGCTTCACTTCTTCTCGGCATCGGCAATCTTCTTCTCGATCTTCTCACGGATATCGGACTCGAGCTTCACAGCTTTCTTCCAGAGCTTCAGCGCCTCATCCTTCTTTCCAAGCTTCTCCACCGTGTCGGCCAAATGGTCGAGAACGGTGGCGTCCTCTTCGCCCGCAGATGCCATGAGTTCCACAGCACGACTCAGGTGCTTCTGGGCGTCTTCAAATTTGCCCGTTTTGAAATACCACCACCCGAGACTGTCGAGGTAGGCAGCATTCTCAGGATCAAGCTCCACGGCTTTCTGAATCAACTTCCCGGCCTCCTCAAGCTGCTCCCCGCGGTCGGCCCACATGTATCCGAGGTAATTGTAGCCCTGCGGATCGTCGGGTTTGATTTCGATGCACTTTTTCAGAAGTTCCGCCGCTTTCTCAAACTTTCCAGCCTGCTCGGCTGCCGCGCCGTAGCTGAAATAAAAGTCCTCCGTAGCGAGTTCCTCGTGGCGCCCTTTGATTTCCTTTTGAGCCGCCTCAAATGTATCGAGCGCCATTTGATGCTTCTTCGCAAACGAGTAGGTGCGGGCGAGCCAGAACGTAACCAAAGGACGGTCCGGGAACTTCTCCCGAGCGGATTGGAGCACGACAATCGCACGGTCGTAGTGCTTGGCTTTAATCAGCGTGAGGGCGAGTTGCACATGGTTGTCAGGCTTGGAAAGGTCCAGCGCCAGCGACCGCTGGTAATATTCCAGCGCTTTCTCGGTCTGGCCGGTTTGATCGTACACTTCAGCCAGCATCATTCCGAGATCGTTGCGTCCGGGATTCTCGTTTACCAACCGCTCCAGAAGAGGCAGCGCATCGGCCCTGCGTCCATCGGCCACGAGCGTGGTCGCCAACTTCTCGCGAAGATTCTCGAGCGCGGGATGTGTGGCCGGTTGCTTGAGTTCGAGCGCCTGCTCGTACTTGGCGATAGCCTTCCTGTGGTCCCGCAAAAGCGCGAAGTAATCGCCATACTGGGCAATCGCCGACGCGCTTTCGGGAGCAATTTCCAGTGCCTTCTGATAAACGGACTCGATTCGTTTTTTCTCCGCATCCGAGGGCGTCTTGCGGTTCTCCAAGCCACAGTCCTTCCGAAGAAAACCCGCAAAATCGAGCCAGAAATCGGCGTCGCGCGACGGGCTCTTCATCGCCCGTTCAATCAACTCGGCGACCTTTTTGCCGGATGTATCGGCGGAGGCAAAATCCAGCAGTGCCTTCCATGGCTGGAAATCATCGGGAGCCAGTTCCAGAGCCTTTTCCGCGAACTGCCGCGCGAAATCCGGCTTCTGCAAATGGTCCGCGTAAATCCTCGCGAGATAAAGGTGCGCAGTCGGAATCTTCGGCGCGGCGGCGATCGAGTCCTTCAATACCTGAATCGCCGAAGTCGGGTCATTCGTTTTCAGCAACTCCCTTGCGACCCGAACAGCAAGACGCGCGTCCGCAGGATCGAGCGCAGCCGCTTTCTGATAAGCTCGAAGCGCCTTGTCGGCATTCCCCCGCTCCGCATGCCCTTCGGCCTCCGCAAACGCAGCAATGGCTGCCGCCTTGTTCTCCTCGGACAGCCCGGGTAGAAGGTCCGCAGGAACCGGACGATACTCCGATGGCCAGGCGTCTGCGTACTTTGACGCGTACGGCTTCGAAACATCGGGCTCCGCAACCGGGGCTGGAGCCCCCGCAGGCGCGGCAGGCGGAACAGCGGGCTTCTTCAGAGAAGCAGCAGGTGGTTCCGCCACACCCGGCCCCTCGTATAAATCGTCTGAAGCAGGCGGCCGTTGTCCCGGCGGCGGCTTCTGCGGTTTCGCAGCGCTTTCGGGCCTTTCCTTCGCAGGCGATTTCTGCGCAGGTGATGGCTTCTTTGACTGCGCTTCCGCCTCAAAGAGAACTCCACCTGCGGCGAGAAGCACCGCAGTCAATAAACCGGCACCGTAATTCCGCGAACTGCGGAGCGTGGTAAACCGGACGCGTTTCATACGCCGTTTGAGCGACTAGCTCTTGTAACGCAAACGCTTCTTGTGGCGGTTGAGTTTCATCCGCTTCTTGCGCTTGTGCCGGTTGATTTTGGATTTACGGCGCTTTTTGATACTGCCCATGCTTAGTGTCTCTTGTGTGGTGAGGTTTAAAAGTGGACGCGGAGAAAAGCAGGCACACCGCCATGCGGCAAATGTTTTCTCGCAGTCGCTGGGAAAATCACCCGTTTTCTCAGTAAACGACCTTGTTTAGGGGATACTCGATGATGCCTTCGGCCCCCAAAAGCTTCAGGGTCGGGATGATTTCGCGGACGATCTTCTCGTCCATAATCGTCTCCACGGCGACCCATCCTTCCTCGGTGAGTTTCGAAACCGTCGGGCGACGCAATGCTGGCAGCGCCTTGAGCAGGCCGTCCAGCGCAGCTTCGGGAAGGTTCATTTTCAAACCGACCTTGTCCCGTGCAGCGAGCGCGCCTTGCAGAAGCAGCACGAGTCGCTCGATTTTCTGGCGCTTCCATGCGTCGGCGTGCGCGGCCTTGTTTGCGCAGAAGACCGGGACGCTTTCCATAATGGTTTCCAAAATGCGCAGCTTGTTCGCGCGGAGCGAGGAACCCGTCTCCGTCACATCCACAATCGCGTCCACGAGGTCCGGCACCTTGACCTCCGTCGCACCCCAGGAAAACTCCACCTCGGCTTTCACGCCGTGCTTCGCGAGAAATGCACGTGTCATTTCCACCGCCTCGGTTGCGATCAATTTCCCCTCCAAATCCTTCACGGATTTGATCGCCGAATCCTCCGGAACGGCGAGAACCCATCGCGTCGGGCGTGCACTTGTTTTACTGAAGACAAACTCGCCGAGCCTCACGACGTCGCTGCCGTTGTTCTCGATCCAATCGCGCCCGGTGAGTCCGCAATCAAGATAGCCGTGCTCAACGTAGCGGCTGATTTCCTGCGCGCGCAGAAGGCGGATGACCAGTTCAGGATCATCGACGGTTGGCTTGTAGCTCCGGCTCGAAACCGAGATCGAAAAACCCGCCTTGGCAAAAAGTGAAATGGTCGGCTCCTGAAGACTGCCCGATGGCAACCCCACGCGGAGCGTGCGTGAATTATCTTCCATAAGGGCGGCGGGTTCTAGGGGCGCACGCGCCGGTTGGCGAGGAAATATGCGCGGGCTACACCACGAACTCGACAATCCCAAACCGCTCCTGCGTGTGGAAGTTTTCCCGCAGCGGCGGCGACCACGCGCTGAGTTCACGCGGCACGCTGCCATCGCGGGCCGGACGATCGATCCGGCAAAAGTTCGCGCGCCATCGCGTTCCGGCGACGGGCACCGCTCCTACGCTCTCAAAAGGAATCGCGAACTCCGCAGCCCATCCGCGCGGCGCCACCGAAGCAGCGACACGCAGTCCGTCGCAATTCCACGCCCAGTCGCCCTTGTATCCACTGCGACTACGGCGGAAGACGATATCGAGTATCGCGCCGATCGGATTGGTTTCGACCTCGTAGTAGCTCTCCAAATCGCCGATCGGGTCGAAGAAAACCTCCACCGTTTCTTCGCTGTAAAGCGGCGCGTCGCGCTCGGTCAGCGTCGCCCATGGGAGCGCATCGTCGCATTCAAATAGCACGCGCCACTCGTCTGCGCTCCACGCCATCCGGATGCGCGTGCCTTGATTCGGCGCGCCTCCACGCACGGCCTCGCGCATTTCCAGCAAGTCGGCCTCGCGCCAGTGTGGAAGCGCGGAATCCGGCGCAAGCTCGCGCGGAAATGCAGCGCGTTTACAGCGTGCGAACGCGAGTTCCACTACTCGATGACTTCGAAATGGCTGTAGAGCCGGAAGCTGTCGTAGCGGTCGTCGATGTCCCGCTGAGTCAGCGTGCGCATGCGCTCAAGGCTGAACTGCTCGACGTTGTACGACGCCAGAACGGATCCATTCACAACCGCTTTGCGCAGGTCGGCAAATGTCACGTCGCCTTTCACTGCGCTGGCGAGATAACCCGCCAGACCGCCGGCAAACGTGTCGCCCGCACCGGTGGGATCATGCACGTCTTCGAGCGGATACGCGCCGCATGAAAAGAAGTCCTCATCCTGCCCGAACAGCAAGCATCCGTGCTCGCCTTTCTTGATGGCCACAAAACGCGGTCCCATCGCCTGAATCATCGCACCGGCTTTGATGAGCGACGTCTGCTGCGTGAGCAGACGGGCCTCGCCGTCGTTGAGAATCAGCATGTCCACGCGCTTTAGCAGCCGCAGGAGTTCGTCCTTCGCAATGTTGATCCAAAGATCCATCGTGTCCGCGATGATGAACTTCGGATTCTTCACCTGGTCGAGCACGTGGTTCTGGAGGTTCGGTCCGATATTTCCCAGCAGCACAAACGGCGTCTCCGAGTATCCCGGCGCGAGCACGGGATTGAAATGCTCGAAGACATTCAGCGCGATGCTGCGCGTCTCGCGGACGTTCATATCGAGCATGTATTCGCCGGACCAGCGGAAGGTCTGCCCGTCGGCGATTTGTAGGCCCGCGAGGTCGATGCCGCGCTTTTTGAAAAACTCGATGTGCTCCTGCGGAAAGTCCTTCCCGACCACGCCGACGAGGTTCACCGGCGAATAAAACGACGCGGCAACCGCGCAATAGCTCGCCGACCCGCCAAGCAAATCGGCGTGTTCTTCAAACGGAGTTTTTACGGTATCGAGAGCGATGGAGCCAACAATGAGGACGGACATATTTGAATGATTCGGTTTCGGAGGGCGGACGAGGTAGCCGCCGGCGGCGTGCATGGCAAATGCGGAATTGCCTTCCTTGCCATGAAGCTCACAGCGCGATAGACGGGCCGCATGTTGCGAATTCTATCCGTCATTCTCTCCCTCAGCACACTTCCATTGCTCGCTCAGGAGCAAACCGCGCCCGTATTCCCGGGGGCTCAGAAGGACGGCACGGTCCTCCTGCCAAACCAGTGGTCGCTCAATCCGATCGGAAAACAAATCCAGGTGGGCGATTTTCCCGTGAACATCGCGCTTCACCCCGACGGCCAGTATGCCGCGGTTCTTCACTGCGGATACGGTCAGCACGAGGTCCGCATCCTCGACATCGCGGCGGATAAGATCGTCAGCACCGCAAACATCGCCGATGCATTCTACGGATGCGCGTTTTCGCCCGATGGGAAAAAACTGATCATCAGCGGCTCCGGCGATGAAGTGCTGTGGGTGTTCAATTTCAAAGGCGGCTACCTTTCGGAACCCACGAGCATCCGCCTTCGCCCGAAGCAGCAGCGGGGCATCCCGGGCGGACTCGCGATTTCGAAGGACGGCTCCACGATCTACGTCGCCAACGTCTGGGGCCAGAGCGTGAGCCGCGTGCGCATCAATCCCGGCGAAGACGGCTCCGCAGGCGCGGCGGATATCACGCATTTCGTCTTCGCCGCTCCGGTGGAAAAAGCGCCCGAGAAGACAGGCGAGAAGACTGACGACCCGAGCATCACCAAACGCGCCGAGCAGATTCTCGACACCACGAGCAAGGACGCGCCGTTCCCGTATACCTGCGTCCTCGATGAGGCCCGCAACCGCCTTTACGTGAGCCTCTGGGCGCAGAAGCACGTCGCCGTTCTCGACCTCGCCACTTGGGCCGAGGTCGCGCGCTGGCAGGTGGAGGAGCATCCGAACGAAATGCTCATGACCAAAGGCGGGAAGCAGCTCCTCGTCGCAAATGCGAACCGCAATTCCGTCAGCGTCATCGACCTCGATTCCGGCCGCGTCGTGGAGACGCTCGTCGCCGAACTCTTCGCGGATGCGCCTCCCGGCAACACGCCGAACTCGCTCGCGCTTTCGCCCGATGGCGAGCGGCTTTTCGTCGCGAACGCGAACATCAATACCGTCGCCGTCTTTGAAATGGAGGAGCCGGGGAAATCCCGCTCGCTCGGCTTCATCCCGACCGGCTGGTATCCCACGAGCGTCCGCGTCGCAAAAGGCGGCAAGCTGATCATCGCGAACGGAAAAGGCGTCGTCTCGCGCTCGAACCGCAACTACACGCAGCCCGGCGCGAAGTCACCGCCGGCGGGCGTCTCGCAATACATTGCGGGGATTTTGCAGGGCACGCTCAGCGTCGTCCCGCTGCCACCGGAGGAGGACGACATGGAGGCGCAGATGAAAAAGTGGAGCGCCATCGCCTATTCATGCATGCCGACGACCGCGAAGAAGATCGAAGCGGCGCAGCTCGATGGAAATCCCGTTCCACGGAAGGTCGGCGACCCTTCGCCCATCAAATACGTCATCTATATCGTGAAGGAAAACCGCACGTTCGACCAGGTCCTCGGCGATCTCGGGCGCGGAAATGGCGACCCTTCGCTCTGCATTTTCCCCGAGCCCGTCACTCCGAACCACCACGCCCTGGCGCGCGATTTTGTGACGCTCGATAACTTCTACGTCGAAAGCGAAGTCAGCGCCGACGGCCATGAATGGAGCATGGGCGCCTACGCGACGGACTGGGTGGAGAAGCACTGGCCGGTCAGCTACGGCCACAATTCCTCGAAGAAATTCCCCTACCCCAGCGAAGGCGCGTTTCCCGCTGCGACGCCCGCAGGCGGCTATTTGTGGGACCGCGCGAAGGCCGCCGGCGTGACGTATCGCAGCTACGGCGAGTTCACGCTCAGCCCGAAAGCGGACGGCACGCCCGGCAAGGCCAAGGTCCCCGGTCTGGAAGGGCACATCGATCCGGAATACCACACGTTCGACATGGATTACCCCGATGTGAAACGCGCCGCCCGCTTCATCTCCGAGCTGAAGCGCTTTGAAGGCGAGGGCGAAATGCCGCGGCTGCAAATCGTCCGGCTCCCCAACGATCACACCAGCGGCGCGAGCCCCGGCAAACCGACGCCCGCTGCGCACGTCGCCGACAATGACCTCGCGTTCGGCCAGATTGTCGAAGCCGTCAGCAAATCGAAATTCTGGGCGCAGACTGCGATCTTCGTCGTCGAGGACGATGCGCAAAACGGCCCGGACCACGTGGACGCCCACCGCACCATCGCCTACGTCATCTCGCCCTACGTCCGCCGCGGCAGTCTCGACAGCACACTTTACTCCACCGCGTCGATGCTCCGCACCATGGAACTCATCCTCGGCCTCCAGCCCATGTCGCAGTTCGATGCCCTCGCGATGCCCATGTTTGCTTGCTTCCAGAAAGACCCCGACCTCCGTCCCTACACCGCGCTCGTCCCGAAAGCCGACCTCGACGAACGCGTAAAGAAGACCGCCTGGGGCGTGAAGGAAACCCTCGAAATGGACTTCACCAAGGAGGATGCCGCAGACGATCTCGTGCTCAACGAAATCATCTGGCGCAATGTCCGCGGTGCTTCCGAGCGGATGCCCGCTCCCGTCCGCCGCGCGTGGGTTCTTTCGGAGGCGGACGATGATTAGACTAAGCGCCGCCGCCACACACGGTTCACTTGGGACGATGTTGAAAACGCTCGTCCTCGCCCTTGCCACCGTCACTTCCGCCGCGATCGCCGCCGAGCCCGCGGAGCCTGCTTCCATGGCCACTCCCGGCAGCAGCGCGACCGGTCGCGTGCTCTCGATATCGCTGGAGGAAGCCGTCCAGCTCGCGCTGAAGAAGAACTTCACCATCGAGATCGCGAAGATGGAACCCAAGGCCGCGTCCGAACGCCTCACGCAGGCAAAGGGCCGCTTCGATCCCATCTTCGACTTCGGCTACTCGCAGGGCGAAGCCACCACGCGCGATCAATTCCGCCGCGACGCCGCGGGCACCGGCGGGCACTTTGAATTCAACGCCGTCTCCCAGAGCCGCACCTTCAGCACCGGCATCAACGGCGTCACCGCCTGGGGCCTCGGCTACGATGTCGGCGCCAGCACGCGCACGCGCAGCGGCTCGTTCAATTCCTTCTACGAGGATGTGGATAGCGAGCTCTCCTTCAGCCTCCGCCAGCCCATCCTTCGCGGCGCGGGGACGGATGTAAATCTCGCCGGCGTCCGCGTCGCGCGCAACAACGTCGCGCTCTCCGAGTGGGATGTGAAACAGCGCGTCATGGAAGTCATCACCGACGTCATCGAGACCTACAACGACCTCCACTTCTCCCACGAAAATCTCGCCGTCGCCCGACGCAACAAAGCCCTCGCGGGGCAACTCCTTCGCGACAACATCAAGCGCGTCGAAGTCGGCGTAAAGACCCCGCTCGACGTCACCACCGCGCAAGCCGAAGTCGCCGCGCGCGAAGAGGCCGTCATCACCGCGCAGCGCGCCGTGAAGGACCAGGAGAACTTCCTCAAACAACTCCTCACCCGCGACATGATTCCCATGCTCGGCGCACGCATCCGCATCACCACGCCGCCCGCGCCGGGCTTCATCGAAAACGTCGTCGCCGGCATCGGGCGCGCACTCGAACTGCGCCCTGATTACCGCAAGGCCAAGCTCGACCTCGAGAACCGCCGCATCACCCTCGTCGTCGAGAAAAACGCACGCCTCCCGCGCCTCGACCTCACCGCCAGCCTCGCGATGAATGGCTTCGACGACGACTTCGGCACCAGCGCACAGCGCGCCGCAGGTCGCGACCAGACAAACTGGACCGCCGGCGCCACATTCTCCGTCCCCCTTGGCAACCGCGAAGCCCGCGGCCGCGTAAACGCCGCGCAAATCGACATCGCCCAATCCCTCGTAAACCTCCAGCGCCTCGAGCAGGACATCGTCGTCCGCGTCGATAACGCCAGCGGCCTCGTCACCACCGCACGCCAGCGCATCGAAGCCACCACCGAGTCCAACCGCCTCGCAAAAGAAAGCCTCGTCGCCGGCGAAGCCCGCCTCGTCGCCGGCACCGGCACCACATTCGAAGTCCTCGAGCTCCAGCGCAAAGTCGCCGAAGCCGAAACCGCCGAACTCCGCGCCCGGTCGGACTTCAACAAAGCCGTCGCCCGCTACCACCTCCAGGTCGGCACCACCCTCCAGATTCACGGCGTCAAAGTGGACTAACCCGCCGCCTCCGCGCACCAAAGCGACGCCATGCCCATCGAAAAATTCAACGTCCTCGGCGTCGCCGTCTCCGCCATGGACCTCGACATCGCCACCCGCGCGGTGCTCGACGCCTGCGCCACCCGCACCAAAGGCTACGTCTGCGTCACCGGCGTCCACGGCATCACCGAGGCGCAGAGCGACGCACCCTTCCGCGCCATCCTGAACGCCGCATTCCTCAACACCTGCGACGGCATGCCTCTCGTCTGGGAAGGCCGCCGCGCCGTCGGCCCGTGGGTCGATCGCGTCTATGGCCCGGACCTCATGCTCCGCATCATGGAAGCCACCCGCGACGGAAAATACACCCACTTCCTCTACGGCGGCGCACCCGGCGTGGCCGATGCCCTCAAAGCCGCCATGGAGGCCCGCTTCCCCGGCGTAAAAATCACCGGCACCTACTGCCCCCCCTTCCGCCCCCTCAACGCCGACGAAGAAACCGCGCTCGCCCGCACCATCGCCGAACAAAAACCCGACCTCTTCTGGGTCGGCCTCAGCACCCCGAAGCAAGAACGCTTCATGTCCGCCTACCTCCCCAGGTTGGAGACTACCGTCATGTTTGGCGTCGGAGCCGCATTCGACTTCCACACAGGCCGCATGAAAGAAGCCCCCCGCTGGATGATGCGCCTCGGCCTCCAATGGCTCCACCGCCTATGCAGCGACCCCAAGCGCCTTTGGAAACGCTACGGCATCATCGTCCCCACCTACCTCATCCGCATCCTCCTCCAGCGCACCGGCCTTAAAAAATACCCCATCGAGCCACAAACAGGCGCCCGATAGCTCACCATCGCACCCCGCCGCGCCGCAGATTGCGAAAACGACGGCACCCACGATAGAAAGACCTCTCCGCGGTGTCTGTCCGCAGACATCCCGCTCGACGTTCGCACCATCCCCCTCAGCGCGCCTTGAGACGCGGGGTTCCTTTGTGGGCGCTGAAATCAATCAGACCCATTCTCGCGAGCAGGTAGATTTCGTTCCGCGAATCCGGATGGTCGGCGATTCCCTCCCATTTCGCTGCTGCGCGGAGAGTAGCCAGCGTCTGCTCCAGCGCTGATTCCAGACCGGGCGAATATGCGATGCGACTGCGCAGCAGCGTGCATGATTTCAAAATCCACAACGGACCGGCCATGAATACCTGCCCGAGAAGATACGCTGGCCCGGTCACACGGTGCATGTAGCGGTCCATCATAAACGCCCCCGCCGAAGCGTCGCCCAGATCGTGATACAGACCCGATTCGTGATATCCGAACAGTCCCCCGTCCGCCTTCCAAACGCGGTATCCCGAAACCCACGAAGCCGCGAGCCCCGCAAACCCCACCACGTCCGGCAGCCATCGTGGAAGCGACTGGCGGAACTGCGAGCCAAGGAAAACGGTGGCGTAACGGAAGAAGAGGAAAGCGAGCCAGCAGCAAAACAGTCCGCCGATGATCAGCACGACGGCCTTCGTAGTCTGGGAGCGATTGAAGCGATGAATCATCCGGCTGAACGCTTAGCCGCGGAACACGGCACTGTCAAAATCCGCAATACTGCCAACTGCCAACTGCCAACTGCCAACTGCCAACTGCCAACTGCCCACCGGCCACTGCCCGCAACTTTCCACCTGCCGCACGCCGAATGAGCGCTAAGACGCGGCGCAGTCACGCCATGGATTCCGCTCATCACCGCTCACTTTCGACGCTGCATCGACTCGCATGAAGGCCCGCCACATTCTCCTCATTGTGTGGGTCGCGGTCGTGTATGCGCTCCATCAGGACATCTGGAACTGGACGAAGGCCGGTCCGCTTTTGCTCGGCCTGCTGCCGCCGGGGCTGGCGTATCATCTCGGGTATTCCGTGCTCGCGGCGGTGACGATGGCGCTGCTGGTGAAGTTTGCATGGCCGGCGGAGCTGGAGGACGACGAGCCGCAGACGAAAACCCCGCCGGAGGATAAGGCGCCGTGATTCCCGCAATCGTCGTTTTTGTTTACCTGGCGATCGTGCTCTACGTGGGGCTGTTCGCGTTTCGGAAGAGCACGGGGTCGAAGGAGGATTTCTTCCTCGCGAGCCGCTCGCTGGGGCCGTGGGTTTTTCTGCTGACGGTCTTCGGCACGAACATGACGGCATTTGCCATCCTCGGCAGTTCGGGGCTGGCGTATCAGCGGGGCATCGGGGTGTACGGGCTGATGGCGTCATCATCGGGACTGATCATTCCGCTGACGATTTTCCTCATCGGCACGCGGCTGTGGGCGCTGGGGAAAAAGCACGGCTACATGACGCAGGTGCAGTATTTCCGCGACCGGTGGGAGTGCAACGGCGTGGGCACCGTGATCTTCGCAGTGACGTCGCTGATGATGATTCCCTACATCGTGATCGGCATGATGGGCGGCGGGCATACGCTCGAGGAATTGAGCGGCGGCTTGGTGCCCTACTGGCTCGGCGGTGCGGTGGTGGCAATCGTGGTGATGGCGTATGTGTTCTTCGGCGGGATGCGCGGCGTCGCGTGGGTGAATGCGCTGCAAACCGTGCTGTTCCTGGCGTTCGGGGCGATCGCGTTTTATCTCATCTCGCGCAACCTCGGGGGATTCGACCGCATCATCGGGGAAATCGCCGCAAGCCCGAAGGACTCCGCGCTTTTGACCCGGCAGCGCATTTCGCCGCAGGAGTTCTTCAGCTACACGTTCATCCCGCTTTCAGCGATGATGTTTCCGCACATGGCAATCATGTGCCTCACCGCGGAGAAGGTGACGTCGTTCAAGCGCACGGTGGTGTGGTACCCGATCTGCATTCTGCTCATCTGGCTGCCGAGTGTGTTCCTCGGAATCGTGGCAGCGCATCAGTTCCCGGGGCTGAAAATGGGCGAGTCCGACGACGTGATTCTGCGCCTGCTCGTCGGGAATACGGATATCATCGTCGCCGGAATCCTCGGAGCCGCAATCATGGCATGCGTGATGGCGACGGACTCGCAGATCATGGCGCTGAGCACGATGTTCAGTCAGGACGTCTTCGCGCACTACGGCGGGACGAAACGCTACGGCGAAAAGATGCAGGTCTGGATGGGCCGCGCGTTCGTCGTGGTCATCGCGGTCATCAGCTACATCCTTGCGCTCGTGCTCGAGGGGCAGAAGTCGATCTTCGATCTGGCGATCCGCTTCGGCTTCTCGGGCTTTGCCGCGCTCGCGCCGGTGATGCTCGCCGCGCTCTTCTGGCGGCGCAGCAACAAATGGGGCGCGCTCGCCGCCGTGCTGTGGGTAGTCGCGTGCATGGTCTTCATGTGGTGGCTGCAAAGCTACTCGAACGGCATGGCGCCAAAGCCCGGCCAGCCGCCGGTGGCGATTTTCCCGGAGCTCGGCAGGCTGTTCCTGCGCACGCCTTCGAATGTGACCATCCACGGCTACATGCCCGTGATGTTTATGTGCATCGGCTCGGCGCTCTGGATATTCGTCGTCAGCCTGCTCACCAAGGCGCCATCCGCGGCAACCGTGGAGAGGTTCTTTCCAAAAAAGTCCGACAACTGAACCCACCAAGAGCGAAAACGAACGCATCCGCGACTCATCGCAAGTGCCTGCCTCAAGGAGTGGAGCCGGTGAAGGGAATTGAACCCTTGACCTGACGATTACGAATCGTCTGCTCTACCTCTGAGCTACACCGGCGGTTCCTTCGAAAGGGCGCGCAATATCGGAACTCGACGCGCTTTTGGCAAGCGGTTTGTCGAATTTCGCGACCCACGCCACTACTGTTGGTGACGCAAATCCTCGGCGAGCGGATCCGTGGGATCCACGCGCGTTTGGTCGAGCTTTTTGCTCGAAAAGCGATGCCGTTCCTCAAGCAATGGAGCCACTGCACGATCGATGGCGAGGACTTTTGCGCGGATCAAATCGTAGTAGCGCTTGAGCGATTCACGCTTCGCATAATCTGTGCGGGCAGCGCGGGATTCCTCCCACGCCGCTACCACGGCGGGATCGCGCTCGGCGACGGTCCGCGCTTTGCGATAGCGAACCCGGAGGTCAAGATCCGTCGAAGTGGCAGGCGGCAGTAGTGTGTTCCGTGACTTGTCTCGGGAAGGGTCGGCTTTCGTGGGCTTTTCAGCCTCTTTCACCGCGGGTTTCGGCTCCAGACGCGGCCCACGCTCCATTTCGCGACGCCCCTCGGGCGTCGGGTTCTTGCGCAGAAGGTCGAGAAGCTTGTCGTCACGCGGAGCTGTAGAACGCTCCGGGAGTTCGGGCGCGGAGGGCTTCTCCGCTGCCTCCGGCTTAGCAGGCTCCGCCGGTGCGAGAGGCTGCGGTGCCGCTGGCGCGGAAGCGGGAGCCGGTTCCTGCGCGAAAAGCGGCGCAGTGACGAGAACGAGCAGGAGCGATTTCATGAGCAGGAAGTATCAAATGAAGTGGCCGCGTAGCAAGCCGCCGCCCTAGACACCTTCGAGACGACCGGTGCTATCGCCGTGTTTGTCCACACGGACACCCATCTGGTTCATCATGGTTACGAAGAGATTCGACATTGGAGTCTCCTTCGCGAACTGGATGTGGCGGCCCGGCTTGAATGCGCCGCCGCCCGCACCGGCCAAAAGAACCGGCAGGTCGTGGTGCGCGTGGCGGTCGCCGTCGGCGATCGCGCTGCCAAGAACGATCATGGAATTATCAAGCACCGTGCCGGATCCCTCGCGGAATGTTTTCAGCTTCGCGAGAAACTCGGCGAAACGCTCGATGTGCCAGCGATTGATTTTCGCTATCTTGGACTTCTTCTCGGCGCTGCCTCCGTGGTGCGAAATCTCGTGGTGTCCGTCATTCACTCCGAGCCACGGATAGCTGCGATTGCTGCCCTCGCGGAGCACCATAAAGGTCGCGATGCGCGTCGAATCCGTGGCCAAGGCGTGGGCGAGCAGTTCGTACTGCAATTTCACATGCTGTGTAAAATCACCCGGAATCCCCTCCGGCTTTTCCATCGCCGTGAGCTTCGGCATCTGGGCTTTGAACTTCTCGGCCTGCTCGATGCCCACTTCCGTCTCGCGGAGAGCGGTCAGGTATTCATCCAGCTTCCGCCGATCGCTCGCACCGAGGCTTCGTTGCAGTGCTTTGGCATCATCCCGCACAAGGTCCAGAATACTTCCCCGGCAGGACTCGCGAAGTGCCTTGCCCGCGGCAAGGTCGGGATCGGGTGCGGAGCCGAACAGGCGCTCGAAAACGAGGCGCGGGTCCGCGATGGGAGGCATCGGCGAGTTCTCATTCCGCCACGAAATGTTGTTCTGATAAGCGCACGCATAGCCGCTGTCGCATGCACCCGCCGAGCGACTGGAATTGTCACACGTGAGTTCCAGCGAAGGCAGCCGCGTCTCACGGCCGACTGCCTGCGCTGCGACCTGATCTGCGGAGACACCGATTCGGATATCCGCACCCGCCGTTTTCCGCGCACGCACTCCGGTGAGAAAGGTCGCATTTGCCCGCGCATGATCACCCGCGCCGTCGCCGCCGGCGCGCGCATTCACATGGGCAAGGCCGCTGAGCACGCTGAACTGCTGCTGATGCGCTTTGAGCGGCTCCAGCGTCGCGGGCAGATCAAACCCCGCGCCCGCCTTGGAGGGGGTCCAATTCTCCATGTCCATGCCATTCGGCAGGTAGATGAAGCACATCCGCTTCGGTGCGCCTCCGAGCGCTGCGCGCGCGGGAGTCATCGCCTCGAGGAAAGGCAGCGCGATGCAGGCTCCGATTCCCTTTAGAAAAGTGCGGCGTGGAAGAACGAGCGACGTGTTCCTGATGTGCATGCCCCTTCTATAGATCACGTTTCGACCCGCGCCAACAGCGGTTTTTGTTCGTCAGGCGCGGCGGAACGGACGCGAGAGCAGCGCACCAAGAGCGATGAACAACGCCGTCGCGAAAAGAATCGCGAAGCGCAGTCCCGACGTCGCGGAACCGCTCGTTTTTGCGTGCAGACCGATCTGCAAATCCGCCTGCGTGTCGACCGCGACAGACCGGCTGAACGTAATCACGCGGCCCTGCTCGGGAACACTCGCCTGAATGACTGCCGGAGCGGAAACTGCGGCGTCCTGCTGCTGGATGAGCCGCTCGGCGAGCCGTGTGAGCGCGGCGTTATCATCCGCGCTGTTATTATCGAGGACCTGCTTCGCATCCTGCTGCGTATAGCCGAGTTCGCCGCCGCCGCTGCGGAGCTTCGTCACGAGACCGTTGCTCTCCGCGACCGGATTGTTGTTGCGGATATTCAATCCCACGAGCGCCTGCTGGAGCTTGAGATTGTGAAGCTGCACACGGGCATCCTCATTGAACGCCTGATCGTGCTGGCTAAGCCCGAACGCATTTCCAAATGCGCGCCGCGCCTGCTGGGTGTCGCCCTGTTCGAGCGCCTTATTCGCCAGAGCGAGCTGCGCCTCGGCAGCCTTGGTCTTCTCCACCTTCTGGCTGATCTCGCCCTGCAAGTAGGATTGCACGTCAACGGTCTGCGCAGGTGTCGCTACGCGCTCCTCCTGCTTCTGCAAAGAGCCGGTCCACTTTTTAAGCTCCCACTTGTCGTTCAGATAAACGCGCCAGACGATATTCTCGAGAGGGAGGTCAAAACGCGGCGCCGCGAGTTGCAAGTCGAGCGCCGTGGTTCCTGGATTCCCAATCCGGCTGCTGTAAAAGAACGTCACGGGAACCGACTCGCCGCTTCGCGATTGCTGCTCCAGCGGAATGAGAATCTGTTCCCCCTCACGCCACGGCCACACGCCATTCTGATTCACGTAGGCAAACCAGAACCGCGCATCCTTCGGCAGCGTCACCGAAAGCAATCGCTTGTCGCCGGGGAGCATTTCCATGCGCACTTCCGTGAGCATCGCGCCGCTGTCCGCGATGACGGATTTCAGCGTGATGTTATTCACCCGTGCCGGGAGAAGCTTGGTCGCCTCGTGCCGCTCCAGCTTCAGCGGGAGCACAAATACAGGCTCCACCAACCGGTATGCAAAGCTCGCCGAAGCTGTCGCGGGATCCTGCTGCAGAGCGCGCGGTATACTCTGCCATTCGGTCGGCTGAAGCGCCGGCGGCAGTGCTTCGACACGAAGTTGCAGACGCCCGCCGGACTGCACCGTGACAAATCCGCGCTGGAGATTGACGTCGAGCACCTGCACACCGGTCACATTGGTCGCCGGAGCCTGCGCCGCGATGACAGTCTGGTAAGCGGCCTGAAGCATGTATTGACCGATGACACGGCGTCCGAGCTTCACCTCCCATGTTTGCATCCCGGCCTTCACGGCATCCTTTACGGCAAGGAAATCCGTGACCTGGTCGCCGGTGAACCGGACATTTTCCGCACCCACCGGGAGCGCGACGCGGAAGGACTTCAGGCCGGTGTTTTCGATCTGGTACTGCAGGCTCGCGCTGACCTTTGCCTGCGCTTCGCCGATGATTGCGTGCTGAAGACTCGTGACCTGAACCCACGCATCCACCTGCTCCACATCCAGCGTGAGATTCCACGGTGTTTGCAGGACGCGGAAAGCAAGGACGCCCTTTTGCTTGATGCCCGATTTCTGAGGGTCGAGTTGAGTGATTCCGTCACGCGTCGCGACTTGAAGACGCATCCCCTGCTCCGGCACGACCACAAACGAACCGCGCTGTTTCCCAGCCTCACGGAAGACAAGTTGCGGTGCTTTCCAACCCTTCGCAGTCTTCAATCCGGACCCTGTGAGCGATACGGAGTACTGCTGTTTGCCTTCGGTTCGCCCGCGCAAATGCATCGTGATGATACGCGCATCGCCGTTCTTCGATTCCGTCCAGTGACTTACGGTTTCGCCCGTGATGGATTCCACGTCCAGTCCCGCCGGCAACTCGAAGCTCAGCCGGAAAATGCCTGCACGCGTAATATCCACCGCGGCGTTCACCGCCAGAAGCACGCGATCCTCGCCGAGCGAAAGTGTGTCCTGCGATTCCACACGCACATCCGGCTCCACCGCGGAGGCTTTGATCACCGCAGTCGATGCGGCGTCCGCGTAGCGAAATGCGCGACGCACGGTGAGGCCGGGAATCTGTGCCGAAAGCGCGCCGGCAAGATTCGGCGGATAGTCTTCAAGATTGATCGGCGACAGCGTCTCGGAAGTCACGGTATCGAGCTGCACTTCATTACCCGTGGCCACGCCAAACATCCCGATGTGGCTCGCCGCACCATCGGGCGCTATGAGGCCGACAGTCTGCGTTACCGGCAAAGGCCCGGTCGCGACTTGCGAACGCACAAGGAGACTGAATGAACGCGATTGCCGCGGCGCAAGCGTCACGCGCAGCTTTCCGGTGTCGGGGTCAAAGCGCCACTGCGAGACAATCGAGGCGCGCGGCTGTCCTTTCGCCTGAGCCAGCGTGAGCGGATCGATCACATCGGTGATCGTAGCTCCTTTCGGAACCGAGAAGACGAGTTCGGAAAGCTCGCCCTGCGCCGGTTTGACCGCGGCGTGGTGTAGTCCTTCAACAACCCCGGCCGTCGGAATGTAGAGCTGCGTAATTTCCGCATGAAACACCGCCTTTTCCTTCGCCACATCGCGGCTGCGCGGCTGCCAGCCGATCCATGCATCATTCACCGGGGCGAGGATGAGAGTGGCCTCGGTGTTCTTTCCAGCCGACTTCCGTTCCATGGAGACGGCCTCCTGCGAGATGACATCCACATCGAGATTGAGCAGCGTGACCGAAACGGAATTCACCAGTCCGGGCTGCGTCGGCAGCACAATTCCAGTTCCCGCATCGCCCTTCACCGCGGTGACTTGATATTGGACTTCGACGTCGAACGCACCCGCGTCGAGTGCGAGAAGATGATGCGCGCGTTTTCCGTTTGCAGTCGTCTGGACGAGCTTCAGCGCGGCTTCGGGATACACTGCTTTCGTGAGCACCGCGGGATCGTAGAGCAACGGGAGCCGCTGCCCCTTTTTCGCCACCCAATGAATCTTCGCCGTCGCTGTGGCGAACTTCTCCTCCACGCGAATCTGCTGCGTCACCGTCTCGGCAACCGGCGCATCCTTCGGCGGCTCCTGGGCCTGGAGCGGGAGCGCGAACAGCGACAGTCCGGCGATCAGCAGCGCGGCAATCGGCGTTCCGCCACCATCCGACGGCGGTGCCGGCTTCGGTTCCTCCGGCGAATTGAGCAGACGACGGATTGCCGGAATCGCGATTTGCAGCGTGGCAAAAGCGCCGACCACTGCCAGGAACGCCCCGCCACCGCGATTGGCCTGCAATGCGGCCCACGCGAGAAGGAGCCACCCACCGGCGATCAATCCGCGGCGCTTCGTGAAAAGGACGAATAGAAACACGCCGAGCGCGAGCAGCACCGGGACCACAGCCTGTGCGGAAGCCCGCCATGCGTGCTCGATCGGCGTATTGGAAACTTCGGCCGTAAATGATGTGCCGGGCTGCTGAACCGGCGCGACAAATGCGACTTCATCCTCGTCCGGGATTTCTCCATGGCGGATCTGATTTCCGAGCGAGAAGAGAAGGACGAGAGCCAGCATGAAAAGGACGACACCCGAGAGCAGCGCCGATGCGTGCCGGCCACTGCCGCGGTAGATCCCCGGCTTCAGCGCGGAGCGCCAGAGAAGAACCGCCACTAGAATCAAAACAAGAGCGCCGACCGCGAGCGATCCGGCCTGCTCCGGATTGCCCTCAAACATCGCGGCGATACCTGCGAATCCGGACCGGTCTGCGGTTCCACTCACCGGCGTAAGCGATCCACCGCGATATGCTAGGCGTTGAGCCGTGTCGGGCACGAGCTTCCACTCCGCGAGCATCACCGGCGCAGCGAGCGAAGGCGTGGCGAGCGAGAGATTCACGGCATCCTTCGAGCGCGAGGCGAGCTTGAGCCTGATGTTGAGAATCGCATTCGGGTCCGCCTGCTGCGGGAGCGGGATGAGATTCGCGTTCGTGTCGGTGACCGGCACGACGTTGGCGTCGTTCACGGTGGCGGACCACAACTGCGTGTCCGCCGGAAGCGTGATGCGGAAATGCGTGTTGCCGCGGCTCTTCACAAAGTACTGCGCATCGGTGAGCACCTGGCCCTCCTTGGAAACCCGCGTGGTGAGCGACGCGCGGTCAACGACCTGGCTGATCGAGTCCCCTTGCGCGAGCGGCCGGAGTTGCAGCTTCAGATCAAATGGACGCGCGGAATAGCGATACGCGGCAAGTAATGGGGCATCGAAAAACAACCGATACTCCGGCGGAACCTCTCCCGTTTCGAGCGGGAGAAGTCCCTGCGAAACGCTCACGGGTGCCACCTGAAATTGATACGCGCTGATCACGAGCGTGTGACCCTGCTCCGACTGCACTTCGAGCGGACGCGCGCCTGTGAATGCAAGCGTCTCGCCCTGCGGTTTGAATGCGCGTTCGTAGGTGGCGAGCAACGCGTATGCGCCGCTGACCGGCGTATGAAGCTGGACGACAAATCCGCCGTCCGCCTTTTCCCACGCACGGATGTCTTTTCCGGAAAACTCCACATTGGAGTACTCGCCGGATAGCTCGACCTTTAATGCGGAAACCGGTGAGCCGGAGATGGTGTAGTTCAGCACGCTGCTGCCGTAGGCTACGCCTTCCGCGATGGAGAAAATGTGCAGCGCATCCGCCTGAATAGTCTGCGGCAGACGCTCAACGCGCAGCGTCGCAGTCCACGCCGAATCGCTGAGGCGGAATGCTGTTTGGAGGCCCGCCATTTTGCGCGGGAAAAACGCCGTGGCGATTTCGGTGAGCGCCTGCGTCTTTGCCGGAGTGAGGCGGAAACCTGCATCCGACGAGGCCGCGAGATGGCCCCGAACGGATTTCGCCTTCACGACCTCCACGCGGGGAAGCGTCCACTCCGGAGCGCCGAGCGCCTTGTTCTGCTCCATTCGAAGTTGCACGACCTGACGTCCGGAAACGGGCTGGCCGTACACGATTCTCAGTTCACCTTCATTAGCGTCCACATCACGCTGGAAGTAGTCCGTCATTCCCGGCGCAGCGAGCTTCGCCACGGCATAGCCTTTCGGCACGCGGAGCAGCAGCTCACGCAGCGGAGCTTCACGAATGTCGAGTTCGAACTCGGCGTCGATTGCGAGTTCGTTCTCGCCGTGGTGATACGCGAGCACTTCGGACACGGAAACCTCGGGAAGGATCTGATCCGCGCCGATGCGCAGCGCAAAATCGGTGCCGGAAAACCGGTATGCAAACCGCTGGGCGTTCGCGGCCACCGGGAACGCCGCCTTTGTCGCGTCGGTCTCCGGGAATTGCTCCGGAGACAACTGCGAGAGCCCCTTGGCCTGCACGACTTCCAGCCGCACGGCACCATCATTCACGATGCGGAAGAATCCGGCGAACCGCGTCGCATTCTCCGGCCGGATCTCAATTGCATCGACCGCCTGCGGAAATGCGCCGATGGGCGTTTGCGTCTGGACCGTGAGCGAGAAGGCGCCTTTCTGCGGCTGATTGAATTGTACGTTCAGCCGACGCTCGCCGGCAACTGTGCCAGGTTTCACGTCCCACGCCAGAACATGCTCTCCAGTCACCCGCGTGACCTCACCCGCTCCGCGGATCATCAGCGCCACCGAACTCATTTCGCCCTGCATCACCGTGCTGTCGATAATTGCATTCTGCCGCATCAATCCCGGACTGACGCTGATTTGCGAAAGCATGACGGATGAGTAAAACAACCTTCCCTCGGATTCGGCGGGCACATTTTTCCACGCGAGCTTCACGGAGCCATCCGGCGGCAGGAAGCTCGCGAAATCATTCCCGGTCCGCTCGGGCTTCGCGGCTCCGGCAAAATCAAACTGCGTGTCCGCAGCGAGGCCCTGCAACACGACCGGCAGAAGTGTGCTGGTCGCGGTCTTGAACTCCACCGCATTCCACGGACCGTTTTTACGGACTGCCGCATTGAACTTGAACGCAAGCGGATACTCGCCGGCCTTGTCGAACGTGAGCAGGTAGCGTCCGTTCCCAGCGCTCACGCGCCAGTCCGCGTGCTTCGGGAGTTCCGTGAGCGCGACACCACCCGAGAGCAGGGAAATCGAGCCTCCGTTGGGATTTGCGACACGCGCCGTCGCGGTTAGTTGGAAAGCCGCGGATTGATCCGAGAGCTGTCCGGAGAGCTTGAAGTCGCGCAGCACAACCTGCCGCGATTCCGGGTCCGCCACCGCGATTTTCAACGGGAGCGTGTATGCGGTTCCGTGGAATTGAAACGCGAGCGGCTCCGGCTCCTCAGCGGGCTGTTCACCACGCATTTGCTCGGGAAGATATTTCACTTCCATCGGCAGCAAACCGGTCGCGCCTTCCGGCGTCACCGCAAAGTCAGCCGTCGATTCAAGCCGCACAAAACCGTTGAACAATCCGGCGTTCGGCGGCGTAACCGTGAATCCCGGAACGGGGGATTTCCACACCTTCATGTCGCGCTCAGCCACGATGCTGACCACGAGTTGTGCGAGCGGTTTTTCGCCCTTCTTCGGACGCAGAATGAGCGTGCGGGCGCCGCCGGCTTCCTGGCGGATGCCCCAATCCTGCAATGCTTCACCTGTGACTTCCTTGATGTCGCCCTCGCCCGCGATGGTGAGCGCGAACTCCTTCGGCTCACCCTGCAGCACGTCGAGCGTTGCATCGATGTGTGTGCGCACTTTCTCCCGCGAGACTTTGACCCAGTGGCGGATGCCCGTGGAGAAGATGACCTTCTGCTCGCCGACGGGCGCGCCGAAAGTGCCCTCGATGGTGAGCTTCGCTTTTCCGTCGGCGACGCCGCCGTTAATCGACAGGTCTTTGACTTCGGCGGTCTGCGCGAATGCTAGGCATGGCACGATGAGGAGTGCGGCGAGTTTGAGGAGTTTCATAATTTCGAGTGAGTGGAAAATTGCGCGTTTAACGACCGGAAATGCTCTTGGCCTGCCGGATCATCCATTCGAGTTTTCCGGGGCGCGGGTCGGCGCCGTAGATGGCGGGAATGCCGTTGATCATTCCGAGCAACCGGTCGGTCGAGACCTCCGCGGCGAACGGACTTTGCGCCAGCATCTCGGCGAATGCACCCGCAGTCGCTGCGAGCTTCAAGCTACTGCTGCCCTGCTCCAGCGCGGGCGCGGGCGCGGTAAATGGAACCGTCCACTCCTGCTCGCGGTAGTCCGAGGTGCCGGGCACTTTAAAGCGGACGCGCACCGTCGCGATTTCACCCACGCCGTTCGGATTCACTTCCACGGTATAAAGCGCGTTGCCGGATTCCGCCGCGCCGATTTCCGCGGCGTCCACGGTGTTGTCGCGGAATTGCTCCTTTTTGAGCTGATGCTTTGCGTAGCCGAGCTGGCGGTAGGATGTGACGCGGCGCGGATTAAACTCCACCTGCACTTTCACGTCCGACGCCGCAACACGCAGTGCGCCGGCGAGCGCGCCTGCAAACTCCGTCGCCGCGGCCTCGGGTGAGTTAATAAAGCCGTAGCGTCCATCGCCATTGCGCGAGAGCTGCTCGAGCAGCGTGTCGTTGTACCCTTCCCAACCCACTCCGAAACAATCGAACGCAACGCCCTGTTTGCGGTGATTTTCCACGGTCTTGCGGAGCGTGTCGGGATTCACGTTGCCGAGATTTGCCGCGCCGTCGGTAAGCAGGACGACGCGATTCACGCTGCCGACTTGATAATGTTTCAGCGCCGTCTTGTAGCCGAGGTCCATCGCCGCGCCGAGATCGGTGCCGCCTTCGGGGCGAATCTCCGCGACGCGTCCGGTGAACTCGGCCGCCCTGTTGCCTTCCACGCCATCGCACCACAGGCGCGGAGTGCGGGAGAATGTGATGATGCTGAGCTTGTCCTGCGGCTGAAGCTGCTTCGCGAGAACGCGGAGCGCCTCCTCCAGGATGCGCACGCGGTCCGCGCGCTCCATCGAGCCGGAGTTGTCGAGCAGCAGCGTGAGATTCAGCGGACGCCCTGACTGACGGCCCGCAGCGGCGGTCTTGACGGAAAGCCGGAGCAAATCACGATTGTGCGCAAACGGATACCGCGCGCGCTCCGATGCGAATGCGAGCGGAGCACCCGCCGCCGGTTCCGGATCGCGGTAATCGAGCGCATTGATGAACTCCTCGGTGCGCACCGATGCGACATCAGGCATCGCGCCCTTTTCGAGGGACGCTTGCGCAAGCTTGAACGACACGTCGCTGACGTTGAGCGAGAACGTGGAAAATGCGTTTTCCTTCGTGGAAATTTCGGGCTGCGGGACCGGCGGCTCCGGCTTCTGTGGCGGCGCAGGCGGCTCCGGCTCGGCGAGCCGCTTCTCCAACTTCTCGGTGACCACGGCGGCTTTCGCCTCGGCTACCTTTGCGCCTTCACCGTCCTTCGCTGCGGCGAGTGAAGGCAGTTTAATCGCCGCCAGCTCCTCCAACCGTTCCGACTTTGCAGCGGCCGGCGCTCCGGGCGCGGGAATGGCGAGACTCATGCCACGGAGTTGGGAAACGGTGTCCTCTTCTCCACGCGCCTTTTCATTCTTCGGCTGCGGATTTGCGACCAACGAAGACGTGACGACGTTCTTCACCGCCCTGCCATTCGCATCGAAGCCCGTAGTTTGGATCGGCTCACCGTAGTTGATGAATCCCTCGAACTCCACTGCCTGCGGCGCGAGTTCCAATGTCGTCTCCGGAGCATCGGCGCCGGGCTTCTCCGCTCCCCTCGTATCGCGTGATTCCTCGCGTTTCAGCCCCGTCAGATTCAACACGCCTCCAAGAGCCGCTCCGTCCGCAGTAGAACGATCCACGTGCGGCGAGTTGCCGCGAGTGCCTCCCGACGTGAATTGCTGCGAGCCGGCTGCGCCTGCTCCTCCGGCGAATCCGCCGTTCGCACTTCCAAACCACTGCTGCCCGGCTTTGGCATCGCCACCGGCTGGAATATCCCAGAACACGGCACCCTCGGCTGCAGGCGCGCCCGGCTTCCCATCGCCTGCCGCAAGTGCGCCACTTCCGGCTCTGACCGTTCCAGCGACGATTCCGCCGCCTTTATACGCCCAGAACTCACCCGTCTGCCCGGCAGACAAATCTCCAAGATTCACGCGGCCCGCTGTGGAGAGCGGGGCTGAATGTGCGTATCGGTCGCCCTCCTCCACCGTTTTCTCGTCCGCTTTTGAATCAAGCCGCCTGAACGGCCGCTGCCACTCCTTCGACACCTCCCACATTGCCGACGAACGCGCTGAATCGTACGCGAGTCTGCCAAAGTCCGCCTCGCCCTTCGCGCCCCCCTTTTGCATTTGCTCGACCGCTTCACCCTCGCGATTCGCCCCGGCGGCGTTCGCGGCGAGGTCGGTACGACCGCGCGACATCGTCTGCTTCAATGCTTCGCGCACTTCATCATCGCGCACCGCGGCATCGGCGAGCTGCTGTCCGCCTCTTCGGTAGCGTGTCTCGGATTTTTCGTCGACTTCCCGCGCCGCCACAAGTTTGTCCGCCTCTCCAAGAGTCACTCCGTCCGCGTCTGAATCACGTTCGGCAAGCATCTTGCGGCCCTTTTCAATTTCCCCGCCAGCGGCCGGCCGACGCTGCATTTCGCGCTGCAAACCTTCCGAAGGCTTGCCATCAATGAAGTCATCAGCGGCTGCGACTCCATTCTTGAATGAATCTTCCTTCAATGGAGCAAGCCCCAAGCCGGCAAACGCAACCGGCGCAGTCGTTGCAGTGTCGGGACTCGGAACCACCCCGGATGCCGGCGCGGGACTGGGCGCGCTCTGCGGAGGCACGGGCAATCCGGCCGCCTCGGCCACGGGCTTCGCGGGCATTGCCGGCGCGGGTGGAGTTTCAAGCGCTTTCAGAGAATCGATGTTTTTCTTCGCCACACGCTGCCGATCGGCCGGTGCATCGGCTTTGCTGGTTTCAGCACGCTGTCCCTGCTGCGACTTTGAAAGATCAGCGAGCTCTTTGGATTTCGACATCGGCTTGCCGTTAACGGGCGGCTCGCCCGGGCCCGAGGCTGCAGCGACCTCCGACTTATCGCCCGAGTAACGCCCAGCCAGAGCAAAGCGCAAGTTAGCAACTGCCGGATCCACTCCGTTCGAGCCACCCGGCTGACCGAGTTGATCCGAAAGCGCAACCACCGGTCGCGATGGTGCCTTGGCTACCGGCATCGGTGCCGACGCCTGACCTGCGTCCTTCGCGCGGGCTTCCGCCTCCGGCTGGGAACGCACGAGAGCTTGCGCCACGACCGGTTCGGCAGGTGCAACCGGTTCACCACTCGTCACCGCAGCCGTCTTGCCTTTCTCGCGGAAAAAATTCGCGCTCGGCTCGGGCTTCACGGAATTTGCGAGCGACTTGGCTGCGTCCTGAACAATCCCCGCGTCCGCAGGCTTCGCTTCCATCGGAACCGGAGCGGGCGCATTGTTGGCAACTTGCAACGAGTCCACCACCGCACCGCTCACATTGGCGAGAAGCGACTCGGAGGTCGGCGCAGTCTCCGGCGCG